>MGYT01000141.1:30558-34336 GCA_001801865.1 Gammaproteobacteria bacterium RIFCSPLOWO2_02_FULL_61_13
TCTCCACGGCATTCATGCGCGCATTTGAGAACAGACCGGATACGTTTGTTTGCGACGAGCCGTTCTATGCCCATTACCTGCTTTTGACGCGGCTGCCCCACCCCGGCCGGGAGGAAGTCATCGCCAGTCAGGAAAATGATTGGGGAAAGATCGCCCACTGGCTCACCGGCCCGGTGCCGGAGGGAAAATCCATCTTCTATCAGAAACACATGGCCCATCACCTGCTCCCCGGCATGGGCCGCGAGTGGTTGTCGCGGGTGGTCAACTGCTTCCTGATCCGGGATCCGCGCGCGATGCTGATGTCGCTGGACGCCAAGTATCCGAACCCGACACTCTCCGACACCGGACTCCCGCAGCAGCAGGAGATTTTTGACCGGGTACGCCGGGAGACCGGCCGCGTGCCGCCGGTGATCGACGCGCGCGATCTGCTGGAAAATCCGCGAGCCCTGCTGCACAAATTGTGCGAGACGCTGGGGATCCCGTTTACGGATCGCATGCTGCATTGGCCCGCCGGCCCGCGCCCCACGGACGGCATCTGGGCCAAACATTGGTACGACGCGGTCTGGAAGTCCACCGGCTTCCAGACCTTTCTAGACCCGGCCGGTGATCTGCCGGCGCACCTCGAACCCCTGTACCAGCACTGCATGGAGCCCTATGCCACCCTGCATGCCCAGAGACTGACGGCATAATCGGGAGTCGCGTCATGAAACAGATATTCAATGAACTGAACCGCAATCTCAGCGTCAACATCAATGGCAAGCTGGTGCATCGCGATCAGGCCGGCATCAGTCCGTTTGATTCCGCGGTGCAGGGCGGCGATGCCGTATGGGAAGGACTGCGGCTTTACCACGGCCGCATCTTCCGCCTCACGGAGCATCTGGATCGGCTGCGCGGTTCGGCGCTGGCCCTCGCCTTCACCGACATCCCCAGCCATGATCGGATTGTCAGTGAGTTAAAACGCACGCTGGCGGCCAATGACATGCGCGACGAGGTCCATGTCCGCCTGACCCTCACCCGTGGTTCCAAGATCACCTCGGGCATGGACCCGCGCCTGAATCAGGCAGGTCCGACGCTGATCATTCTGGCTGAACACAAACCTCCGGTTTACGCCAAAAGCGGTCTGACGCTGATCACCAGCACCATCCGCCGTTTCCCGCCGGACTGCCTGGACCCCAAAATCCACCACGCGAATCTGATCCAGTCCATTCTGGCCAAGCTCCAGGCCAATGCCGCCGGCGCCGATGATGCGGTCATGCTGGACCTGCGCGGCTTCATCGCGGAGACCAACGCCACACATTTATTTATCGTGCACGGAGAAAAGGTCATGACCCCGACCACTGCGGCATGCCCCGAAGGCATCACCCGGGCCGTGGTACTGGAGCTTTGTCAGCGCCATCACATCCCCTGCGAAGTGCGTGACCTGTCACTGACCGAGGCCTACCGCGCGGACGAGGTGTTCTGCACCGGCACCATGGGGGAACTGGCGGCAGTGACAAAAATCGACGGGCGAACTATCGGCACAGGCCAACCCGGGCTAATGACCCGGCGTCTAAGCGAGTATTTTGCGGACCTGACCGCGAGCGAGGGAGTGATGGTGGCGTAAGAAATCCTGCGTCGGAGTCACGGCGCCGGAATGACAATCTTGCTTCGAAACCGACTTATTCAGACCATCCCTATGCAATGACTTTAAATGTCTTCTTCATGGACGTGGCATGGGGATCACATTTGTAAGTATAGGTTCCAGGCTTCAGTGTCACGGTCCAGGTTATCTTCCTAATCTGACTTACGGTCGTGGCTTTGTTCACACTCCCCGGTCCCGTCAGGTGAAAGTTGTGATTGACGGATTTGTCATCCACGACGAATCTCCAGGTCCCAGCTTTCAAGGACGTCACCGCTACCCCACTCGTCCTCTTGAGTGTAATGGTGAAGCCGGGGCCAACTGTAGCGTTGAGGGTTCCCTTAATCGTAGTGACCGCGGTCCCCACCGTAGTGTCACCGGAGTAGTAACCCATCACATCGGAGCCGGAAGCGAGCGCGACAATCAGCACAGTGGAAAGCAGGGGGATGTGTAGCTTCATACGAACTCCTGCAGGCACAGGTCCTGCAGTCGCCAAGTTGTGTTCAGTCTAGTCCTTTTGCGCCACACATACCATGCGCGTGGCCTGCTGTTTTGTGAATCGGCGCACAATACGAGCTATTGAAACTGGTAGGAAATCAGGGCCCGCACATTGAAAAGCGCGTCATTGTCGCGGGAGGTGGGACGATCCACCGGCAGCGGCGTATAGAACATTCCCAAGCTGAACTCGATTCTGTCCGAAAGCGGATAACTGGCCCCGGCACTGGCAGCAAAGGTCCAGGATTCAGATGTAAGCAGGCTGCGATCCCGGTAGCCGAACGTCAGCGCGTTCACCTGCGCTTCCGTGTCCAGAAAATTCCCGGACACCGCGGCCCAGGGCGTCAGCCCGCCCAGTTTCCCCAGGCGCCACGCAGCACTGAGTTCCAGTCCAAGATAGCGCTGACTGGCCCGATCATTGGACTCCTCTTCGCACCCATAGGGGTTCTCCAGTGACCCCGGCGGAAATTTGACCACGTCGCTCCAGCAGGTGATCGGGCCCTTCACCTCGCCGAACTGCCCGTAAAAACGCACGCCGAGGGTTATGGGGTCGCGTTCATACAAGGGGCGCTCCAGTGCAAAGGCAAACAGGTGTGGTTTGAGGCCGGCAATCCGGAGTGGCGGCACATAAGATAATGTCAGCGCCGTGCGCCAGGGTAACCCGATGGTCACCCGCGGCCGGGCGAAAACCGGGGAGTGATTCAGGTCCTCCTCCTTGGTGCCGTTGAATCCGACCGTACGCTCGCCTTTGCCCAGATATGGGATCCAGCCCGCTTCGGCGGCAATCTCGACGGAACCCGCCTCCCTGCTCCGCGGCACACTCAACCCGGAGAGCAGCGTGATGGAAGTGAAATAATTCATCGCCCAGGCCTCCGGGCGATCGGAGTCCAGGTGCTCATCGAACCTGATGACCTCCTGCGCGCAGGCCGGGCCTGCCAACATCCCGGTCAGTAATACCAACCGAAAGTAAAACGCCGGGCGCATCAGAGCTGTAGTTTGTTCAATGAGGCTTGATCCCCGTCGGTTCCCATAACTCGATCTTGTTGCCCTCGGCGTCCAGGCACCAGGCAAAGCGGCCGTAATCGTATTCCTCAATGGTGTCGAACACGGTGACGCCCGCCTTGCGCAGGGATTCCAGCAACCGATCCAATCCGGCAACCCGGTAGTTGATCATGAATGTGGCGGTGCCGGGGTCCAGGTATTTCGTGTCCGCGGCAAAGATGGACCACACCGTGCGCCCGATGGTGTCCGGGGCATGCAGTTCGCGCCATTCCAGCGCGGCCATGGTTTCATGTTCCACTGCAAGCCCGAGGTGTTTCTGATACCAGGCGGCCAGGGCCTGCGGGTCTTTCGCCTTGAAGAAAATGCCGCCAATGCCGGTGACGGCGCCTTTCTGAGCGGCATCGGCAGGCGCCGGGGATTTTCCCTGCACGGGCCGGCCCTCGGCCTTCCAAGCCTTGAATCCTCCCGCCAGATGGGCCACTTTTGCAAATCCCATGTCGTGCAATGTCTTCGCCGCCAACGCCGAGCGCCAGCCACTGGCGCAGTGCGTAACAATCAATTTGTCACCGGCAAATACCGGCTTGTGAAACGGGCTGTCCGGATCGGCGAAGAACTCCAGGTTGCCCCGTGGCGCATGCACGGAACCCGGAATGCTGCCATTCT
>MGYT01000141.1:34356-35894 GCA_001801865.1 Gammaproteobacteria bacterium RIFCSPLOWO2_02_FULL_61_13
CCAGCAAGGCACGAAAACCCTTCGTCAATTTACTCATGGGAAGCCCCCCTTGGTTCAGGCCGCAGCACGGTGGCCGTGGCCAGCGTGATCAGCGCAGCCAGCGTCATGGACGCCGTCACGTCACTGAGGAAATGCATGTTCGCATTCACCCGCGCCGCGGCGATGAAAAACGGCGCCGTCAGCAACAGCCAGCGCCAGCGCGGGAACAGGTACACCAGCGGCAGAAACAGTCCGAAGTAAAATGCCGCGTGCCCGGAAGGAAAGGAACCGCCGGACGCGAACCAGATTCGGTCCCAGTTGCCGCTGTCCAGCAGTTCATGGGGGCGCACGCGATTGAACAGGTCCTTGCCCATGCCGCAGATCAACATGCTCAACACCTGGGTGGCGCCCACGAACAACAGCGCCGCGCCGTGCCGGCGCATCCGTATCGGTATCCACAGTGCGCCGCCGATGACGGTAAGCACCAGGCCGGGCAGCATGATGTGAATATGTATTCCGGTGAGGGTATCGAGCAAAGCCATGCCGGCGGAAAAGAGCCCGGCATTCTCCCACCCCGATGCCCGGATAAATTCCGCCAACGGCCGATCCAGATATGGGATCGCGGCGAGGGTTAGCAAGGCCGTGGCTGCGGTGAAGAACCACAATCCTTTTTTACTCATGCATTTGGATTTTGGCCGTTCGGTTTCAGCCGGGAACCCGAATACCTGTATCAGATCAATTCCACCGCATCGCCGACGGATATTTTCCCCACATTGCCTGCGGTCGCGTAAGCCCCCAGGTTCTGGCTGCCTTCGCGCACGATAGTGCGGAGGATGGTCCTGTCAAAGGGGAAATCCCTCTGTGCCTGCATCGTCATCGCGCAGCGGGGCGTCGGGCCGGGGCAATGCACGGTCAACTCTCCGATACGCAGCGACTTGCCGGCCCATTCAGCCTCCACCAGGCCGGTAAGCCCGCCATTGGTCTCGATGAGGACATTAGGCCGGAAGCGGCGCACGTCCCAGTTGGCGCCGGGATTTTTTGCGGTCATATGGGCCAGAGAGGCAGTGGTCAGTAATTGCAGGGGCGTGACGTCAAAGTGCATGCCCGGGAACGCGGCGAACTCCATCAACTCTTGCGGAAACTGGGTCATGTCCGGCATCGGTTCCCCGGGCTCGCGGCCAAACTGCTGCCCCAGGTACGCCATCATCTCTGCCTCGGTGCGTGGCCGGCGCCGGTAGTAATCCAGGTCTTCCACCGGTTGCAGCGGCTTGAGCGAGATCGGCTTCCCGATCAGCGCGGTCAGCTTGGCGCCGGCTGAAGCGTCCGAGCTCATTACCTTGCTGCCGTCCGGGAATTCGACTTGGGCTACTGTATTCTTCCCCTCGCCTGGTTCCTCCAGGTAACGCGCGGCGCACATCAGGAACTTCGGGTAATGGCGCGCGCTGAGGATCTCGGCGTCATCATGCATGGCCCAGACGCGATCGCCGACGATTCCCAACGGGCCGGCCCGCGTCGATGTCAGTTTTTCCCCGGCCATGGATTTCACCGCGTAACGCCAG
>MGYT01000141.1:35911-36220 GCA_001801865.1 Gammaproteobacteria bacterium RIFCSPLOWO2_02_FULL_61_13
GACCGTAGCCATGATGTCTCCTTTGGAGTGTCCCCGATGGAATGCCTGTGAATTTAACTTACGTGTAACCCAACGGCATGCTACGAATTAATCCGCCGATGTAAAGCGCGAATTGATTTCGGCATACGGGACCGCCTCGGCGAGACCCTTGAAGGTGCCCTGATCCGCTATTTCTTTTGCCGCGTGCAGGAATCCGGTCCATGCCGCCCGGGCCAGTGCGCCGCCGACGCTGATGCGCCGCACACCCAGTGCTGCGAGTTCCGACACCGTAGAAAAATCGCCACCCACCAGCACGTTGGCCGGTTTGGG
>MGYT01000141.1:36290-37024 GCA_001801865.1 Gammaproteobacteria bacterium RIFCSPLOWO2_02_FULL_61_13
CCGGCCTCGGCGTAGGCCGTCAGTCTGCGGATGGTTTCCGCAAGGCTGGGCCGCCCGACGATGAAGCCCTCAGAGCGTCCCGTGAGCAGGATGCCCGTACCGCTTGCATCGATGGCCTGGCGCGCCGCGCGCACCCGTTCCACCGCCGGCGTGTAATCGAATAGCGGGTTATCCGCATCACCGGTGGAATCCTCGATGGACAGGCCGGCAATTCCCGTGGCAGTCGCCGCCGCCACATTGGCGCTCACCTGCTCCGGCTCAATGGCGAATCCCCCTTCGAAATCCGCGTTGACCGGCACCTTCACGCCCCCGGCGATGGCGCGAAAATGGGCCAGCGCCTCCTCCAGGGTTACGCGGTTGTCAGGCTTGCCCAGAGTCCAGGCAAACCCCGAGCTGGTGGTGGCCAGCGCCTTGAAGCCCAGTTGTGCCAGCAGCCGCGCGCTGCCCAGGTCCCAGGGGTTCGGGATCACGAAGCAACCGGATTGGTGCAGCCGGCGGAATTCCCGGCACAGATCATTTTGATTGAACTTCATGGCGGTCACGGTATCACAGCAAATAGTCGTCGAGGACGGATAGAATATTGCGATGAATCGTCAAATCAGGATGTGCATTTTACCCATCACCGGGATGCTTCTCGTGGCCCTGGCGGCCGGTTGCAGCAATGGAAAGAAGGCGCTACCGGAAAGCGCGGCAAAACCGGAACCGCAGGTAACTGTACCGTCACCCGTGGAACC
>MGYT01000142.1:0-3842 GCA_001801865.1 Gammaproteobacteria bacterium RIFCSPLOWO2_02_FULL_61_13
GCTCGGGACGCTCGGATTTGGTCAGGTTGCGCCCCACGAAGCTCGACATCCCGGCATCGGCGGCGGCCGCAATATTCTCCACCGTGGCGGAACCGCCGCTTTCCGGCACCGCGTCAAATCCGGTGGTGCGTACCGTGATGACCTTGAGCTTGTCTTTCGATTGCACCGTTGCCAGCGCGCTACCGGCGTAAATCGGCCGCACGAAAGTATCGGCGCTCTTGACTTCGACGATATCGGAAATCTGCGCCACATCGAGCAGCGCGGCGATTCGCGGCGCGACGTTCTTGCCGAAGCTGGTGGCGGGCGCGAGGATATGGCTGTAGCCGGGGGCCATCCCGACCACCAGCGCCGCGAGGTTTTCCGCCAGATGATCGCCGTAATGAGGCGCGTCGGCGACCAGCACCTTGGAGACGCCCGCTATCGCTGCCGCGGCCTGCGCCGCCGCGGCGCAGCCGCCGCCCGCGACCAGCACGCAGACATCACCGCCCAGCTTGCCGGCCGCGGCCACGGTGTTGCGCGTCGATGTGAAAATCCTTTGGTTGTCGTGCTCGGCAATGACCAGAACGCTCATGAAATCACCTTGGCTTCATTGCGCAGCTTGTCGACCAGCGTCTTCGCGTCGGGCACCTTGATGCCGGCCTTGCGCGTCGGGGGCTCGTCCACCTTGAGCGTCGCCAGGCGCGGCGCGACATCCACGCCCAGTGCGTCGGGTTTCAAAACATCGAGCGGCTTTTTCTTCGCCTTCATGATATTGGGCAGCGTCACATAACGCGGCTCGTTCAGGCGCAAATCCGCGGTGACCACCGCGGGCATGGACAGCCGCAGCGTCTCCAGTCCGCCGTCGACCTCGCGCGTCACCGCGAGCTTGCCGCCCTCGTGCGCGAGCTTGGAGGCAAATGCTCCCTGCGGCCATCCAAGCAGCGCCGCCAGCATCTGGCCGGTCTGATTGCAATCGTCGTCGATGGCCTGCTTGCCCAGGATCACCATGCCGGGCGCCTCTTTTTTCACGATCGCGGCCAGCAGCTTGGCCACCGCCAGCGGCTGAAGTTCGGTATTGCTCTCCGCCAGAATGGCGCGATCGGCGCCGAACGCGAGCGCCGTGCGCAGTGTTTCCTGACAGGCGGCGGTGCCGCAGGAAACCGCGAGTATCTCGGTGGCGATGCCCGCCTCCTTCATGCGCAACGCCTCCTCCAGCGCAATTTCGTCGAAGGGATTCATGGACATTTTTACATTGGCGGTTTCCACGCCGGTGCCGTCGGACTTCACCCGCACCTTGACGTTGTAATCGACCACGCGCTTGACTGCGACAATAATTTTCACCGCGAACCTGTGTGTTTGTTAAAGAAGGCGAAAGTATAAGCCATGGCGCCGCGCGGCAGCGGCGGGCGGCAGGCCCACTGCCCCGCCTGCCCCGACCAGCACAGGCGCGTTGGTTGCGACCACGCAATTATTCGAGCTTGATTCCGGCCTCGGTGATGATTCTTCCATAGCGCGAATAATCCGAACGCATCGAGGCTGCAAGCTCCTCGGGCGTACCACCGACAACATCGAATCCGCCCGCGCTGAGGCGTTCGCGAACCTCCGGCACCTTCATCGCCACATTGATCTCCCGGTTCAGGCGCAGCACCACGTTTTGCGGAGTTCCGGCGGTAACGAACACCCCGAACCAGGCTTCAACCTCGGCGCCGCTCAGGCCGCCTTCAGCCAGAGTCGGAACCGAAGGCATCAGCGGCGTTCGCTGCTTGTCGGTGACTGCGATCGCGATCAGCCGCCCCGATTTCATGTACGGCGCGACCGCACCCAGTCCCATGAACATCGCCTTGACCTGGCCGCCGAGCACGTCTTGAATGGCCGGTGCCGCGCCCTTGTAGGGGATGTGGTCCATGCCTACCTTGGCTTGGCGCTTGAAAAGCTCGCCCGCGATGTGATGGGGCGAGCCGGTGCCGATGCTGGTGTAGCTGAGTTCCTGAGGGGTATTTCTGGCGGCAGCGATGAACTCCTGAACAGTTCTCGCATTGAGCGAGGGATGAGCGACCAGCAGGATCGGATTGGAGGCCGCCTTGATCACCGGGGCGAAGTCCTTGAATACGTCCACCGGCACCTTCGCCATGACCACGGGCGCGATGGCAAAGGCATTGGAAATCACCATCAGCGTGTAGCCGTCCGGCGCGGCGCGGGCCACGGCTTCCGCGCCCAGCATGCCATTGGCGCCGGGACGGTTCTCGATGACGATCGCTTGTCCCAGCGGGGCCGCGATTCTGTCGGCAAGAACGCGCGTCAGATTGTCCACGCCGCCGCCCGGAGGAAGCGGCACCACGATCCGTACAGGCTTGGAGGGATAGGGGGCCTGGGCAAAGGAAGGCGCGCTGAACACCGCTGCCAGCAGCGCGACAATTGATAGAAGGTAAATCAATGCAGGGCTTGATTCATATCGGTGCATGACATCTTCCATAGTTTGCGTTACGGGCCATGTGGCCTGTCGCCCGATTGTGGTTGAGTTCAGTGTCGCGCGATTTGCGATGAAGCGCAAACACCTGCCCAATGCGCGTCATAGTGGTATCTTTCCTCTGCTGGCACCGGCGACGAGGCGGAAACACGGCAAATTTTCGAATTACTCCGGGGATTGGGTAAATCTCAAAAGCCTGCGTCGCCAGGATCTCCGGAAACCCTCAAACTCGATGATTAAATTCCAAGTTGTCGCCCACAAATAAACGCCCTGATATTTCGCAACTCAACGAGGGGCAGGCGCGCTATTTGTTGATTGATCCGGCCCTCAGGAAAGCCGGATGGGATCTCGACGATCGCACCCAGGTCTTATTTGAGGTACCAGTCGACGGCTACAACGCCGAACCCTGGAACGGGGTAACCGACTATTGCCTTTATGCTCCCGGCGGTGAAGTTATAGCCGTGGTAGAAGCCAAGCGCTGCTCGCGCAATCCACGTGAGGCAGACGAGCAGCTCCGCCACTACATTACGGAGATCGCCAAACACCAGTCTGAAAACGCAGATTGTTCTGCTCGATGCGGCCGCTGAGGACGAAGTTAATGCTGGTCCGGTAATTCCCAATCACATCGTTGATTGTATTCATCGATACCGTGGATGAATGCTCGAACATGCATGCTCTCGGGAACATTGATTACCGGTATTTCCTGAACTGCCCGACCACCACGCCGAAAATCTCCAGATCGCCTTTGGGCCGGATGACCGGATAGGCCTTATTCTCCGGCTTGAGCACGATCTTCCCCTGCACTTTTTGCAGCCGCTTGAGCGTGAATTCATTGTCGATGATGGCAACAACTATCTCGCCAATGTTGGCGGTGCTTCGCTTCTCGACAACGACAACGTCGCCCTCATGGATGCCGGCATCGATCATCGAATCACCCTTGACGGTAACCAGTACAGTTTTGGAGGGATGCGCGACGAGATACTCATCAATCGAAAGCCCATCGGGGTTTGAGTCAATGGCCGGACTAGGCAGTCCGGCACGTACACTCTCAGCCAGCGGACGTTCGTAAAAACGCTTGCCAGGTTTTAGCCGCCGGTCCGGTGAACTCTCCAGAAACCCCTCACCTTTGAGCCTCAGAACCATCCCGGCGACCGATGCCTTGGAATTCAGTCCGACAAGTTCCCCAATACGGGAATAGGACGGCAACACCCGATGCCGGGCGTAATAGTCCTGCAAGTGCTGAAGATATTGACCGTCATCCGCCATGCAGGTACGATACCGAACGATCGTTCGGTAGTCAATGGAGGCTGGATGTCAGAGCGCCCTACCCCCGGGACCTTACCCGCCGCGTATCGTGGCAAGGAGCCTTCGTACATCAAACACGAGTTGCTCAAGG
>MGYT01000142.1:3856-8328 GCA_001801865.1 Gammaproteobacteria bacterium RIFCSPLOWO2_02_FULL_61_13
TGGTATCACCGAGTTGTGCTATGTGGACGGATTTGCTGGACCGTGGCTGGATGAAAGTGATGACCTGGGCAGCACCTCGATCGCTATTTCCCTTGGTATTCTCCAAGAGTGCGTGCTGGAGCTAAAAAAACAAGGACGCCCTGTACGAATCCGCGCGCTATATGTCGAAAAGGACAAAGCGGCCTTTGGCAGACTGGAAAAATACCTGGCAACGCGGACGCCAATGGGAATCGAATCCAAGCCAATGTTGGGCGACTTCATTGATCTGCGGCAAGCCGTATTGAACTGGTGCACGACCAATGCATTCGCGTTTTTCTTCCTCGACCCCAAGGGATGGACCTCCGTTGGCGTGAACGCGTTGCAGCCCTTGCTTGAACGTCCGCAGTCGGAATTTTTAATTAATTTTATGTATGACTTCCTGAACCGCGCTGCCTCTATGAGGGAACTTGAGGAACAGATGATTCAACTACTCGGTGAAGCCCCCGAGGTAAACAATCTCCACGGCGCAGAGAGGGAAAAGCGATTGCTAGGTGTCTATCGGCAAAACCTCAAGCGGCTAATGCCTGTTGCGGGCTACTACCCCGCGCGCTCGGCGTATGTTCGGGTGCTTGATCGCGAAAAGGACAGAACCAAGTACCACCTGGTCTATTTGACCGGACACCATCGCGGCATCACTGTATTCATGGACATTTCGGAACATTTAGAGCCAATTCAAAAATTGGTCAGGACCGCGACCAAACAAGCCTCTCGCGCAGAGAAAAGTGGCCAAGACGAATTGTTCGCGGCGAGCGATTTAATCGAAGCAGACTCGCATTCAGTAGAAATATCGGAGGTGGAGCAGTTCTGGCTGGAAAGACTCTCAGACCAGCCAAAGCGGTTCGAAGAGGCGGATTTTGCAGATATGCTGGAAGATACCGACTGGTTCCCCGGCGACTTACAACGTGCATTGGGAAATTTGATCGCTGCCGACAAGGTCCGAAATCTGGACATGCCCAAGCCCCGCAAGACGAAGTTCCTGCATTTCAAAAAAGGTGGCGAGCGGCTTCAACGGACAACAGGAACTTGATAATGAGCACCCAAAGCCGAATTGAATGGACTGAAGTGACCTGGAACCCAACCGTGGGCTGCACCAAGATCTCCCCCGGCTGCAAAAATTGTTACGCGGAAACCATGGCGCGGCGCCTGAAGGCGATGGGTACGCCGGGCTACGAGAATGGATTTCGCCTGAAGTTGATACCAGAGCGACTATCGCAGCCGCTGGAGCGGAGCAAACCGACGGTCTACTTCGTGAACTCGATGTCGGACTTGTTCCACGAGAAAGTGCCGTTCGAATACATCAACCGTGTATTTGATGTTATGGCTCGCGCACCCCAACACACTTTTCAGGTACTGACCAAACGCGCCGAGCGCATGGCCGAGTTCTGCCGCAGCGTGAGGGTGCCTACGAACGTGTGGCTCGGTGTGTCAGTAGAAGACCGAAAGTACGGGGTGCCGCGCATTGACGTATTGCGATCCGTCTCGGCCCGCGTTCGTTTTCTATCCGTGGAACCATTGCTTGAAGATCTCGGTTCGATCAATTTGGCCGGGATACAGTGGGTAATTGTCGGAGGTGAGTCGGGCGTCAAAGCCCGGCCAATGCGCCGGGAATGGGTAGATCATGTCAAGCAGCAATGTGATCAGGCTGACACTGCGTTCTTTTTTAAGCAATGGGGAGCATGGGGTGTTGACGGTGAGAAGCGCTCAAAGAAAGCCAATGGCCGGCGCTATCGCGGTCGCGTGTGGGATTCAATGCCTCAAGGCGGCGTCGGTGCACTGGTATAAATGAGAGAGTCCATGGAACTGAGGATCATCAAGACGGAAGAGCAGTATCAGCGCTACCTCATTGAGGTGGAGCGCCTTGCCGCGCACGATCCCGATCCCGCCTCCGAAAACGGAGGCCGGCTCGAACTGCTTGCCCAATTGGTCGAAGTCTATGAGAAAGCGCGCTTCAAGTTCCGCAAACCCGGGCCCGTGGAGGGGAACCTATTCCGGATGGAGGAGCAGGGCCTGCGCCAAAAGGATATTGCGGAAACGCGAGGCAAACGACCTCGTGAGTGAAGCCCTGATATCTCGTGCCATTTGGCGGCGAAACCCGGCTAGATTGAACCCATCGAAGCAATCAATTCAAGCGCTCGCGCGAGAACTTCAAATCCATCCGGCGATCGTGGCGGGTCGCGTTCAGCACGAGCGCAAGAATTATTCGCTGTTTTCAGGTCTGGTTGGAGACCGGCAGGCCCAAGCGAAATTTCCGGAAGTGCGCTGGGAGTAATTCGGTCAGTAGCGTGACATCTGGTGTTCGACCAGACCTGCCAAAGCAAGCTGGCAGTACAACATTTTTTTTGACTTTTATTCTACCAAGGCAAGCATTGTCGCACTTAATAGCCTGATTCGTATTCCATATTAAAGATGCACAATAGATTGAATGAGGAGACATACATGAAGCGATGGATCTGGCTGTTCTCGGCCTCGGCGATCCCCATTGCCGCGGCATTGTCCACGGCGATCTTCCAGGCTGCGTTCGCCCAAGCCTACCCCTCCAAACCGATCCGCTTCATCGCGCCGTTTCCACCGGGCGGCTCGAGCGACGTGCTGGCGCGTTATCTCGGGCAGAGGCTCACCGAAGGCCTGGGCCAGCCGCTGGTAATCGAGAATCACCCAGGCGCAAGCGGCAACATCGGCCATCAACTTGCGGCGCGTTCACCCGGAGACGGTTACACGCTGCTGATCTCCTCGAGCAGCATTCTGTGCAACAACCCCTACCTGTTCAGGAATCTGGGCTTCGACCCGGTCGCGGACTTCGCGCCCATCAGCATGGTGGCGAGCGCCGGGCAGGTGCTCACCGTGATCCCCCCGGTGCCGGCCAAGGATGTGCGCGAGCTAATTGCGCTCATCCGCGCCTCGCCCGGCAAGCTCAACTACGGCTTCGGGGGCGTCGGCATTCAGTCGCACATCAGCGCCGAACTGTTCAAGACAATGGCCGGACTCGACTTGTTCCATGTCCCCTACAAGGGCACCACGCAGGCGGTGCTGGCGGCGGTGGCGGGACAGGTGCAGGTGGTGTTCGGCGACATGATTCCGGCGATCCCGCAGATCCGGGCTGGCAAGCTGCGCGCGCTCGCCGTGACCACGCAAAAGCGCGCGCCGCAGTTGCCCGAAGTGCCAACCATGGCCGAGGCCGGCCTGCCCGGCTACGATGCGAGCCTGTGGTGGGCGATGCTGTTTCCCCGCAGCGCCGCGGCCGACATGGTGGGGCGTCTGAATGCGGAGCTCGGCCGCACCATGAAAGTCACGGAGGTGCAGCAGAAGTATGCGGAGCTGGGCGTGAGCACCGAACACGGTTCGCCGGGCGAACTGGCCGAAGCGATCCAGACGCGCAGCGCGCAGATGGCGAAAGTGCTGAAAGCGGCGGGGGTTCAGCGCGAATAAATAAGTCCTAATTGCGCAACTTGATATCGCCGAGATTGCTGATGTCCGCCTTCACCGCGACCTCGCGGCTTTGGTGCGCGTAACCCGGCGCCTCCAGACTCAGCGTATAGGTCTTTGCTTCCAGCCGGTCGAAGACGAAATCCCCGAAAGCATCGGTCCGGCATTCGCGTTTCGCCCCCGCCTGGTCGGTGAGCGTGACGTTGACGTTCTCGGCCCACTCGTTCTTGTCGGCGAACAGCACCCTGCCCGACAGCATGGGCTTGGGCAAGCCGGCGTAATAGACATTCGGTTTCGCCTTGAACTCCGGATGCCAGGTCTCGGCTTGGGTCTCCTCGAGCAGTTTCGCCGCGGCACTGCTCGCATCCTCCAGATCCCCGAAGCTGAGGCATCCGGCCGGGCAGGTCTGCACGCAGCGCGGCTCCTTCCAGCCGTCATCCAGCAGATGCGCGCAGAAAGTGCATTTCTGCGGGAGATTGCTGTCCTCGTTCCAGAAGATCACGCCGTAGGGACAGGATGCCGCCAGTTGCTTCTGCCCGACCGCCTTGACCGGATCGATGATCACGATGCCGTCGCTGCGCCGGTAGACGGCGCCGTTCTTCGCGGCGCTGATGCAGGGCGCATCGGCGCACTGCTGGCACAACACCGGTATGTAGGTGACGCGGATGTGCGAGGGCGACACCACGCGCTCGACCTCCTCGATGCCCATCCAGAAATGGCCGAAGGTCGGCTGCGATTTCGCCACCGGCGGAAAATCGTTGCCGACATGCTCGTCCTTGCAGGCGATCTGGCAGTTGTAGCAGCCCACGCAGCGATCCAGGTTCACCACCATGCCATAGCGTGCCATGTCAGCGTCCCCCGTCCCATTTTTGGACTTCGATGAGGCATGATCCCGGCGCCATCCCGGAGGCGTGCTTGGAATTGAAGCGCGAGGAGGTCAGCTGATTGATGGTCCCCCCCTTGTCGGCGGTCTTGGGATTGCCCGGTTCTCCCATCGGGTCGTAGCCGCC
>MGYT01000142.1:8376-8556 GCA_001801865.1 Gammaproteobacteria bacterium RIFCSPLOWO2_02_FULL_61_13
GGTTGCGATCAGAATGATCGTGCCCCGGTCGTTGAATGCCTTCACCAGATCGCCGTCTGCGATACCGCGCGCCGCGGCGTCCTGCGGATGCATGCGGATCACCCAGTAGCGGTAGCCGTCCTTCATGCGGCGGTGATGCGGAATCTCGTCGTTCCACAGCTCCTTGCCGTCGAACTGCGA
>MGYT01000142.1:8583-9043 GCA_001801865.1 Gammaproteobacteria bacterium RIFCSPLOWO2_02_FULL_61_13
GATCAGCTGCAGCGGATATTTCCCGGTGAGCTCGGTGGTAGTGTGGCCTTCCCAGGAGGGGATGTAGTGCGGCACCAGCGGCCGCTCCGGGTCATTGGGATCGAAGCGCTTCAGACTCTGCGATTCGAATTCGATCTTGCCCGTCGGGGTCGCCATCCCTTTGTTGTCGTTGACGGGGCGGTCCGTTGAGCTTGGACCCCATTCGTCGTTTTCCTTCGCGCGTCCCTCGTAGTAGGCGCGGAAGGCCGGCTTATATTGGTAGTCCTTGGGCACCGGAACGATGTAGTAGCCCTTGTTCTGGAATTCCTCCCAGCTCATGACCTTGGGCAGGTCGCTCACTTCGTACATGCGGTGAGCCCATTGGAGTTCGTCCCTGCCCTCGGTGAAGCGCTCCTTCAGCCCCAGGCGCTCGGCGAGCAGCGAATAGATCTTGTAGTCGGATTTCGATTCCCCCAGGGGT
>MGYT01000143.1 GCA_001801865.1 Gammaproteobacteria bacterium RIFCSPLOWO2_02_FULL_61_13
TCAACGTCGTCTTGCCATGGTCAACATGACCAATCGTCCCGACATTCACATGCGGCTTGTTACGCTGAAATTTCTCCTTGGACATGGACGTTCACCTCTTCAAAATCATTGATTGATGATGCCATCGGCAATGTTCGGCGGAACCTGGCTGTACTTGCCAAATTCCATGGAATATGTGGCGCGTCCCTGGGTGGCGGAGCGCAGATCCGTGGCATATCCGAACATTTCGGACAATGGCACCTCAACCCGGATAACGCGGCCGGCGGGGGCAGTTTCGGTACCCTGCAGAATCCCGCGGCGGCGGTTCAGGTCGCCGGTCACGGGGCCCAGGTACTCCTCCGGGGTCACGACCTCGACCTTCATTATGGGCTCGAGCAGTACGGGATTCCCCCGCGCTGCGCCTTCCTTGAACCCAATCGAGCCGGCAATCTTAAACGCCATTTCATTCGAGTCAACCTCGTGATACGAACCGTCAATCAAGGCCACCATGACATCCACCACCGGATACCCGGCAATGATGCCGTTTTCCAACTGTTCGCGGATGCCCTTGTCCACCGCTGGAATGTATTCTTTCGGAACCACCCCACCCACGATTTCGTTTACGAATTCATAGCCCGCGCCGGGCTCGCGGGGTTCCAGGCGCAGCACCACATGGCCGTACTGGCCACGACCGCCGCTCTGGCGGACGAATTTGCCTTCCACCTTGTCCACGACCTTGCGAATCGTCTCCCGGTAGGCCACCTGGGGCTTGCCGACACTGGCCTCAACCTTAAACTCGCGGCGCATGCGATCCACGATGATTTCCAGATGCAACTCGCCCATGCCGGAGATAATCGTCTGACCGGATTCCTGATCGGTATGGACACGGAAGGACGGGTCTTCCTGCGCCAGTTTGTTGAGCGCGACACCCATCTTCTCCTGGTCACCCTTGGTCTTCGGCTCAACCGCGACTGAGATTACCGGCGCCGGAAACTCCATGCGCTCCAAAGTGATGATGTTATCCAGGTCGCACAACGTGTCGCCGGTGCTCACGTCCTTCAGGCCCACGGCCGCCGCGATATCGCCGGCGCGCACTTCCTTGATTTCCTCGCGGCTGTTGGCGTGCATCTGCAGCAGACGGCCGATGCGCTCCTTCCTGGTCCTGATCGGGTTGTAAACACTGTCACCCGAATTCAAGACGCCGGAATAGACACGAAAAAACGTCAGCGTACCGACAAACGGGTCGGTCGCAATCTTGAATGCGAGGGCGGAAAATGACTCGTCGTCCGCAGCCCTGCGCTCGGCCTCGGTGGCCGCGGCATCATCCATTTCACCGGTAATCGGCGGTTTGTCCGCGGGCGAAGGCAGATAATCCACCACCGCATCCAGCATGGATTGAACGCCTTTGTTCTTGAAGGCGGAGCCGCACAATGCCGGAACCATTTCGCCCTGCACGGTGCGCTGGCGCAGGCCCTGTTTGACCTGATCCACGGTCAATGTCCCGGTCTCGAGATAGGCCCCCATCAACTCCTCGTTGGCCTCGGCCGCGGCCTCGACCATTTTCTCGCGCCACTCGGCACACAGTGCCTGCATTGACTCAGGCACATCCTTTTCCACAAAGGTCATACCGATGGTCGTATCGTCCCAGTAAATGGCCTTCATTTTCACCAGGTCCACGACGCCTTCAAATTTCTCCTCGGCGCCGATCGGCAGTTGTATCGGCACTGCCAGGCTGCCCAGTCGTTCCTTTATTTGTTTCATGACGCGGAAAAAGTCCGCGCCGGCACGGTCCATTTTATTGACAAAGGCAAGGCGCGGAACGTTGTATTTGTTGGCTTGGCGCCAGACGGTTTCAGACTGGGGTTCAACTCCGCCAACTGCGCAAAACACGGCGCAGGCGGCGTCCAGCACTCGTAACGAGCGCTCCACTTCGATGGTGAAGTCCACATGGCCCGGGGTATCGATGATATTGATGCGATGTTCCGGGAACTGTCCGGCCATACCCTTCCAGAAGCAGGTTGTGGCGGCGGCGGTTATGGTGATGCCGCGCTCCTGTTCCTGCTCCATCCAGTCCATGACGGCATTACCGTCATGCACTTCCCCTAGTTTGTGCGAGACGCCGGTGTAATAAAGGATGCGTTCGGTGGTCGTCGTTTTGCCGGCATCAATGTGAGCCATAATGCCGATATTCCGATACCTCTCAATGGGGGTTGCGCGCGCCACGACCTGTTCCGTCCGATTCTGACCATCACCAGCGATAATGCGAGAAGGCTTTGTTTGCTTCGGCCATCTTGTGCATGTCTTCGCGCTTCTTCATCGCGGAACCGCGATTTTCAGAGGCATCCATCAGTTCTCCGGCGAGACGCAGGCCCATATCCTTTTCACCGCGGCCTTTGGCAGCTTCAACCATCCAGCGCATGGCCAGCGCGACACTGCGTTCGGAGCGAATTTCTACCGGGATCTGATACGTGGCCCCACCCACGCGCCGTGACTTGACCTCCACCAGTGGCCGCACGTTGTCGAGGGCCTTGGTGAAAATCTCTATGGGATCGCTCTTGCGCTTGATCTCGATTTCACCGAGGGCGCCGTAGACTATCTTTTCGGCGATGGATTTTTTTCCACGCCGCATCACCATGTTGATAAAGCGGGCAACCACATGATTGCCGTACTTCGGATCCGGGAGGATCTCCCGCTTTTCAGCACCTCTTCGCCTGGACATGACAGCGGGATTCCCGTGGTTGGATGGATCAGGATTTCGGACGCTTGGCGCCGTACTTGGAACGGCCCTGGCGGCGGTCACCCACGCCCTGCGTATCCAGCGTGCCGCGCACCGTGTGATAGCGAACACCAGGCAGATCCTTTACGCGACCGCCACGAATAAGAATCACCGAGTGCTCTTGCAAATTGTGGCCTTCACCACCGATGTACGTCGTTACTTCCTGACCATTGGTCAGACGTACGCGTGCCACCTTGCGCAGCGCCGAATTGGGCTTCTTGGGCGTAGTCGTGTAGACGCGCGTGCAAACTCCGCGCTTTTGCGGGCAGGCCTGCAATGCGGGTACGGCGCTCTTGTTGCGTTGCTGGCGCCGCGGCTTTCTGACCAATTGATTTATCGTCGCCATTCTCGTTGCGTCCGTTAGCTTTATTTATCAGCCACCACTGCTGTTGCGATGCCGGGCGGCAAAACCCGGGCCAGAAAATCGGCCGTGCGGGCGATAGTTATGGGTGGTGGAATCGGGGGCCATCCGGTACGGAAAACAGCAAGTTCCGGCGCGGTTGCAGGAGCCCAAAATACAGATGGCAGGCCGGATATTACCCAGCCTGCCAACAAAGAAGCGGAATTTTATTGGTCTTAGAGGATACGTGTCAAGCCGGGGTTTCAACCAGTCCCGGTTTCCTCCGCCACCGCCTCACCGCCGGCCAACCCGGGGAATGCCGCCAATTCACCGCCAGCCGCGGCCGGATCGAGTTCCAGTGCTGCCTTGTGTCGGCGTTCCGCGTGATACGCCAAACCCGTCCCGGCAGGTATCAGCCGGCCGACGATGACGTTCTCCTTCAGCCCACGCAGGTCGTCCCGCTTGCCGCTGACACTGGCCTCGGTAAGCACCCGGGTGGTTTCCTGGAACGATGCCGCTGATATAAAGGACTCCGTGGACAGGGACGCCTTGGTAATTCCCAATAAGACCGGTTCCCAGACCGCCTTCATCTTGCCCTGCTCCTCCATACGATCGTTTTCTTCCAGAGCCCGGGCACGTTCAACCTGTTCGCCCTTGAGAAAATCGGTATCCCCGGGGCTGACGATTTCGACCTTGCGCAGCATCTGACGCACGATCACCTCGATGTGCTTGTCATTGATTTTGACGCCCTGAAGCCGGTACACCTCCTGGATTTCATTGACGATATAGCTCGCCAGGGCATGCACGCCCATCAGTCGCAGGATGTCGTGGGGTGCCGGCGGGCCGTCCACCACGGCCTCGCCTTTCTCCACGTGCTCGCCCTCAAACACCGTGATATGGCGCCACTTTGGGATCAACTCTTCATGCTGCTCGCCATCCGCGTCGGTGATAATAAGGCGCTGTTTGCCCTTGGTATCCTTGCCAAAACTGACCGTCCCGGATATCTCGGCGAGAACGGCGGGCTCCTTTGGCTTGCGGGCCTCAAACAGGTCCGCAACGCGTGGCAGGCCGCCGGTTATATCCCGGGTCTTCAGGGATTCCTGCGGCAACCGGGAAATGACGCCACCGACCTTCACCTGGTCGCCGTCCAGTACGGTAATAACGGCCTTTGGCGGCAATGGGTAATGCGCGGGGATGTCGGTGCCCGGGATTTTCAGGTCGCGGCCCTTCTCGTCCACCAGCTTCACGGTCGGCCGCATGTCCTTGGCGGCGCCGCTGCGCATCTTGGCATCCATCACAACAATGTTGGTCAGCCCCGTGATCTCGTCCACATTGCGGGTAACGGTCACGCCTTCGGTGATATCGGAGAATAGCACCCGTCCCGCCACTTCCGTGATAACCGGATGCGTGTGCGGATCCCAGGTCGCAACCCGCGCGCCGGCCTTGACCACCGCGCCATCGGCAGCGGTAACAACCGCACCGTAGGGCACCTTGTAGCGTTCGCGCTCCCGACCCACTTCATCCTGGACCGCCAGTTCGCCGGAACGGGAAATGACCACCTTCTTGCCCGCCTCGTGTTCCAGCAACTTGATGTTGTGGAGCCGGATTGTGCCGCCGTATTTGACTTCAATGCTGCTGGCAGCGGCGGCCCGCGATGCCGCGCCACCGATGTGGAACGTGCGCATCGTGAGCTGTGTCCCTGGCTCACCGATGGACTGCGCCGCAACCACGCCGACAGCCTCGCCGTTGTTGACCCTGTGCCCGCGCCCCAGGTCGCGGCCGTAACAAGAGGCACAGATGCCGTACCGGGTCTCACAGGTTATGGCCGAACGCACCAGCACTTCATCAATGCCATGATCGTCCAGCACATCGACCCATTGCTCGTTCATGAGCGTCCCGGCCGGGATCGCTATTTCGTCGGAAGCCGGACGAACTGCATCCAGCGCCAGCGTGCGTCCCAACACCCGTTCACGCAGCGGTTCCACCACGTCGCCACCCTCGATCAGGGAGGTCATGGTCACACCGGCAACCGTCCCGCAATCCTTCTCCGTGACCACCAGGTCCTGGGCCACGTCGACCAGGCGGCGTGTCAGATAACCTGAATTGGCGGTCTTCAGTGCTGTATCCGCCAGGCCCTTGCGCGCGCCGTGGGTGGAAATGAAGTACTGCAGCACATCCAGCCCCTCGCGGAAATTTGCCGTGATCGGCGTTTCAATGATGGAACCGTCTGGTTTTGCCATCAGACCACGCATCCCGGCCAGCTGCCGGATCTGCGCAGCGGAACCGCGCGCCCCGGAATCCGCCATCATGAAAATGGAGTTGAATGAGGTTTGCCGGACGCGGTTGCCCTTGGCATCGGTGATTTCATCCGTACCCAGCTTGTCCATCATCGCCTTGGCCACCAGATCATTGGTGTGCGACCAGATGTCCACCACCTTGTTGTAACGCTCGCCATCGGTGATCAGGCCCGAGGTGTACTGCTGCTCAAACTGCTTAACCTGACCTTCGGCCTTGGCAATGATGTCGTTCTTCTGATCCGGCACGACCATGTCGTCGATTCCAAATGACACGCCGGAACGGGTGGAGTAGTGGAACCCCGTATACATCAGCTGGTCGGCAAAGATCACCGTTGCCTTCAGCCCGAGTCGCCGATAGCAGAGGTTTATGAGTTTCGACAACGCTTTCTTGTTGATTACCTGGTCGACCATGGAGAACGGCATCCCGTCAGGCAGCAACCGCGACAGCAGCGCCCGGCCGACAGTAGTATCCGCACGCTTGATAATTTCCTTGCGCTCGTTGTTTTCCTCGATGGCAACTTCCCGAATGCGTACGGATACCTTGGCGTGCAAATCCACGTGGCCGCCTTCATAGGCCCGGTGCACTTCGTCCACGTCTGCAAAGCGCATACCCGAACCACGTGCCGCCGCCGAATCGCGAGTGAGGTAGTAAAGACCGAGTACAACATCCTGAGTCGGAACGATGATCGGTTCGCCGTTTGCGGGAGAGAGGATGTTATTGGTCGACATCATGAGCGTGCGCGCTTCCAGCTGCGCCTCAATGGACAACGGCACGTGCACGGCCATCTGGTCGCCGTCAAAGTCAGCATTGAACGCGGTGCACACCAGCGGGTGCAGCTGAATCGCCTTGCCTTCAATAAGCACCGGTTCGAAGGCTTGAATACCGAGGCGGTGCAGTGTCGGCGCTCGATTCAGCATGACCGGGTGCTCGCGGATAACCTCCTCCAGCACGTCCCAGACCTCCGGCCCCTCACGTTCCACCAGCTTCTTGGCGGCCTTGATTGTGGTCGCCAGTCCGCGTCGCTCCAGCTTGCTGAATATGAACGGCTTGAACAGCTCCAGTGCCATCTTTTTCGGCAATCCGCATTGATGCAGCTTAAGTGTTGGTCCGACCACAATAACGGACCGGCCTGAATAATCGACGCGCTTGCCGAGGAGGTTCTGGCGGAACCGGCCCTGCTTGCCCTTGATCATGTCGGCCAGCGATTTGAGCGGCAACTTGTTCGTGCCGGTGATGGCGCGACCGCGGCGACCGTTGTCCAGCAGCCCGTCCACAGCCTCCTGCAACATGCGCTTCTCGTTGCGCACGATGATGTCAGGCGCACTCAGATCCAGCAGTCGCTTCAGGCGGTTATTGCGATTGATGACGCGCCGGTAGAGATCATTGAGATCGGAGGTCGCAAAGCGGCCGCCATCCAATGGCACCAGTGGCCGCAGTTCCGGCGGCAGTACCGGCAGCACCTGCATCACCATCCATTTCGGCTTGTTACCGGACTTTAAAAATGCCTCGAGCAACTTCAGGCGCTTGGAAAGTTTGCGCAGCTTCGTTTCGGAATTGGTTTCCGGGATGTCCTTGCGCAGCTTGGCGACCTCGGCCTCTATATCAATGGCGGCCAGCAGGTCATGTATGGCCTCCGCGCCCATCTTTGCCTCGAATTCATCGCCGTATTGCTCAATGGCCTCCAGATAGCTTTCTTCCGTCAGCAACTGGCCACGCTCAAGTTGCGTCATGCCCGGCTCAATGACCACATAGGCTTCGAAATACAGCACTCGCTCAATCTCGCGCAGTGTCATATCCAGCAACAGCCCCATGCGTGACGGCAGGGACTTCAGATACCAGATGTGCGCAACGGGGCTGGCCAGATCAATATGGCCCATGCGTTCGCGCCGCACCTTTGACAACGTGACCTCGACGCCGCACTTCTCGCACACGACGCCGCGATGCTTGAGTCGCTTGTACTTGCCGCACAGACATTCATAGTCCTTTACCGGCCCGAAAATCTTGGCGCAGAAAAGACCGTCCCGCTCCGGTTTGAACGTGCGGTAATTAATGGTCTCCGGCTTTTTGACCTCGCCATACGACCATGACTTGATCTTCTCCGGCGACGCCAGACCGATCGTAATTGCGTCGAATTCCTCGGTCTGTCCCTGTTGTTTCAGAAGTCTAAGCAAGTCTTTCAAGGCCACTCCCTCCCGCGCCTTCCTTCCGGTCGGCGCGATTCAAACAAAAAATCAACGTTCTTCAAGTGCAATGTCGATGGCCAGCGAGCGGATTTCCTTCACCAGCACGTTAAACGACTCCGGCATGCCCGCCTCCATATGGTGGTTGCCGTCGACGATGTTCTTGTACATTTTCGTCCTGCCGTTCACGTCGTCGGACTTTACCGTGAGCATTTCCTGCAACGTGTACGCGGCACCGTAGGATTCCAGCGCCCATACCTCCATCTCACCAAAGCGCTGTCCGCCGAACTGTGCCTTGCCGCCCAGCGGTTGTTGCGTAACCAGGCTGTAGGGTCCGGTGGAACGGGCATGCATCTTGTCGTCCACCAGATGATTCAGCTTCAGCATGTACATGTAACCCACGGTAACTTGCCGGTCGAATCGCTCCCCGGTGCGGCCATCAAACAGGACCGTCTGGCCGCTGCGCGGCAGGCCGGCAAGCTCCAGCATCTGCCGAATTTCCGCCTCGCTGGCCCCGTCAAACACGGGGGTGGCCATCGGCACGCCGGAACGCAGATTGCCCGCGAGTCGCGTAACCTCCTCGGCGGAAAGCGAATCCAGCTTTTCCTTCTTGCTGTTGTTGTTGTAGATCTTGTCCATGAACGCGCGCAGTTCAGATGCCGCGGCATGGCGATCGAGCATCTCGCCGATGCGCAGGCCCAGTCCCTTTGCCGCCCAGCCAAGATGGGTTTCCAGCACCTGGCCCACATTCATGCGCGATGGCACGCCAAGCGGATTGAGCACGATGTCCACCGGCGTCCCGTCCTGCATGTGCGGCATGTCTTCAACCGGCACGATGGTCGAGATGACACCCTTGTTGCCGTGTCGACCTGCCATCTTGTCGCCCGGCTGCACGCGCCGTTTCACTGCCAGATAAACCTTCACCATCTTGAGTACGCCGGGAGCCAGGTCGTCGCCCGAGGTCAGCTTGGCGCGCTTTTCTTCGAAGCGGCTGTCCAGTTCCTTGCGCAGGATGTCCAATTGCGCCGAAGTCTGTTCCAGGATCTGGTTGGCATCGTCGTTGCGCAGGCGTATTTCAAACCATTTTTCCCGGGGCGTGTCGCTCAGGTAGGTTTTGGTGATCTTGTCGCCCGCGCGCAGTCCCGCCGGTCCACCCTCGGCAACCTTGCCCAGCAAGTGTCGTTCGGTGCGCTGGTAGATGCCGTCCTCCATGATGCGGAACTGGTCGTTCAAGTCCTTGCGCACGTGATTCAGCTCAGCCTCCTCGATTTCCAATGCGCGCGCATCCTTCTCCACACCATCCCGGGTAAACACGTGCACATCGATTACCGTGCCGTTCATGCCCGAGGGAACGCGCAAAGACGTATCCTTTACGTCGGACGCCTTTTCCCCGAATATCGCGCGCAGCAGCTTTTCTTCCGGCGTCAACTGTGTTTCGCCCTTCGGCGTGACCTTGCCGACGAGGATGTCGCCGACATTGACTTCGGCGCCGATGAAAACGATGCCGGACTCGTCCAGCTTGTTCAGCGCGCTTTCGCTGACGTTGGGAATATCGGCGGAAATCTCTTCCGGCCCGAGCTTCGTATCGCGGGCAACACAGGTGAGTTCTTCGATATGGATGGTGGTAAAGCGATCCTCCTGAACCACACGCTCCGAAATAAGAATCGAATCCTCAAAGTTGCAACCATTCCAGGGCATGAATGCCACCAGCATGTTCTGACCCAAGGCCAGTTCCCCGAGGTCGGTGGCAGGACCGTCGGCCAGCACGTCACCTTTGGCGACCACGTCCCCCGGCTTGACCAGCGGTTTCTGGTTTATGCAGGTGTTCTGGTTTGAACGCGTGTATTTCGTCAGGTTGTAAATATCGACGCCGGGTTCTCCCGCTACGACTTCGGTATCAAGTACGCGGATGACTATCCGGCTGGCGTCGACGGAATCGACCACGCCCCCGCGATCCGCGGCAACGGTGACGCCGGAATCCATCGCCACGGTGCGCTCAATCCCGGTGCCGACCAGCGGTTTCTCTGTTCGCAGCGTCGGCACTGCCTGCCGCTGCATGTTGGAACCCATCAGCGCGCGGTTGGCATCATCGTGTTCCAGGAAAGGGATCAGCGCCGCGGCAACAGACACGATCTGCCGTGGGGAGACGTCCATGTATTCAACGCGGTCCGGGCCTATCAGTGCAAATTCGTTCTGGTGCCGGCACGAGACCAATTCGTCCACCAGGGCACCCTTCTCATTCAGGGTGCTGTTTGCCTGCGAGATCACATACTCACCCTCTTCAATGGCCGACAGGTACTCGATCTGATCGGTCACCCGCCCCTTGGTAACGCGGCGATAGGGGGTTTCCAGAAATCCGTATTCGTTCGCGCGCGCATACACGGCGAGTGAATTTATCAGGCCAATATTCGGTCCTTCCGGAGTTTCAATGGGACAAACACGACCATAGTGCGTCGGGTGCACGTCACGGACCTCGAAACCCGCCCGCTCGCGCGTCAGGCCGCCCGGGCCCAGGGCGGATATGCGGCGCTTATGGGTGATCTCGGACAAGGGATTGTTCTGATCCATGAACTGGGAGAGCTGCGAGGAGCCAAAAAATTCCTTGATAACGGCGGACACCGGCTTGGCATTGATGATCTCCTGCGGCATCAGGCCTTCGGATTCTGCCAGGCTCAGCCGTTCCTTCACCGCCCGCTCCACGCGCACCAGTCCGACTCGGAACTGGTTCTCCGCCATCTCACCCACGCTGCGCACGCGGCGATTTCCCAGATGATCAATGTCATCCACCGTGCCTTTGCCATTGCGGATGCTGACCAGAGTCTTGACGACATCAATGACGTCTGACATGTCGCCAAATTCACGGAACGCCTTCTTCGAATCCTCGTCCGAGCGCTGCTGGAAATACTTTCCGTCGTATACGACACCCGGGCCCGTGGACGACTTGCGCCCGACGCGCCGATTGAACTTCATCCGGCCGACCGGGGAAAGGTCATAGCGATCCGAACTGAAGAACAGGTTTTTAAACAGGCTCTCGGCGGCGTCCTTGGTCGGCGGCTCGCCCGGACGCATCATTCGATAGATTTCTATCTGCGCTTCCAACGGCGTGTTGGTGCCGTCCATCCGCAGGGTCTCGGAAATATATGGCCCGCGATCCAGCTCGTTGGTGTACAGCGTATGCACCTCGAGATCGCCGGCGGCATTAAGCTTTTTGAGTATCTCCTCGGTGATGCCGGCGTTGGCCTCGGCCAGCAGCTCTCCGGTTTTAGTATCGATGACGTCGCGAGACAGCACCTTCCCAAGCAGATATTCCGCGGGAACCTCAAGTTGCTTCAGGCCGAGCGCTTCAATTTCGCGTATATGCCGCGCGGTGATGCGCCGGTCGCTCTCAACCACGACCTTGCCCTTGCTATCCTTGATGTCAAAGGACACGGTCTCGCCGCGCAGCCGCTCGGCAACAAGCTTGAGAAAGATCCCTTTGCGATTGAACGTGAACAGATTGGTTTCGAAGAAAATCTGCAACATGTCCTGGGTGGTGTAGCCCAGCGCGCGCAACAACACCGTCGCCGGGATTTTGCGCCGACGATCAATGCGGCAATAAACCATGTCCTTGGGATCGAATTCAAAATCCAGCCAGGAGCCGCGGTAAGGGATCACGCGGGCGGAGTACAGGAGTTTGCCGGAGGAGTGGGTCTTGCCGCGATCATGTTCGAAGAAAACGCCGGGCGAACGGTGCAACTGCGAAACAATCACGCGTTCGGTGCCGTTGATGACGAAGGTTCCGGTGCGGGTCATCAGCGGGATTTCTCCCATGTACACGTCCTGTTCCTTGACGTCCTTGACCACCTTGTTATTGAGTCCTGCCTCCTTGTCGTAGATGACCAGCCGAACCTTCACGCGCAGCGATGCCGCGAAAGTCAAACCGCGCTGTTGACACTCCTTGACGTCAAAAACCGGAGTGCCGAGCGTGTAACTTACATATTCGAGCACGGCATTGCCGGAATAGCTTTCAATGGGGAACACTGATCGGAAGGCCGCCTGCAGGCCCAGTTCCGTGCGATCTTCGACCGTAACCTTGGGCTGCAGAAACTTCTTGTACGAATTGATCTGCATCTCCAACAGGTAGGGAACCTTCAGAATTGTCGGGCGCTTGCCGAAATCTTTCCGGATCCGCTTTTTCTCGGTGTAGGAGTACGCCATGTTTTAATCCCTCAGAATCTCGTTAAACCAATGCGAACACAGGCTGCCGGACCACGGATCCGGCAGCCTACCCTCGCTGCATACCTCAGGTGCCAAATGCTGTTTACTTGATTTCGACCGTGGCACCGGCGTCCTGCAACTGCTTCTTGACGCCCTCGGCTTCCGCCTTGGCCACGCCTTCCTTCACGGTTGACGGCACACCCTCGACCAGGTCCTTGGCTTCCTTCAGGCCCAGGCCCGTGAGCGCGCGGATCACCTTGATGACGCCGACCTTGTTCTCGCCGAACGAGGTCATAATGACGTTGAACTCTGTCTGTTCCTCGACAGCTGCTGCTGCACCGCCTGCCGGCATTGCCGCAACTGCAACCGGAGCGGCCGCGGATACACCCCATTCCTTCTCCAGCTCACCGATCAACTCCACCAGCTCCATTACCGGCATCTTGCCCAGTGCCTGCTTTATCTCTTCACGTGTGACGGACATTTTCGCTACTCCTCAAAATTTGATTGCTAACCCAAAACAGGTAGTAAGTTGTTGACTCAGGAATCTTTTCAAGCAGCCTGCTGATTATCTCTATAGGCAGCGAGCAATCTGACAAATTTCGCCTCGGGCTCCGCCAGTACACGCACAAACTTGCTGAGCGGTGCCTGAAAGACACCCAGCAGAATTGAACGCGCCTGTTCGAGCGACGGCAGATTTGCCAGTTTCTCCAGCGCCGTGGCGTCAAACAGCTTTCCGTCAACCGCCACCAGCTTCACGATCAACTTCTCGTTCTGCTTGGAAAAATCGCGAATGACTTTGGCCGCTGAACCCGGCTCATCGCCGGCGAAGGCAAGCAGCAATGGTCCGACCAACTTCTCATTCATGCAGGCGAATTGCGTGCCCTCGAAGGCCCTGCGCGCCAACGTATTGCGCACGACCTTTACGGTGACCCCGGACTTGCGCGCCGAACTCCGCAACTGCGTGAGTTCGGACACGGTTAGTCCGGCATATTCGGCTGCGATGACATTGGAAGTACGGGCAGCTGCTCCTGCAACCTCGCTTACGATTGCCTGCTTTTGCTCCAAATTAAGGCTCACTTCCAGTTCCTCCTGTTGCCGTGATGGCATGCGCTGCATGGCCCGGAAAATCCGGGTTGCGCATTCCGCCGTTCGGCGGGCATGCCGTGTTTCTCATCACGGTGACCTTCCCAGGTCTTCACCTGTTCGGGTGGCACCGTCTGCGCAGACGCACCACGAGGGTGCATTAAGCCGGGCTTGCCAATGGCAAGTGACGACACCTGCGGTCTTTGACGGCCGGCAAATTCCATGCTGCCAGCCCAAAGTCCAAATCCAAGCATTTACCGCGTACTGCGACGCAACCTGCTTTATATCCCCAGGCTGCCCGGATCCACGAGGATGCCTGGGCCCATGGTCGTCGACAGACTGAGCTTTTTAAGAAAGATACCCTTGGCGGTCGGCGGCTTGGCCTTGTTGAGGTCATGCAGCAGCGCCATGAAATTTTCCGTCAAAGCTTCGGGCGTGAACGAGATCTTTCCGATGGCACAATGCACGATGCCATTCTTGTCCGCGCGAAATTGCACTTGGCCAGCCTTCGCGTTCTTCACCGCCAGGCCGACGTCCTTCGTTACCGTTCCGACCTTGGGGTTAGGCATCAATCCACGCGGACCGAGGATCTTGCCGAGCTTGCCCACAACCGCCATGGCCGATGGGGCGGCCACGACCACGCCGAAATCATTCAGTCCAGCGAGGATCTGGTCGGCAAGATCCTGCATGCCGATATAGTCTGCGCCGGCAGCCTGGGCATCCTTCGCCTGATCACCCTCGGCAAACACGGCGACTTTAACCGTCTTGCCGGTGCCACGCGGAAGCACCGAGGAACCGCGCACCGTTTGATCCGACTTGCGCGGGTCGATGCCCAGGTTGATGGCCACATCCACCGACTCATCGAATTTGGCCGTGGCGCAGGCCTTCAGCAATTGGAGGGTTTCGCTTAATCCATGCAACTTGCCCGGCTCCACCTTTTCCCGATAGGCCTTCACTCGTTTCGGCATGCCGCTCATGGCTTAGACCCCCTCCGTATCAATGCCCATACTGCGAGCGGTCCCGGCGATGGTCCGGACTGCGGCATCGAGTCCCGCGGCGGTCAAATCCTGCGCCTTGGTCTTGGCAATTTCTTCCAATTGGGCGCGGGTCACTTTGCCAACCTTGGTTGTATTCGGCGTGCCGCTGCCTTTCTCGGCACCCGCGGCCTTCTTCAGCAGGTGCGCCGCAGGCGTCGTCTTGGTGACAAAGGTAAAGCTGCGATCCGAGTAAACGGCGATGACTACAGGGACCGGGATACCTTTTTCCAGTGTCTGGGTCTGCGCGTTGAACGCCTTGCAGAACTCCATGATGTTGACACCGTGCTGGCCCAGTGCCGGACCTACCGGCGGGCTGGGGTTGGCCGCACCCGCGGCCACCTGCAGCTTGATATACGTTTCAATCTTCTTAGCCATCGTATGCTCCTCCGGGTTCAAGCGCCTGCAAAAGCGGGCTCCCCGACTGTTTGTTCACCAATCCCTGAAACCGTTTGCCGCCGCTATTCCTTCTCAACCTGCGTGAATTCCAGTTCCACCGGCGTCGAGCGTCCGAATATCAGAACCGATACGCGCAACCGGCTCTTTTCATAATTCACTTCCTCGACCACGCCGTTGAAATCCGTGAACGGACCATCCACAACGCGCACCACTTCGCCGGGCTCAAACAGTACCTTTGGACGCGGCTTGTCGGCGCCGTCCTCCACGCGCTGCAAAATCGCATTCGCTTCAGCGTCGCTGATTGGCGCGGGCTTGTCCGGTGTGCCGCCGATAAATCCCAGTACTTTTGGCGATTCCTTGACCAGATGCCAGGAATCATTGTCCATCTCCATCTGCACCAGAACATAGCCGGGGAAAAATTTGCGCTCACTCTTGCGTTTCTTGCCGTCGCGCATCTCCACAACTTCTTCGGTCGGAACCAGAATCTCGCCGAATTTCGATTCCAGCCCGCTACGACGGATACGCTCACGCAACGTCTTCATTACGTGATTTTCAAATCCCGAATAGGCATGGACCACATACCAGCGCAACGTCATTTGCTCAGCTCCCTGTCCCAATCACGAACCGAATACCCCAACCAAGGAACCAGTCCAATGCCCACATCACCAGCGCCGAGATGACGACCATCAGAATCACCAGGCCGGTCGTCTGCACAGTCTCCTCCCGTGTCGGCCATACGACTTTGCGCACTTCAATCTGAGATTCGTGAAAAAATGCCAACACCGCGCGCCCTTTCTCGGTGCGCGATGCCACTAGCACCGCAACCAAAGCACAGGCCAGCAACCCGACCACACGCAGCAGCACGGAATGGTTGGCAAACATGTAATAGCCACCCATCCCGCCACAAACCAGCAGCACAGCGAACACCAGTTTCAGCGTGTCTGTTCTGTTGTCGATGGTTTCGACCTGGGCATTCATTTCATTTTTCATCTTCTTCCGGGCCGACTTTTCTACGTCCTGCTTCATCCTGGAGATTGGCAGGCCAGGAGGGAATCGAACCCCCAACCTGCGGTTTTGGAGACCGCCGCTCTGCCAATTGAGCTACTGGCCTATTAAAAGCAGTTACAAGTTACAAGCAATAAGTCACAAGACCGGTAATCACGCCCCTTGTGACTTGTAACTTATGACTTGTGACTGTTACTTGATCACCTTGGCCACGACGCCGGCGCCGACGGTACGGCCGCCCTCGCGAATGGCAAAGCGCAATCCTTCTTCCATCGCAATCGGCGATATCAATGTCACCACCATCTTGATG
>MGYT01000144.1:0-190 GCA_001801865.1 Gammaproteobacteria bacterium RIFCSPLOWO2_02_FULL_61_13
GTTCGCGAGGTTAATGATCGATATCGCGTTGTCGTCCCGATTGGCCACCACCAGGCGCTTCCCGTCCGGTGTGACCGCGAGTCCTGCCGGTGAATTACCTGTCGGGAGGTACTCATTTATCTCGGCGGTGCCGGCGTCCAGCACGGCGACCTGGTGGGAATACCAGTCGCTGATAAAGACCTGCCGATCG
>MGYT01000144.1:263-15810 GCA_001801865.1 Gammaproteobacteria bacterium RIFCSPLOWO2_02_FULL_61_13
GTCGGGGCTGATGGCGATGCCAAGCGGGCCTTCCCCGACCGGAACGGTCTTGATCACCGCGCGGGCTTCGCCATCAATTATCGAGATGTCCCGGCTTTCGGGATTGGACACATAGATCCGCTTGCCATCGTGACTGGCCACGACGCCCGCCGGGCGATGGCCGACCTTTACCGTCGCGTCCGCTTTACCCGTGGCGGTGTCTATCACCGTGACCGTGTCATCCGCCTGGTTGGTGATCCAGGCAAAAGGCGCCGCCGCTACGCGCCCAGCGCAGAGCAGGGCCAGCACGCAGGCGATCGCGGTGCGTTTCACTTCTCGGCCAGTGACTTGATCCCGGCGAGGCCTGCATCAACGATTTTGGTCACTGCCGCCACGGCGGCCTCGTCGCTCAACTCCGGCGGCGGCGTCGGCCCGGGGAACGAGCGGTAGAAAGCCGCCTTCCATTCCACCACGGCGGTGCCGCCGTCTCCGTCACGGACCGACAGCGTGGTCCCCAGGGTATTGATGGGTAATGCGGCCTCATTGGGCTCCAGCAGCATGAACTGCATCTTCTTGTTCCCGGGTTCGTGCTTGACGAGCTTTTCCTTGATCTGCTGACCGTTCTTCAACTTCAGGGTGCGAATGGTGTCAGGTTTGTTGCCGGGGTCGGCCTGGCATTCCGGCACCTCTGCATCCCAGGTGCTGATGGAGCAATAGTCCGCAATGACCTCCCAGACCTTCGCCGCCGGGGCGTTGACCTGGACTTCCTTGACCACCATCTGCCGGGACGGTCCGTGGGCCAATACGGTCAAAGGTGCAGCCAGCAAGGCCACCGTCCAGAAAAACAACGAGCGATTCATGCAGGAACTCTCCGCGTCAGGGTTAAAGGGGCGCACATTATATATGTAGCCCGGAAGGGAGGGGTTCCCGAGTCGAGCCGCCGCAGGCAGAATGGGATTCTTGCTTCACCAACCGGGTGCCCTATGCAATGCGGCCTGTTTGACCATCTTGATTATCGCTACGAACCCCCGGTGCGGACCTACAACGATCGGCTGGCGCTCATCCGCGCCGCGGAACAGGCCGGTTTCCGCGCCTACCACCTGGCCGAACATCATGGCACGCCGTTGGGGATGGCCCCGTCACCCAGTGTGTTTCTTGCGGCCGTGGCGCGGGAGACCAGGACATTGCGCCTTGGCCCCATGGTGTATTGCCTGCCGATGTACCAGCCGCTGCGGTTGCTGGAGGAGATTTGCATGCTCGATCAATTGAGCGACGGGCGGCTGGAAATCGGGGTGGGGCGGGGCGCCTCGCCGTTTGAGCAGGCCTTTTACGGAGTCCAGCGCGAAGACGCCGTCGAACGCTACGTGGAAGCGCTGCAGATCCTGCGCCAGGGACTGGCCTCCGATCAGCTCGATTATGCCGGGCGGCATTTCAATTACCAGGCTGTGCCGTTGCCACTACGGCCGCGGCAGGCGCGCATCCCTTTCTGGTCGGCCCCGGCCACGACGGAAGCGCAGTCCCATGCAGCGCGTGCCGGAATGAACATCATGGTGCTGGGGAGTACGCAACGCGTGCGGGAGATTTGTGCCGGCTATCGCGATCAGTGGCAGCAGACTCGAACCGAGCGCCTGCGCGAACAGGGTGTTGACGATGAGCCATTGATCGGTGCGTACCGCATGGTGGTCGTCGCCCGCACCAGCCGGCAGGCCGAGGCGCTGGCGCGCCCCGCCTTCGCGATGTGGTTTGAACACCTGGGTCTGTTGTGGAAAAAAAACCAGGCGACGACGCCGTTTCTTAGCATCGGCGACTTCGACACTGCCAGCGCCCAGGGGATGATAGTCAGCGGCAGCCCGGCGCGGGTCCGGGATCTGCTGCTCGCACAGCAGGAGCAGTGCGGATTCAACTACGCCGTGCTGGAATTGGCCTTTGGCGACCTCGGGCATGCGGCCGAAATGCGCTCACTGGACCTGTTTGCAGAGCAGGTGCTTCCCGCCTTTGCCGCTTTGGCGTGATTCTGTTGCCGGGGAGGGAATCCCCGGCCGTTCAGGCGGTCAAATTCACATACGGGACTTTCGGGAGGACGTCTTGTGTCTGCCCTGTTCATACCGGCATCGATTTTAACCGCGGTGATCCAGATCACTGCCGCTGTGCCGTGGGTGAACCCGGATACGCACACCGCGTATGTCGGGCGCGAGGCGCGCGTGCCGGAAACCTTTGGCTCCAGCGACATCCGGGACTGGTATGCCCCGGACAATGAGACCATCGTGATCAACACTTACAGCCACGGCCGGTTCAAGGGCAACTTCATGAACCGCTGCCAGGGGGTGCGTTTCGCAGAGACACTCGGCTTCTCCACCATTGGGCCCTACGAACTGGATTCCAGCACCAGCATCGTGCTGCCGGACGGCACGCGTTGCGCGCTTCGGGACCTGGTGCCGTACAGCGATCAGGAGGAGAAGAGGGACAGGGAAGAGAGGAAGAAGAGCAGGAAGGCAGAAGGTGGAAGGTAGGGAAACACTTTCGGAATTCACGAGTTCTTTTCCCTATATTCTACCTGCTGTCTTCCGCAAGCACTTCGATGTCTCCACGTCCGTCAATCACACTCCGATCTCCCCGGCCTGGAAGCAGGCTGGGGCACTACCGGCGGGTAATCCGTGTATCCATTTTCATCCCCACCATAGAGTTTCCCCGGATTGGCCTCGGCCAGCGGGGTATTGTTGGCGAAGCGCCACGGCAGATCCGGGTTGGCAATGAAGGGCATACCGTAAGCGATGAGATCGGCGGCGCCGGAGGCCAGCGCGGCATTGCCACGGGCGAAGTCATAACCACCATTTGCCATGTAAAGCCCGGAGAAAGCGCCCCGTAACAGTTTGCAGTCGAACTGGCCCTCAACCACGTGCAGATAGGCGGGGTGGATCTGGTTCAACAATCGCACCGCGGTGCCGAACGTGGACACCGGATCGGAATCGCTCATGTCATTGAAGGTTCCATCGGGCGAAATTCGCACGCCGACCCGTTTCGCGCCGAGGACGTCGCACACCGCGCCGGTGACCTCCAGCAACAGCCGGGCGCGGTTTTCCGGCTTGCCGCCGTACCGATCCCGGCGCTGATTGCTGCCGTCGCGCAGGAATTGATCCAGCAGGTAGCCATTGGCGGCATGGATCTCCGCGCCGTCGAAACCCGCGGCGGCGGCATTGGTCGCGGCCCGGGCGAATTGTTCGACGATGCCGGGAATCTCCTCCGTCTCCAGCGCGCGCGGGATGACGAAGGGTTTCATCCCCTCCGCCGTCATGGCTTCGCCGCGGGGACAGATTGCAGATGGCGCCACGGGCAACTCGCCGCCGGGTTGCCACAGCGGGTGAGAGATGCGACCCACATGCCACAACTGCACGAAGATCCGCCCGCCGGCGGCGTGCACTGCGTCAGTGACGTTGCGCCAACCGGCGATCTGGTCGTAACTGTGGATGCCCGGCGTGTCCGGATAGCCGATGCCCTGGGGTGAAACCTGCGTCGCCTCGGTAATGGTCAAACCCGCGCCGGCACGTTGCAGGTAATACGTGGCCATCATGCAGTTCGGGGCATTGCCGGCCCCGGCCCGGCTGCGGGTCATCGGCGCCATGACGATGCGGTTTGGCAACTGCAGATCCCCCAGCGTCAGCGGCGTGAACAGGTTGGTTGTCGATACGGCGGTCATGGCGTCCATCCAGGGTTAAACCAGCGACAGTATACGTAATTCAATGGCACTGATTGGAGCCGGAAATCAGGTCCGATTGCCTAAACTGTCGGCGGAATAAGCAGCAAATCCGGCAAGTTGACGCCGTCACGGCAAACAGTGAAACTGCCTGCCCCCATGAGTGCCAGCCCTGCTTCCGATATTTTGATCCGCGTCCGTGGCCTGACTTTTCGCCGCGGGGAGCGCGTCATCTTCGAAAATATCGATCTGGATTTCAGGCGCGGCCGTATTACCGCCATCATGGGGCCGAGCGGCACCGGCAAGACCACGTTGCTGAAACTCATCAGCGCGCAACTGATCCCGGAGGCCGGCACCATCGAGGTGGATGGACAAAATATCCATACGCTCAGCCAGACCGACTTGTTCGAATTGCGCAAGCGCATGGGCATGCTGTTCCAGAGCGGCGCCCTGTTGACGGATCTGACCGTGTTCGAAAATGTCGCTTATCCGTTGCGCGAACACACGCAATTGTCGGAGCGCATGATCCGGTACCTGGTGCTGGCGAAACTGCAGGCCGTGGGCCTGCGCGGGGCGGCGCAATTGCTGCCGGCGGAACTGTCCGGCGGCATGGCCCGGCGCGTGGCGCTGGCGCGTGCCATTGCCCTGGATCCGATGATGATAATGTATGACGAGCCGTTCAGCGGCCAGGACCCCATCTCCATGGGCGTGCTGATCAAGCTCATTCACGCGATGAACGACAATCTCGGTCTCACCAGCATCATCGTGTCACACGACGTCAAGGAGACCTCTTCCATTGCCGATCATATCTATGTGATATCCGACGGGCGCATCATGGATCAGGGCAGCCCGGCGGAACTGGATCGAACCGCCTCCGAGTGGGCGCAGCAATTCCTGAAGGGACTGCCTGACGGCCCGGTGCGGTTCCATTATCCGGCGCGGGATTACGCGGAGGATTTGTTTGAAAACTGAAATGCAGACGGTTACGGCAGGCAGTTGGCTGGATCCCCTGGTCCATGCCGGACGGCGCGCATTTTCATTTCTGGAGCGCACCGGCCGCGCGGGCCTGTTCCTGTTGCGCGTGTTGCAGAGCATTCCGTCAGTGCTGTTGCGGCCGGGCCTGATCATGCAGCAGTTATTCTCCGTGGGTGTGTTGACCATTGTTATCGTGCTGGTGGCAGGGGCATTTGTCGGGTTGGTGCTGGGCCTGCAGGGCTATAACGTGCTGGTACGATTCAATGCGGAGGCCTCGCTTGGCACCTTTGTCGGTCTGACACTGGTGCGTGAACTGGGGCCGGTGGTGACGGCGCTGTTGTTCGCGGGTCGAGCCGGTTCCGCGCTGACCGCGGAACTGGGTCTGATGAAGGCCACCGAACAGTTCTCCGGCCTGGAAATGATGGCCGTGGATCCCTACAAGCGCGTGCTGGCGCCGCGCATGCTGGCCGGTTTCATCTCGATGCCGTTGCTGGCCGGCATCTTCAGTGCCGTCGGCGTGCTGGGCGGGTATTTCATCGGCGTCGGGCTCCTGGGCGTGGACGCCGGCGCCTATTGGGCGCAGATGCAGAATTCCGTGGATTTTTATGAGGACCTGATGACCGGTTTCTGGAAATCCCTGGCATTCGGGTTCGCCGCCACCTGGGTGGCATTGTTCGAGGGCTACGACGCCGAGCCGACCGCGGAAGGCGTCGGCCGCGCAACCACTCGCAGCGTGGTCAGTGCCTCGCTGCTGGTATTGGGACTGAATTTCGTATTGACCGCACTTTTGCTGGAGACAAACCCGTGATATCGAGACGCTCAATGGAAGCCTGGGTCGGTCTGTTCGTGGCCGCCGGCTGTGTCGCCTTGTTCATGCTGGCCATGAAGGTCAGCAACCTGAGTACCATCAGCGCCGGCGATGGTTATGAAATCATCGCGCGCTTCGGCAACATCGGCGGCCTGGCCGTGCGTTCGCCGGTGCGCGCCAGTGGTGTGCTGGTGGGACGTGTGTCCGACATCAGCTACGACACCAGGTCCTTCGAAGCCATGGTCACGATGAGCATCGAGAAGCAGTTCAATCAGTTCCCCACCGACACCACGGCCAGCATCTTTACCGCCGGGCTGCTGGGCGAGCAGTATGTAAGCCTGACGCCGGGCGCGGAAGAAGAGGTAATGAAGCAGGGCGACACCATCATGTTCAGCGATTCTGCCATGGTGCTGGAACGCATCATCGGCAAGATCGTCACGGACAAATTGTCGGAGTAACGGCGCGCATGAGTGCGCAAACGGTCACACTGGAAGCAGACAAGGACGGCAGTGGGCCTTTGTTCCGGCTGCGCGGGCAACTGGGTTTTGCCGGGGTTCCCGGTGTTTTGGCCAGCGGCCGGCAGCTGTTTCCCGCCAGCGGGGACGTGCGCCTGGATCTCGGTGGTCTCGACAGCGTCAACAGTGCCGGCCTGGCCCTGTTGCTGGAGTGGCAGCATGAATTCAAACGCAGCGGGCGTGAAATGAAATTGCTCAACATCCCGGCCACGCTCATCAATATCGCCCGCCTCAGCGAACTGGAACCGATACTCGCCATAACGGCCTGATCAGGCCGCGCGCACCAGGGCGCCACCCGAAGCCTTCCCCATGCATAAACGCTGCGCGCGCAACTCCGCACCCATCACGGTAATGCAGTCACTACTTCTCCCCGGGCTGATTGCGCTGGGCGCCGCGCAGGCGACCATGGCGGCGGCGGCACCCGGCGCGGCGCAGACTTCCGATCAGGCGTCGTTCCGGGTGGTTACCGTGACCGGGGGATTGGAATTTCCCTGGAGCCTTGCGTTCCTGCCCGATGGCGACATGTTGATCACGGAAAAGCCGGGCCGGTTGCGACGCTGGCACCAGGGAAAACTCCTGCCTGGTCCGGTGGCCGGCGTACCGCCGGTGGTATTCAAGGACGATGGCGGGCTGATGGATGTGGTGTTGCATCCGGACTTCGCCGCCAATCACTGGATCTACCTCTGCTTCGGCCACGGCACCATGGAACGCAACGCGTTGCGCGTGGTACGCGCCAGGCTGGCTGATGACACGCTCGAAGACACGCAGGTCATCATTGATGCAGATAACTTCAATAAGGACGGCTCGCACCTGGGCTGTCGCATGATGTTCGATCGGGACGGTCACCTGTTCGTCACCAGCGGGGATCGTTTTGACTTTCGCAATGAGGCGCAGAACCTCACAAACCTTTACGGCAAGGTGTTGCGCCTGAATGCCGATGGCACGATCCCGACGGATAATCCCTTCGCCCGCAGCGGCGCCGGCCGGCCCGAGATCTGGTCATCGGGACATCGCAACCCGCAGGGCGCGGCCTTGCACCCGGACACCGGCCATGTCTGGACCCATGAGCACGGGCCCCAGGGTGGCGACGAGATCAATACCCCCCGTTCCGGCGGCAATTATGGCTGGCCCAAGGCGACCTTCGGCATTGATTACGACGACTCGGTGATTTCCGATTTCAACGAACTGCCGGGAATGGAGCAGCCGGTCTGGTACTGGCGCCCGTCCATTGCGCCATCGGGCATGGCGTTCTACACCGGCAGCGCGTTTCCCAAGTGGCAGGGGGATCTCTTTGTGGGCGCAATGAAGGCAACCTGCCTCGTGCGCCTGGAACTGGACGGTGAACGGGTCCAGCACGAGGAACGCTTGTTGCTGGATCTCGGCGAGCGTATTCGTGATGTGCGCAATGGTCCGGACGGCTTTCTTTACCTGCTGACAGACAGTGAACAAGGCCGGCTGTTGCGCCTCGAACCGGTCTCCGGCAGCTGATCCGCGCGGGACGCCGCCCGCCGGCCATTGCCGGCAGTTCCTCAGAAAGCCAGCAGCGGGATGATCTCCGGCCATGGGGGCCCGTATTTCTGAACTACAATCAGGTTTGTCGAATCTTCTGATGGAGCGGGGAATATGAAAGCCAATCTCAGACCCGGTTTTTGGATAATGGCGCTGCTGCTGTGCTGCCTGAATATGCCGTTGATGGCGGCCCGCGCCGCGTCCGACTCGAACGCCCCTGCGGAGTCGGCATGCAAGGAGGAAGTCCGTACCGGGTCACGCATCCCGGTGCTGGTGTGCCCGGGGGATGCGCCCGCCGTCCAAAGCCTGTCAATGAGCGAACAGATCATTCATCCCACAGACCTGGGCTATGTGCTGTCCACGGGGTTCCCGGGGTTGTCGGTGCAGACAGGCACCACCGGTGGTGGCAACCTGCGGCAATAACTACACGCTTCACGCGGACCCTGTCCGGCGTGCGCAGGCCATGCATGCATCAGGCCATGACATCCACGGCCATCGCCGGTCGCCACCGCGATGCCCGCACCCAGCTCACGAACTCGGAGTTCGGCAGCGGTGGACTGATGAAATAGCCTTGTGCCAGGTCGCACCCCTGGTGCTGCAGTTCGGCCATCACTTCCGCTGTTTCCACGCCCTCCGCTACCACTTCCAGATGCAGGTTGTGGCCCAGCCCTATTGTCGCATCGACGATCAGCCGATCATTGCGATTCGCCATCATGCCGAGCACGAACGCCTTGTCGATCTTTACTTCATGCACCGGCAGCTGGCTCAGGTACGCGAGCGATGAGTAACCGGTGCCGAAGTCGTCTATTGACAGGCGCAATTGCATCGCGTTGAGCCGCTTGAGGATGTCCAAAGTCCTGGCGGTATCGGACATGAGGCTGCCTTCCGTGATTTCGAGTGTGAGCCAGCCGGGTTCGAGGCGCTGCGCCGCGATGGACTGCAGCAGCGCCGGTGCGAATTCCGGATCCTCGATATCGCGCATCGAAATGTTCACCGACATGCCTAGCTGGAGACCGGCGGCGTGCCACTGCGCAAGTTGCCTGATCCCGCTGTTCAAGGCCCAGACGGTGAGCGGCCGGATGAGGCGTGTGCGCTCCGCCAGCGGAACGAATTCCTGCGGCGAAATGCGCCCGTGCTCGGGATGGTTCCAGCGCATCAGCGCCTCCACGGCGGTTACGACGCCGGCGCGAAGGTCTATCTTGGGCTGAAAGTACAGTTCGAGTTTGTCCTGATCTATGGCGCGGCGCAGTTCGGTCATCAGCATCAGGCGCCGCGGGTTGTCCAGCGCGAACTTCTCCGAAAAGACGGCGTAGCCTTCATGCGTGCGCTTTGCGGCGGACATGGCCGCCTCGGCGCGCTGCACGAGTGAGTCCGCGTCGGCCCCGTGTGCCGGAAACAGCGCGATACCGATGCTGGCGGAAATCTCGATGCGGGTACGGTTCATGTCGAAGGGAGCTTCGAGCGCCTTGTGGATGCGGCACGCGACTTCCGTGGGTACATTCTCCGAAGGAACGTCCTGCAACAGGATGGCAAATTCATCCCCACCCATGCGTGCCATCGGGTCCGTCTCCGGAATCAGCCCCTGCAGTCGCGCGGCGACCTGCTTCAGTATCAGGTCGCCGTTTTGCGGCCCGAAAGCCTCATTGATTTCCCGGAATCCGTCGAGGTCCGCAAAAAGGATGGCGAACGCCCGTTCCTCCCGGCTGCAGGAATGGATCGCCTGCTGAACAATGTCGTAGAACTTCGCGCGGTTAGGCAGGCTGGTGAGCGGGTCATGGGTGGCGTCGTGATGCGACTTCTTCTTCCAGGCGGTGGTTTCGGCGCGCAAGTCATCGGTCTGTTCCAGAATCATCGCACTGGCGTGATAGGCCATGACCGTCCCGGTGTATTGACCCCAGATAGTGAACGCGAACGGCAGGAGATCGAGTAGTCGCAGCGCAAAATTATCCTGGTGCGCGAGTACCATTCCCCTCAGGCTGATGGCGTCGGTCAACTGCAAGCTGACCATGGCTGAGGCGACCAGGATTGCGGAAAGCGAAATCACCAGACCATACACGCCGTACCGGTTGACCCTTGATTTGAGCAACTGGACATTTCGCGTCAACAGATCAGTGCCAGTCGTCATGGTTCCCCCAATGTTGCGGCCGCCGCGACGCGGGAAGCGGCCTGCGCGCCGTGGAAGGAACAGAGCTTAGTCCAACGGTCAGCGGTTTTCGACCCGAAATCCTTTTCAGAGGACTTCCAGTATCTGTTGCAATGCTCGGGCGCCTTCCGCGGCGGCCGGCCCCCAGTGCTGATTGCCGCGCAACTCCGAATGGCCGAAGGCAATGCGGCCATGGCGTTCACGCACCACGTCGCGGGCGGCCGGCTGGCCGTCGCGGCCAAAGTAAAATCCTGGTTCCGGCACCACGTAGGCATGGCCCCAGCGATTGAGGATGATACCGGCGAGATCGCGCTGGGGATTGAATGCAGTGCCGAACAGCGTGCGCAGCTGCATGATGATCCGGCGCTCGTAATCCACATACGGCGCGCTGAAGAGTTCCGCCCGCCCCCGGCTGCATTGCAACGGCGCCGGGTCTCCGGGATAAAGGTATGGCACATAGAAACTCAGTACTGCCGGTTGATCTGGGTCCAACACCGGCCGGTAATCCCCGACCTGCATCGGCGCGCGAACATTGACGCAGAACCCGAAATCCCCCTGGTAGCGGCACGCGGTGATGCCGAGGTCATACATGAAGCGCCAGTTACGGACTGCAACATTGGCCACCAGGAACGGCGCATGCTTGAACGTGGCATAGGCCGCGCGGTGGCTGTCGGGCAGGTCGCGCACCACGTGCCGGTTGACCCAGCCGCCGCTGGCCATGACCACGGCGCGGGCGCGGACACGATTCAGTGTCCCGTCGCGGGTATAGGCGACCTGCACTTCATCGGCACCTTGCGCATCGCCCGTGTGTTCCACCGCCACGACGGTTGCGCCGAGGCGCATGCGCACCGGTAATCCGTCCAGGTCCAGCTGATCGAATTGCACCCGGCCGTTCATGACAGCCGCGAAGGAATCATCGCCGGCAATGGCGCCGGCGATGATCCTTTTCACAAAATGCCGCGCGAAGCCGTCATTGCCGCCGGGGAACGAGTGCCGCTGGTAGGCGCTGAAATCCCGCACCGCGGGCGGGTAGAAATTGATGGTGCCGGGAAACAGGATGGCGTATGCGGCATAGGCCGAGACTGCATCTGAACCCAGCCCCACGGCGCCGGCCAGGATCGGGCTGGCAAAGTCAGAGACGTGCCGCCCCAATCCCATGACCTGTTCCACGAACTGCTGATATGACATGGAATCCAGCCAGCGCTCGAAATCCTTGCCGTCGTAAAGGCGGCGCGTGTCATTGCGCCAGCGCAACAGCTGCTCACGCTCGGCGGTGGTCCAGCTGGTATTGTCCAGGTTCCGCGACCAGGGATTGATCGCCGGCGGCGCGCCGCAACAGGCGCCGATGTAGTAACCGACGTCGGCGCCGTGTTCGATCCAGTACAGGTACCCGTAATGATCATTGGCGAAGCGCAGCGGCTTGTGCTTTGCATCCCAGGCCGGATATTGAAACTCGCGCGGGATGCCGATGGCATCGTAGTAACGGCCGTCGTCGGACGCGTGTGCGCCCTCATCCACGCCGGGTATGGAGAAGCCATTCGCCCCTTGCGGCGCGATCAGCAACTGATCATCCACCATGAACTCGTTGCGCTTGGACTCACCGCCCCAGATCGGGTGATTCTCCAGCACCAGGCAGGTCTTGCCGGCACCCGCCTTGTGCCGGAACTCGAATGCCGCACCCAGCCCGGCCATGCCGCCGCCGACAATGACCACATCGAACACTTCGCCGGTGTCGGTGACATTGCCCGGCACCGGTGTGTACCTGCCGTCGCGCAATTCATGGGCACGGGCGACAACTTCGGGTGTGTTGCCGTGGCTGTTGGCGTAATCGCCGATACCGCCGAATCCATACCAGTCCGGGCCGGGCGTGGCGAGCGCATTGGACTGCGCCGCCAGCGGCGCGGCATGGTGCAGCAGCGCGGCGCCGCTGCCGAGCATCACGCCATTGAGAAAATCACGCCGGGTAATCGGCAGGTTCCTGCTCACTGGTGACTCCTTGAAGGACTGTTTCCACTCCCCCGGTTCATACACGACGGTGGAGGGAGCTTGGTAGGGTGGATTGAGCGAAGCGACCGATTCGCCTGGAGCGAATCGGGTCGTGCGCAGCACGCCCGAAGGGCGCAGGCCAGGGCTGGTCTGCGACAACTCCACCGGTTCGTGGTGGTTCGACTTGCATAATTCCCTGTAGGGCCGGCCGCTCCGGACGTCCTGTCCTCGGCTTTGGCTCCTGCGTCGCTCTCGGTCTCCGCTCCCGGCTCGACTCTACCGGGTACATCCCTGTACCCGTACCGCCTACATCCATGTAGGCGTCTCGCGGCATACCCCACATCCTGTGGGTAGCTTCAGCCGGCCGCTGGCATCGCGGCGGGATAAATCCCGCCCTACCGGAAACTCCGCACTTGGAATTAATGAGGGTTCTCGCGGGACAGGACACTGGCGGCGGGTTTCGCTTCGCTCAACCCACCCTACATTTCGGAATTTCATGGGGATAGCTCAGATGCAGTCCCCTGGTTTCATTCGCCCTTGAGCATCCGTCGCAGGATGGTGTCCTTGTCGTAGAAGTGGTGTTTAAGCGCGATGGCCACGTGCGCGACGATCAGGGCCAGGAGCAGCAGCGCCAGCGTTTCGTGAACCTCAAATACCGCCTTCGCTTTTTCGAAATTCTGTTCATCGAACAGCATGGGCAGTTCGAACAGGCCGTAGACGCTGACCGGTTTCTGCGCATGACTGGTCATCACGTAGCCGCTGACCGGGATCGCAAACATCAGCAGGTAGAAGGTGTGATGCAGCGACTTGGCCGCGATGCGCTGCCAGCGCGGCACGGAATCCGGCAGTCCGGGGCGCGGTCCGCTGAACACCCATGCGGCTCGCAGCACGACCAGCAACAGGATCACCATGCCGGTGGCCTTGTGCAACGCCCCCAGCGCCAGCTTGGTGGGTGCTTCGGCCGGGTTTTCGGCGTCCAGCCCGTGGATATACACGCCGACGATGATCATGCAGATGATCATGATGGCCATGATCCAGTGGAAGGCGCGGTGCAGGGTTCCGTAGGAGTTTTCGGTGTTCCTCAACATGGCATCAATCTCCGGAAGGGGCGGACGCAGAACAGGATAAACCCGGGTCGTCGGGCTGTCACGATTCTGATAGTGTACCTGCACCACCCTTGGAATCGGCGCAAACATGAGCAGGGCATTCGTCAAGGAACCGGAAGGCGACCAGGCCGGCGATGATCAGCCGGAACGGCCGCACAGCACTCATCCCAATTACATCACGCCCGGCGGATTGCGAAAACTCAAGGAAAAGCTGGACGCCATGATTGCGCGGCGCACGGAACTGGAGGCGGACAAGGACAATCTCGGCGCACGCAGTGAGTTGCAGTCCCTGCACGGGGAGATCCGTTTTTTGCAGCGGCGCATCGAGGTTGCCATTCCCGTGGCGTCCAATCAGCAGGGCACCGATGCCATCCGCTTCGGCGCGACGGTGGAATTGCTGGACGACGCCGGCGCGCCCCATCGTTTCACCATCGTGGGTGAGGATGAAGCCGATGCAGCGCGCAATCTGATCAGCTGGGTGTCTCCGCTGGGCAGTGCGCTGTTGAATCGCAAGAACGGGGAGCTGATCACGTGGCATCGGCCCGCCGGGGACCGGGAGCTGGAGATCACCGGCTTCAGTTATGTACCTGCCGAAGTACTTTGAGGAAAGGAATGTCGGGGCGCTGCACCGGCTGATCCGCGCCCATCCCCTTGGCACTTTGATCACGCGCAGCGCGGATGGAGTCGAGGCCAATCACCTGCCGTTTGAACTGGACCCGGAACCGGCGCCATTCGGCACCCTGCGCGGACATGTCGCGCTCGCCAATCCGGTGTGGCGCGAATCGCTGCCGGAGGCCGAGTCATTAATCCTCTTTCAGGGCCCGGCCGGCTACATCTCGCCGTCGTGGTACGCCACCAAGCAGGAGAACGGCGAAGTCGTACCCACGTGGAACTACGCCGTGGTACATGCCCGTGGCCCGCTGCACGTCATTGAGGATCGCGAATGGCTGCTGGGCCTGGTCACGCGCCTGACGGTTCGGCACGAGGCGGACAGCGCGGAGCCATGGCACGTCAGTGACGCACCGGAACCGTTCATCCAGCAACTGCTGGGCGCCATCGTCGGCATCGAGATCCCGATCCGGTTGCTGCAGGGTAAATGGAAGCTGAGCCAGAATCGACCGCAAAAAGATCAGCAGGGCATTGTGCAGGGCCTGTCCGCCCGGGGCGACGATGCGGCCACGAGCCTGGCAAAGATGGTCCGTGACGAATCACTTTAGCGATGAACAATTGCCGGTGCCTCAGGTTGGGACATGCCCCAGCACAATCCCCGCCAGCGGAGGGAGCGTCAACGTCAGGCAGGCGCGGCGATTCATCCACGAAAAAGGTTCCGCCACCACGCGACCCAGGTTGCCCTGATTGCTGCCGCCGTACACGGCGGCATCGGAATTGAAAATTTCCTGGTATACGCCGGGTTCGGGGGCACCGACGCGATAGCCACTGCGCACCACCGGGGTGAAATTCAGCACCACGATTACAAACCCTTCCTCTGCGCGGCGCATGAACGCCAGTACCGAATTGCCGGCGTCGTGGCAGTCGATCCACTCGAATCCACGCTGCTCGAAATCGTAGCGATGCAGGGCGGCGTGGTCGCGGTAAAGCCGGTTCAGGTCGGAAACCAGCCGGTTGATGCCGGCGTGCAGCGGGTCATTCAGCAACTCCCAGGGCAGCGACTGGCGGAAATCCCATTCACTGTACTGGGCCAGTTCGTTGCCCATGAACAGCAGTTTTTTCCCCGGGTGCGTGAACATATAGGTGTACAGCAGCCGCAGGTTGGCGAATTGCTGCCAGCGATCACCAGGCATGCGCGACAGCGGCGTGCCCTTGCAGTGCACCACTTCGTCGTGGGAGAAAGGCAGTACGAAATTTTCCGAAAAGGCGTACATCTGGCTGAACGTCAGTTCGTGGTGATGATGGCTGCGGTACACCGGGTCCAATTTCATGTAATCAAGGATGTCGTGCATCCAGCCCATGTTCCACTTCATCGTGAAACCGAGGCCGCCCAGGTACACCGGGCGGGACACCAGCGGCCAGTCCGTGGATTCCTCGGCGATGACCATGCAGCCGGGAAAATTGGCATGCATGACTGAATTGAGTTCCCGGCAGAAGTCGATCGCCTCAAGATTTTCCGCACCGCCGTACCGGTTCGGCAACCACTCGCCGTCGCGGCGCGAGTAGTTCCAGTAAAGCATTGAGGCCACCGCGTCCACGCGCAGCCCATCCACGTGGAATTCCTCGAACCAGTAAACGGCGCTGGCCAGCAGAAAGTTTTTCACTTCGTTGCGGCCGTAATCGAACACGCTGGTGCCCCAGTCCGGGTGATCGGCGCGGCGCGGATCGGCGTGCTCGTACAGCGGCCCGCCGTCGAAATATGCCAGGCCGTGCTCATCCTTGGGAAAGTGCGCCGGCGTCCAGTCCAGGATCACACCGATGCCGTGCTGGTGGCAGTGATCCACGAACCAGCGCAGGTCATCGCCGCTGCCGTAGCGGCTGGTGGGCGCGAAATAGCCGGTGGTCTGATAACCCCACGATTCGTCCAGCGGGTATTCGCTCAGCGGCAGCAACTCCACGTGGGTGAACCCCAGTTGTGACACATAGGGCACGAGTTGTTCCGCCAGTTGCCGATAACCCAGCACGCTGCCGTCCGGATTTCGGCGCCACGAACCCGCGTGGATTTCATAAATGGATACCGCGCCGTGGCGCCAGGCGGACTCGCTGCGCGCGGAGGTCCAGGCGTGGTCACGCCACTCATGCCGGCTTTCAGGGGTGACCACCGACGCGTTGGCGGGGCGGTATTCATAGCCGGTGCCGTAGGGATCGCTCTTCAGGCAGAGGTTG
>MGYT01000144.1:15819-16074 GCA_001801865.1 Gammaproteobacteria bacterium RIFCSPLOWO2_02_FULL_61_13
CGAGCCCGGGGATGAACAGTTCCCAGACGCCGCTCGAGCCGCGCACGCGCATGCCATGGCAGCGGCCATCCCAGTCATTGAAATCCCCCACCACGCTGACGCGGGATGCATTCGGCGCCCAGGTGGCAAAGAGCACGCCGGCGATACCATCCGCCTGCGCCTGCCGGGCGCCCAGCAGGCGGTAGGCATGCCAGTGCCGTCCCTGGCCAAACAGGTGCAGATCGTAATCCGGCAACTGCGGCGCAAAGCTGTAAG
>MGYT01000145.1:0-12345 GCA_001801865.1 Gammaproteobacteria bacterium RIFCSPLOWO2_02_FULL_61_13
GCCCGCCGCTTGGATCGGGACCGACGGAAATTGGCCGGCTGAAGCCGGCCCTACAAAGGCAGCGGCAATAATTTCATCTCCGCGAGCACCTCGCGCACAGCCTGCAACAGGCCGCGCATGACTGTCTCATCCAACCGCCCGATGCAGCCGATGCGGAAAGTATCGCGTCCGGTCAGCTTGCCGGGATAGATCACGTAGCCGCGGCGATTCAATCCCTGGTAGAAGGTTTCAAAGCGAAATGCCGGGGCCGCCGGCATCAGAAACGTCACGATGATGGGCGCTTGCACCACTGACTTCAGGTACGGCGTGAAGCCAAGTCCGCCCATGCCCTCCACCAATACCGAACAATTGCGTGCATAGCGCCGCAAGCGCGCTGCCGGGCCGCCTTCCTGCGCCAGTTCCATCAACGCCTGGTCCAGCGCCAGCAGGCACTGCACCGGGGGCGTGAAACGCCACTGCCCGTTGCGCTCCAGCGCCTGCCATTGATCTTGAAGATCCAGACTGAGCGAGTGGGCATTTCCCGCTGCGGCGCGCAGCGCATCCGTCGCGGCAATGCAGAAGCCCAACCCCGGGACCCCCTCCAGGCATTTGTTTGCCGATGCGGTCACCGCCTGCAACCCGGGCAGGTGCATGTCCACCGGCAATGCGCCAAAAGCGCTCATGGCATCCACCAGCAGCGCGCGTCCATGCCCTGCCACCACAGCGGCGATCTCGGCCAGCGGATTCAGGATGCCGGAGGTGGTTTCGCAATACACCAGGTGCGCATGGCTTAGCTGCGGGTCCGCTCTCAGCGCGCGATCCACCAGCATCGGGTCCAGGGGTTGGTCCTCTGCCGTGGATAATTCCTGGCAATGCCGCCCCAGCATGGTGCAGATGCGGCTGACCCGGCGTCCGTAGGCGCCATTCACCAGATTCAGTAACCTGCCGGTGCGCGGTAACAAGGTTCCCAGCATCGCCTCCACCACGAAGGTGCCGCTGCCCTGCACCGGCACGCAGGTGTGCGCCGCACCGCCATTGGCAATTTTCAGCAGGCCGGCGCGCACCCGTTGCGTGACGTCGATGAAACCCTGATCGCGGGAACCCAGGTCATGGAGCATCGCGCGTTTTACCGCGCTGGAGGTGGACAGCGGGCCGGGCGTGAGCAACCAGGGATCGCCGTCAGGTGTTTTTGCAGGTGTCGACATGAGAGGAAGTCTTTATAGCGAAAAAGCCGCCTCAGCGCCACGCCACTCCCAGGCCGCCGACATGTGTGGGGGAACGAATACCTGTATCATGCGCCGGCCTCAACTTTCCTGACACAAATAATTCCATGACACGCCTGATCACCTACCTGGGACTGGTTGCCGGACTGGTCCTGCTGCTCGGCCTGTTGTTGTGGCAGGGAATGCTTGACGTCTGGTCCCTGCTCTCCACCTCGGGCTGGCAGTTACTGCTGCTGACGGTGATTTGGCTCCCCAATTTTGTCTTCGCCGGTGAGGCCTGGCGACAAATGTTCCCGCCGCAAATGCGGCCCACCCTGGTGCAGGGCATCGCCGGCATCTGGATGGCACGGGCGGTGAATAACCTGTTGCCGGTGGCATCCATTGGCGGCGAGGTGGCGAAGGCGCGGCTGGCATTTCATTGGGGACATCCGGCCACGGTCGCCACGGCTTCCGTTATCGTGGACAAGACCGTGCAGGTTGTTGCCGTGATCCTCTGGGGACTGTCCGGCGCCGCCTGCCTGCTGTTCCTGTCTCTGGATGATCGTCTGGCCTGGCTGGCCATGGGTGGATTCGTGGTGTTGTCAGTGTGCGTGGGTGGATTTTTTCTGGTCCAGCGCGCGGGCATGCTGGGCTTTCTTGCACACCTGGGCGAGAAGCTGCTGCGTATCGAGTCATTGAATGGCGTCAGCATCGGCGCAAAAGAGACCGATGCCGAGATCATACTCATCTACCAGCGCCACCGTCCCTTGTTGCTGGCCGTGGCCTTGCGGTTCCTGACACTGGCGGTACAGACGGGCGAGGTCTGGCTCGGCTGTCAGTTACTCGGATATCCCATCGGTATCCTGGAAGCGGTGATGCTCAAGAGCCTGACGTTCACACTGAGTGACATCGCCTTCGTCATCCCCAATGCCTATGGCGTGCAGGAAGGCGTCTTCATTCTTATTGGGGGCCTGGTCGGGCTATCGTCCGAGCAGGCGCTGGCCCTGTCCCTGGCGCTGCGCATCCGCGACCTGATCCTGGACCCGGCCGGATTGCTGGCCTTGCATCGCATCGAAACCCGGCGCTGGTTGCGATGACTTGCATACAGTGCGCCGCGCTCTCGCGGCCCGGCGGCGTCAGTTTACCGATGACCGCTGCGATTCCTGCCGTGCGAGAAGACCATCAACTGTTGCCCCCTCACCATCACGCCAGGATTTCCGGCCAGCCTGCATGATGAACTTTGGCTTGAATATGTCGACCCAGGCCGGGACCAGGAACATTGCCGCGCAGGCGTTCAGCAACAGCATGATGATAAGCAGGCGGGCTGCGTCCGCCTGGAACCGCAAGTCAGAGATGAACACCCACATGATGATGCCGCCAATGAGCGTGGTCGCGGTAAAGGCGATCGCCACGCCGGTGGTACTCACGGCGCGTGTTATTGCTGCCTGCAGCCCTTGCGCCACGTGCATTTCCTCCTTGATCCGATCCATCATGTAAATGGCGTAATCGACACCCAGGCCGATGCCGACGGCAATCATCGGCACGGTGTTGACGTTGAGCCCCATTTCCAGGATGCCCATACACGCATAGGTCAGCGCCGTGGCGAATCCCATTGACATCAGCATCATGAAACCCGCGTGAAACGACCCGTAGAACCATAAGGTGAACACGAGAATCAATATCAGCACCGCCGGCACGACCAGCAGATTCGTCTGGTAGGCCTCTTCATTGATCGCGGCAGTCACCCCAACCGGACCACCGGCCAGATCGATATGCAGGCCCGGGACCGTGGTTCCCACCGAATTGATCCAATCCTTGGCCAGGTAAATGGCGCGGCGAATTGTGCCACCGGTGTGATCCTTGTAGTAGAAAACCATATTGGCGAGGCGCTCGTCGGAATCTATGTATTCAAGCAACGCGCTCGGCGTCGGTGCAGACATCATGTACATGAACATAAGGCCACCAACATTGCCCGGCACAGAGGGGACGACAGCCCAGCGCGGGTCATTGTTGCGCGTCATTTGATTGACCTGCGTGACCAGATTGTTGACCCCCCTCACCGCACCCAGGTTCTCGTCCAGCAGCATGTGATTCTGAAAATCAGACAGCGCCTTCAGTACCTCCGGTTTCTTCAATCCGCCTTTCTCATCGGTTCGCGCGATGATGAACATCTCCTCCGATCCGGGAAACAGTTTGTTGATGGCCGTCGACGAAACATTGAAATCATGGTCGCGGTACAATAACGGCGAGCCGGGCTCGGGCTCGCCGACCCGCACCCATGAACTGAGGTAGGTTGCCAGGCAGGCGATAACCAGGCACACGGCCAGGACCGCCTTGGACCGCCCCGGCGTTGCCACGACCGCGGCAAGCTTTGGAAATATCTGCCGAATGAACGTGTGTTTCGCCGCTGTTTGCGCCGGCCGGGGCAGTTCCGCCAGCAGCATGGGAACTGTCACCAGCACCGTAACCACCATGCACACCGCCCAGAAGGACGCGTAAATTGCCATCTTGTCGTTGATCGGGACACTCCCGAGGCCGATCAGATACAGCGCCGAGGCGTCGGCTGCAATTGCCAGCGCGCCAGGCCGGAACAGCGCATTGAAGGTATTCCGCGCTGCGGCCACTTTTTCACCGGTCAGCGCAAGCTCGAGAAAATACCGCTCCACCTTTTGAATTCCATGGGACATGGCGCGCGCCGAGATCAGAAATGGCACAACCAGCATCAGCGGATCGAGGTTGTAGCCGAATACACCCATGAATCCGACGCCCCAGACACTGGTCAAAGCCATGCCGAACAGGGGCAGAAGGATGCCATAGAGCCGGCGTGTGTAAATAATCAGGATGCCCAGCACAATGAAGACGGTATACAGGAAGATCTGCAGGATCTGGCCGCTGTAGGAATCGACCCAGCCGACCAGCACCGGATGCCCGGTCGCGTAGATATTCACGCCCGCGACAGACTCCGCCTGGCGTATCTGCTGCAGTTCGCTGAACACCTTGCCGTAATCCAGTTGTCCCTCGTTCAAGGTTCCCTTTATCAGGGCCGCCTTCATGTCCGGTGACACCAGCAATCCATAGACATTGGTGCTGGCCAGTACGTCCCGCGCCATGGCCTTCAGTTCCGCTGCGTCATAGTCGCCGTGGTGGGGGTCGTAATAGTTTGTTGACCTGATGGTTCCGTCCGGGGTTATCCATATCTTGCGCGTGTTGCGGTGCGTAAGGCTTGCCACCAGGTTATGGTTGATACTATGAACGCTGTCCAGCGCCTGCGTTATCCTGTGTATGCGCGCCAGCGTGGCATTGCTGAAGATCGTCCCTTCCTCCACGACCACGGCCATGACGATGATATTGGCGCCGCCAAATGTGTCGCGAATGCTGTTATGCAGCTGGATGTAAGGGTGTTCCTGGGGCAACAGATCCGCGAAATCCGACAACATTCGCACTGCGGGGATTTGCGTGGCGAAAAACCCGGTGACCAGGAAGATCGCAGCCAGTACAACCTTCCTGTTATTGAAGAGAAAATTGCCGAAGCGCGGAAATACCTGGCTGCCGTCCATGCCTTATCAGCCCTGATCCCGCGCAGCGGCCGGCTGCATCACATCCCGCAGCAGGCTGGCGCCTGCAAAAATCTTCAGGGTTCCGTTTGGCCCCAACACCAGCAGCCGGTCGCCGCTCAGTGACCTTATGCCGCGCAGGTAAAACCGGATTGGTTCGCCGTGGTCAACGGCGTGCCACTGTCCGCCATCGAGGCGCAGGATCGTACCCTCGCCGCCGACAGCAAACATCCGGCCATTCAGTAATTCCAGGCCATACATCGTGACCAGTGTGCCGGTCTGCTCAGGCTGCCAGGATTGTCCGCCATTGTCTGTGCGCAGGATTACTCCCACCAGACCGGCAACCCAGCCATGTTCGCGATCCTGGAAGTACATATCCTGGGGATAAAATTCATCCGGAAGCGGCGGCAATCTTTCCCAGTTTTTGCCGCCATCCTCGGTCCGCATTACGGTGCCGAATTCTCCCGTGATGTAGCCGAGGTCGTTGTCGATGAACTGTATTTCCGTGAGGATCACGTCCTCATCGAGGGATGTCGTACTCCATGTCTCACCCACATCTGCGCTGGCCCAGATTGTCATCAAACTCCCGACCACCCATAAACGCCCGGTCGGGTCACAGGTAATGGATTGCGGTTGTTCCGCGGTATCCAGCGATTTTCTGGACCAGGTCGCACCCTGGTCATGGCTCACCCATACGTCACCTTCGTAGGATAGTGCCGCGAACAGACCGCCTTTGCACACATTTACATCAATCAGGTAGGGCCAGCCATCGAGTACGGCCCGCTGCCAGGATTGACCGGCATCCGCAGATCTGAGCACCAGGCCGCCGGAACCGACCACGACGATGCTGGTACCGGAAGCGCTTGCTGCCTGCAATACGTCCGAGCGCCGGATGGTCGACAGTCTGGATTTTTCCACCGCGCGCAGGTCCAGCGGCGCCTCGCAGCCAGACATGGCACCCAGGATCACAAGGCCTGCAAAAAGGGGCATTACGCGGGTCCGGCTCATGCCCATGGACCGAACCGGATGCGCAGCCGGATTGCGGCCGCCGTTCGCGTCCTGCGCGAGCAGGGAGCGGGCGGACCTGCTGGTACGACCTCACCCTCCGGGTCTGGGCAAAGCTCGAACCGCAGCCCAGGCGGGTCGTGGAACATGGCGATAATCTCCGTCTGCCTGTTTTGTGGCGCCGGGCCCGCCACGATCCAGGCCGGTGGACCTAGCGGCCCTCCTTCCTCAGGTTCTGGACCGAGAACAGGGAAGGCTGATTCACGTCATCGGTAATGATGCTCTTGAATTGCAGCGTCGTGCAGTGCTGTGCCTGTACGTCTATGAGTACCGCGAAATCGTCCAGCGCCACTCCCTTGCCCTTGTTCCTGGCGTGATGGAAATCGGAATGCGCCTTGCCGATCGGGAACCATTTCCACATATCACCTTTGCGATCGTATACCGTCAGGCTGGCCATGGTGGAAGTCTGCGCGTCGAGGTTGATAATGCGCTTGCTGAGCGGATGGTTCGGGTCCTTGGGCTTGCCGATCAGGGTGTAGGTCTTCCGCAGCTGGTAGGTGACCCTGGGGAAGCAGTTTCCCCGCCCATGCACGTCGACAAATCGATACCCGTCAGGATCATCGGCGGGTTCCGGGGATAAGGCCATTTCATTGTGATGGTAAAACGGCAACAGCAGATCCCTGCTTCCGCCATATGACCATTCGTAGTCGGTGACACGTCCGTTGTATCCCTCGAAATCCTCAATCATCAGGTCAGTGCCCAGAAAGGCATCCGTGATCTGCCCGGTCGCCAGCCGGCGCACGCGTCGCTGGAAACCGAGATACAACCAGGCATCGTCGCGCTGCGTGTCATCCTCGTAGCGATTGATGAGCAACTGCGTGTTGGCAAGGTCGAAGGGCTCCTTCACCATGCTGTAAATGCCCCGGTAAATCCGGCTTGGGTTGTCCGCATATTCCGGTGTCGGGCCGAACGTCACGCGATGCATGAAATTCAGGAAGTGCCATTCGAAGCGCAACTGCCGTTCCACCTTGCCGGTCTTGACGTCACGGAACGTCCACCAGAACGGGTAGATGGTTTCAGAATCGCCGGAATTGAAGCCGTATTGATAATTCCACACGAGTTTCTGGCCGGCATTGGGGTCGTTGGCATCCGGTTCCTGCGGGAAGGCACGTCCGGCGACGAAGCCGTCCAAGGTGCCGTCCGCACCAAGCTTGACACTGCCGGCGTTCTTGCGCGTGGCCTCGATGTACTCGGTGCTGAGCGGGAAGTCCGTGGCCGCAGCGGTGTCAACCTCGACCCAGCCGTCCTTGATGAAGAAATAGAGTCCTTCATCCAGGATGTCCTTGAACTGATCCACATTTCCCTGGTTCACCTTCACCCCCGGTTTGTAAACGGCATGGGTCGGAAACCCGTCTTTATATGGATAGAACGACTTCTGAATGACGTCCTCCGGCACGGTCTGCGCCCAGGCAGACGCCGACACAACCAGCATTGCAGCCACGAGCAGTTTTGATCTTTGCACTTTCATATCGCGCAGCCTCCGCATTAAAAGCTGTATCGAAGCAGGATCTGGAATTCGTCCTCATCCTGCGCCATTCCAATGGGTCCGGATCGAAATGCCCCGAGCGGACTCATGCCGCCGATGCGATTCACAGCCTGTCCCGGCGGAAGCGTGCCGGCACCAGGAGTGCCCTCCGCCGGATCGGTGAAGGGCGGGAACTGGTTGCAGAGACGGCAATCATCCCACTCATTCTTGGCGCGGCCCACCTTGAAGTTGGCGCCGAGGGACAGCCGCCAGTTGTCGGTAATCAGCCAGTCCACCGAGGGGGCTATGGTCGCCGCCTGCGCTTCAAAATCATAGGCGGAGATGACCCGCGGTTGTATGCGGTCGTTTTTGTAATTGCCCTGCACCAACAAGGTCCCGGTAAAATTGTCCTTCCAGTCCGGCATCCCGGCGGGGCCGGCCGGCGTCTGGATACGCTCGTGGTCCAGGAGGTGCTGGCCGAACAATTGTGCCGAGATCAGGAATGCCCGGGTCGGGTTCAGGAACTTGATGAATGTCGGCCGATCCCAGCCGACGACCCAGCGCACCACGTTGGATTCGGAGTACAACCGCGGATCCAGGGTATTGGGAAATTCCTCCCCATTGGTGTGGGCAACTTCGACCCGGAACGAGGACTTCAAGGGTTCCACATAGAAATCTGCGGATCCACCCAGCATAAAGACGCGTGGGAAATGAATATCGAACGCGAGCAGGTAGGGCCGCGGTACGGCATTGCCGAATGTGTCGAGAACCTGGCCGGTGGCCGGATTGATCAGCACATTGGCGGGAATGCCACCCGGGGGCAATAGGCCCGCGGCGCTGGTAAAGGTGCCGGTTTGCGCGAGGAATGGGTTAATGGCCGGCGGTCCGGCCGTGCCGCCGTGCAGAGACGGCAGTTGCTGGTGAAAGTAAAGTGTATTGACTGAAAAGCCCACGCCCTTGAACACGCCTTCCAGGCGGGCGCCTATTTCACTGTTGTCCAGCTCCCAGTCCGGAAGGATTGCGTCGTGAATGCCGATCGTTTGCTTGGGGAACGTCGTTGCCAGCAAGCCGGTGGAGAGCCCGTTACCGAAGGCTCCACCGGGCGTGTGCGGCAGGGCCGGCGCTCCCGGGCCGAACGGCGGGTTGAACGATAGCGCCGCGGTTGCATTGGGCGCGAAATTGCCGACGGTGCAGCCAAAGTTCCAGCAGGTGGACAGCGCCCGGAACAGGTTTCCGGCGTCGAGAATGTTATAGGGCTGCCCGCCCTGCCCCAGATTGTGCGGCCGGAATTTCTCGAATTTCCAGATGAACTGGAAGTTCAGGTCATCGAAGGCCCCGGTGGCGCCCATGCGGTACTCGGAGGAAAAGATTCCCATGGGAATACGGCTGTCCTCGAATTCTTCATAAATGTTCTGAATCGAGAAATCTATGGGATTGACCTGGTCCAGAACCCGGAACAAATCGGTCCGGCCCCATACCACCTGTTGCCGGCCGATACGGAGATTCAACTCGTCGCCATTGGCGAAGGGAATCGTGGCATCCACATAAATCTCGCGCAACCAGTCCTGCTGCTCATTGAACTCCGGAAAGCGCAGGTCGTCTTCATCGGCGTCCATGTAGTCCTTGATACAGCCACGGGGGTCTTCGTTGCATGGCCGGCCGGGATAGGCAAGCTGCACGCCGCCGAAACCCGGAATTCCGCCGGTCGCGGTAAAGGACTCGCTGCCGAGAATTACCAACCCTTCATTGGGATTGGTGCCAAGGAAAAATCCGTTCAGCACATCCGGATCGGACGTGGCAAAGGGATTTGTGCCCGGAAGCACAACCGGACCCAGGGCTGGGTTCGGTGTGGCCCCCCAGGGGACCATGTAGGGCAATCCAAGATCAGGCCCGCCCTGACTCTGCAACATCACCGGGCCCCCTGCCTCGTCACCCCAGGTATCCGAATTCAGATCGTAGGCGGCGTCATAACTTGCGCGCAAAATGCCGTGAAATGACAGCTCGGAGAATATCCCCGCTCGCCCGATATCTTTAGAGAACTCGAGTTGGCCGCGGTTGCGCATTTTGGAAATGCCCGCGCGGCTGCCCACCCGCTCGTGGGTGGTGTTGTCAACATATCCATGGACCTCAGCAGTGCCATCCTTGGAGGTCCAGGCATGGACGGCGGGCACTCCGGCCGCCAGCGCCATGGTCATGGCAAGAATGTTGAACAACGAACGGTGCGCAATTGATTGGTTGGCCATGCCTCCCCCTTGTTCGAGGTGATTTCCTACACGTGACTAAACATCCCTAAACCCGCCAAGAGCGCCCCCCGGCTACTCCCGATGAATTCACGGCGCTAAAGCCCACGTGCCGGAAAGTCTGCAATCCTGCCGGGCACCGTCTACTAGCCGTAGCGCCTCAGCCTCACGGTCTTAATAGGTTTCGATTTTAGTTTCAGCCTTCGACCGGCCGCAGGTATTGATTCGAATCAATAATCTGATTGCGCCGCTAGCGTCCATTTCCGTGCCAGATAAGCCCACCAAACTGCGCCAAGGGTTTGAGCGAAACCCGGCGCCGGCCGGGCTGAACCGCTTGAATCCATGGGTCATTTCAGTTGTTTGCTATTTAAATATCTGACGTGTAAGCTAAATATTGACAACGGGTGGTGACGCGGCGCAGAGCGGCGTTCGCACATTAAATATGGTGATCCGGGGGGATGGCATGATCGTCACTGAGGCGGATGCATACGTTCAGTTGGCGGCACGCATCAAGGAAGTCGCGTTGCGTGGCGGCGCCGATGTGGTCGGCATCGCCGACCCGCAGAGATGGAACGAATTTGTCCCCGAAGGCTACCGGCCGGAGGACCACCTCCCCGGCGTTCGCAGTGTCATCGTGGTCGGCGCCCGCGGCCCCACGTCCGGGGCCTGGCGCTGTCCGGATCACCGGCTGATGGAAGTCAACGGCTACGATTTTCGCAATGATGTTGCTGTCCATGTCGTGGCGGACTACATCGAACAGAATCTGAACCACTATGCCATGCAGGCGCCGTCGTTGCCCGTCGGCGGCCAGCAACCCGCTTTCAGCAACATGCTGGCGGCTGTGCTCGCCGGCCTGGGGACGCGCTCGCTGGCTGCCAATATCATCCTCAATCCCAAGTACGGCCTGCTGTATTACTCATCCTGTTTCACCACCCTGGCTCTGCCGGCCGACCCGCGCCTGGCGCAGGATGTGTGTCCGCACCCGATGTGCGTGACCATGTTCAGGAAGCTGGGCAAGACGCCGTGCCTGTCGGCCTGCTCCGTGGAAGAGGACGGCTGCCTGGACGGAAGCATCGGTGCGGATGGCCGCATCGAATCGTCGTATTACGATCGGGAACGCTGCGCGAGCCGCGCCATGAACTTCGGCATCAACAGCTTTCAGAAGGCCATGGAGCAGATCGTCAATTCCGACTCCGCCGAGGATCGGCACAGCATGATCAACTCGGATTTCTTCACCCGCTCCTGTTCCGCAGTCAGTCATTTTCGCGAAAGCGTCGCGCAATGCTTCGAATGCATGCGGGTGTGCCCGATTACGCGCCAGGAGAGAAAGCTGAAATGAACGCGCCGGAGAAATCACTCGACCTCAAGGCCGTACGCGCAGAACTGGACGCCGGGGCCCGCAAGGCCGGCGCGGCGGTCACCGGCGTGGCGGACCCGGCCGCGTTCACCGAGGCGCCGGAGGGTTACCGGCCCACGGACCTGCTGCCCGGCGCCAAGGCTGTCTATGTCCTCGGTGGCGCCGCACCCCGGGCCGCCGACTGGCGCAACCCCAATTATCAATTCATGGAAACCTCGTCCTTCAGTGATCGCATTTTTTCCGCAGGCACGCGTACCGCGCGCGCCATCGAGGATCATTTCGGCTATTACGCGCTGTGCGTGCCGGCCGGGGTGGATCGCGGCGACCGGCCGTTTCTCAGCGTCGCGCTGGCGGCGGAACTGGCGGGGTGCGGTTCGCCCAGTCTGGCAGGACCGGTGCTGCACCCGGATCTGGGATTCCTGTATTACTCGGTGGTGATCACGACCCTGCCGCTGCCGGTGGATGGCCCGCTGCAGGTGCCTGCCTGCCCGGCGCCGGCCTGCCTGGATATGTGGAAGTCGGAGGGCACGACGCCGTGCATGAGTGTTTGCGACATCGACAACGGCGGCTGCATCGGCGGGCGCATCGAGAATGATCGCGTGACCGAACGGCGTTACGATCGGGCGCGCTGCCGGACCCGCGTGGAGACATGGTGGATCCCCGGATTCCAGAAGGTGCTGGAAAAGACGCTGGATGAGACCGACAAGGAAAAGCGGAAGATCATGCTGTACTCCAGCATGTTTACCCGCACGCTCTGGTCGATGACCTATTCCAACGCGAGCCAGGGGCAATGTTACGAGTGCATGCGCGTGTGTCCGGTCGGCGAAAAAGCGCGCACCAAAAACTGAGGAGGCGCAAACCATGGGCTTCTACTTTGTGGATCCGGAGACCTACAAGAAATACAAGGACCAAGTCCTTGGGATGTCACAGTCCATCCAGATTAACTACCAGGAGCACCTGCCGCCGGAGAAGCGCCGGCCCGGGTTTTCCGATCGCCAAATCGCGGAGCAACTGGGTCTGGAGGAACGTACCGTGCGCGAGATCCGCATTGTCGGAGAACGTGAGTTCTACCCCATTGACGAGTGGGAAAAGGCGCTCATATTCAAGGACGAAACCTGCCGCAATTTTGCCCGCGAGGGATTGGCAGGTTTAACGAGAAAGTTCCGCAACCGACCGAAGGCGTGACGGGTCGCGCCCGGCACACGCTACGCGCACAGGCGGGGAAAGCAGAGCCATGGTGAACCGGGCGGCGGGCGATGAATTGTGGCGCATGGATGCGCGGGAAATTACCTCCGGAATCCGGCGGCGGGAGTTCAGCGCGCGTGAAGTCGTCAGCGCCTGTCTTGAACGCCATACTGCCACCCACCCGCGCATCAATGCGCTGACCGAGGTCCGGCTGAATGCGGCCCTGGCCGCCGCGGATGCAGCCGACCAGGCTGTTGCGGCAGGCAAATCGCTGGGCCTGTTGCACGGGGTCCCGGTG
>MGYT01000145.1:12371-32383 GCA_001801865.1 Gammaproteobacteria bacterium RIFCSPLOWO2_02_FULL_61_13
GGGCTGGGCGACGGTGAACGGCTGCGCCGCACTGCGCGGCAACATTGCGCAAGCCAACTCTCCCTGTGTGCAGAACTGGCTCAATGCCGGCGCCATCGTCATCGGGCGCAGCAACACGCCCGAGTTCTGTTGCCGCTGGGAAACCAACAACGAAGTCTTTGGTCCCACGCGCAATCCCTGGAATGCCGCCCGCACGCCGGGCGGGTCCAGCGGCGGCGCCGCGTCCTCGCTCGCTGTCGGTATCACGCCCCTCGCCCATGGCAACGATCTGGGCGGCTCCCTCAGGCAACCGGCACAGGCTTGTGGCGTGGCTTCCATTCGACCGGGTCTCGGCCGCGTTCCCGCATGGAACCCTTCGGAGCCCGCGGAACCGCCCGTGGGCATCCAGCTCATGCACGTGGAAGGACCGATGGCGCGCCGGGTTGAAGATGTGCGCCTCGGCCTGCGGGCTATGGCGATACATGACCGGCGCGATCCCTGGTCGCTCGCGTCACCGCTGATGGATGAAACCGGACCGCGACCAGTGGTGGCCCTCGTGACAAACCCCGGCGGAACCGGTGTCAGTGAGCAGGTGGCATCCGGCGTCAGGCGCGCGGGCAAACTGCTGCGGGACGCCGGCTACCAGGTCGAGGAAGTCGAACCTCCGGGGATCCTGGAGGCCGCGGACATCTGGAAGGTAATCTGCCTCGGCGAATTGCTGACCGGCCTGGAACCTGCCGTCAAGAACATATGCGGGCCGTCACTGCGACGCGCCTTCGACTGCTACCGGACGCTGCTCCCCGGCGGCGTCACGCTGGAAATGTATTCCCACGCCTTCGGGCGGCGGCGGGCGCTGCTGCGGGACTGGCTGGAATTCTTCCAGCGTCATGGCGTCGTGGTCGCCCCGGTCGGTACGCAGCCGCCACTGGCGACGGACGGCGACATCGCCTCCCCGGAAGGCATGTCTTCGGTGGTGGAAAGTTTCCGCATGACCGTCGCCGTGAATGCACTGGGACTTCCGGCGGCGGTGGTGCCGGTGGGCACATCCGACGGCATGCCGCAGGTTGTGGAGATCATCGGCCCGCCCTTGAGCGAAATGCGCTGCCTGGATGTTGCCGCCGCCATCGAACAACAGGCAGGCCCGCTGACACCGATCGATCCCCGTTAACGCAGCACCCTGCTCCCGGTGACGGCCGGCAACTGCTGAACCCTGGACGCATTCGCCCACACCAACGGCAGTGACGCACAAGCAGCGCAGACTTGCGCTTGTTTTGCGCAAAACTACTCCCCGCACTCTTCTCCGCAACGCGGCTCCGCCCTAGAGTCCGATGCAGCGCAGGCGATTCCGCCCAACATCCCAGCGGGGTGACATCAATGAATTACGACAGGCCAATTCCGGCACGATGGGGGCAATTCCCAATTCCCGCGCGCACTGTCCTCCTTGCGCTGATCGCCGGGAGTTTGTTTGGCGTTCAGAAGGCGGCGTTGGCGCAGGACGGCGACGGACTCGAGGAAATCATCGTCACCGCCCGCAAGCGCGAGGAAAACCTGCAGACCACGCCCATTTCCATCACCTCGTTCTCCGGCGCAGCACTGGCGGAGCAACACATCGATCGCCTGGACGGCATTGCCCAGTCCACACCGAACATGACCATTGACACGGGCACGACGTTTTCCGGCGCCACGTCGTCGGCCGCCGTCTATATCCGCGGTATCGGACAACAGGATTTCACCCTCAACAGCGAGCCTGGTGTCGGCATTTACCTGGACGGCGTCTACGTCGGCACGTCCATCGGCAGTGTGCTCGACCTCGTGGACATCGATCATGTGGAGGTACTGCGCGGCCCGCAGGGTACGCTGTTCGGGCGCAACACCATCGGTGGCGCCATCAGCGTCACCAGCCGGCTGCCGGATGACACACTGCACGGCGATTTCAAGGTGACGTCCGGGGCCTATGACCGCATTGACGTAAACGGCAGCGTCAACGTGCCGCTCACCGATACGTTGTACGCCAGCGCTTCCGCGGCCACCTTCAATCGTAATGGTTACGTCGACGCACCCAACGCCCCTGGCGACAGCGACCTCGGCGACATCAACCGCGATGCATTCCGCGGCGCGTTACGCTTTGTCCCGAATGAGCGCTTTGAAGCAAATTTTGCGGCGGACTACACGCGCCAGCGCGAAAACGGCGTCCCCAACGTGCTCGTCGGCACCTACGAGGGCGCGAGCCTGGCCCTGATCGGCTCCCTGGCCAATCCGGCGAGCCCCGACTTTCTGCCGCCGCCCGCGCCCCTGCCGCCGCCGAGCTTTATCGACCTGCACAACCTGCTCGCCACGATACCGATCGGAGAGCAGGGCGGCATCGCCGGTCTGTTCCCCGGCGTCGTGCCCAGCGAGCTGTTCGGCCAGCCGCCCCTCGGCAGCGCGGACGTCGTTGATATAGACCATGACAATCTGGTCAATCCCAGCACCACGGACCTGTCCTCGGACACCGACATCTGGGGTGTGGCGCTCACGCTGACGCTGGACCTCGACTGGGCGAGCATCAAATCCATCGCCAGCTATCGTGACATGGAAGCCGACGTCGGCTTTGACACCGGCGCATCCCTGGCGAGAATCGCCCACCTCGGGAATTCCTACGCCGCTGATCAGTTCAGCGAGGAACTGCAACTCTCGGGCCTGGCTTTTGGGGAACGGTTGAACTGGCTCGTGGGCGTGTATTACTACGAGCAGAACGGTACCCACCTGGACAGTCTCACGGACTTTACCCCCGTGCAAGTGTTCTCCGGGACCAAGATCGACAACCAGAGCATCGCCGGCTTTGCCCAGGCCACATACGACGTGACCGAAAAGCTGTCGTTGACGGCGGGCATGCGCTACACGCACGAAAGCAAGGACTTCATCGTGCCGGATAAATGCTACGAACTGGAGTCACCGGTGCAGTTGTTCGACGGCACGACCGTATCCTGTGCCCAGATGCACAGTGTCGTCGACCCAAGGTTCCTGAATGCCGGGTTCCTGGGATTTGTGAACGCCCCGGTGTTTCCGGCCCCGGGTGGCCGCCTCTGCTGCATCCCCGTCGCCGACGCGGACGGCAATATTGTCGCGTTGTTACCCGGCCTGACCCCGGGACTGGAATTGTTGCCGCGCGGCACAACCCGGCGATCCTTTTCGGACTGGACGCCCCATGTGAACCTCGCCTATCGCTGGACCGATGAACTCATGACCTACTTCTCCTATTCCGAAGGGTTCAAATCCGGCGGCTATGTGCAACGCGTCTTTCCGCCGCGGACGGAACCGCCTTCCTTCGACGCGGAGACAGCCCAGGTGTTCGAGGTCGGCTTGAAGTGGACCGGCTTTGACAACCGCCTGCGGGCCAGCGCCGCGGGCTTTCACACGGAATATGACGACATGCATGTCCAGGTCAATGACGGCATTGCCGCGGTCACGCGCAATGCCGCCGCCGCGGAAATCGACGGCTTCGAACTGGAGGTTACCGCTCTCCCCGCCGCCGGGTGGCAGGTACAGGGCGGTGTCGGCTACCTGGACGCCGGGTATACGGAATTGGAGACGGGCGCAAATCTCGTCACCGACCTGTTTGTGCTGTCCCAGGATTCAGAACTGGTCAATTCGCCGGAGTGGTCCACGAACCTGGGCATCGAGTACTCGTATTCCGTGCCCCGGTTCGGCGGCCAACTCGTGGCGCGCCTGGACTGGGCCTACCAGTCCGGGACGTACAAGGACGCATTGAACTTCCCGGAAATGTACCAGCCCGGGTATCACCTGCTTGACCTCGGCATGACCTATTTCAGCGCCGACGCAAGGTGGGAGATCAGTGTTTTCGGCAAGAACGTGACCGACGAGCGTTACATTGTTTCAGGATTTGCCAACGCGCTCACCTATGGCACCGCGGCGGCCACCGTGGGCCGGCCCGCCGAATGGGGTGTCAGTTTCGCGTATCACTTCGGTCAATGACATCCGGGAACAGGGAGAGCCGCACATGTCCACTGACAGGAACAAGGAACTGTACTGGCGCTTCATGAGCGAGGTGGCCAACAAGGGCAACATGAAGATAGCGGACGAAATACTGTCGCCGCAGGTCAAGGAATACGAAAAGCTGCCGCCGGGATATCCCCCCACCGGCGAGGGGATCAAGCGGCTGTTCGCGATGCTGCGTAATGCCTTTCCCGATTTGCATATTTCCATCGAGGATCAGCTTGCCGAGGGCGACAAGGTGGTCGCGCGCGTCACGCTCCGTGGCACGCACCAGGGGGATTTCCTCGGTATCGCGCCGACGCACCGGCCGATCGCCTACGAGGCCATTGACATCAGCCGCTTTGCGGACGGCAGGATGGTGGAGCACTGGGGCATTCCGGACTACCTGACGCTGCTGCAGCAACTCGGCGTCACCCGCCTGCCGGGCACCGGGCACTGAACCTGCCCGACATGCACATGTATCCGCACAACGTCTGGTATGTCGCTGCACTCGCGCGCGAGATTTCCGCCACACCCCTGGCCCGGCGCATTCTCGGGGAACGGCTGGTGCTTTTCCGCACGGCGTCGGGCAATCCCGTGGCTCTCGCCGACCGCTGCCCGCATCGGCAGCTGCCGCTGTCCAGAGGCCGCGTCCTCGGTGAGCACATCCAATGCGGTTACCATGGGGCGCAGTTCGATGCGGCCGGCCGTTGCCGTCTGGTCCCCGGGCAGAGCGAGATTCCTGACCATGCCGCGGTGCGAAGCTGCCCGGTCCGGGAACGTCATGGATTCATCTGGATATGGATGGGGGACGCCGATCTCGCCGCTGCGGCGGACCCGGCGCCGATCTGTTCGTTTCTGGATCGGGGAAACTGGGGCACGCTGGATGCGTACATCCACATCGCCTGCAACTACGAACTGATCAATGACAATCTCGCCGACATCACGCACACGGAATTCGTGCATCCGACGACACTGGGCAACGAGTCGATGCGCGCGGCCCGCGGCGAATTGGCCCCGGAGTCGTCCAGCATTCCGCGCTTCGAGGCGAATCTCGTCGATGGTGGCATGAATTTTCGCCTGTCGCTGACCGGGACCCGTCCGGCGCCGAGTTTTGAAAATGCCTACCGGCGCGTACGCGGCCTCAAGGCCGGCCTCGCGCTCGATTTCCAGCTGGAATTCAGCTTCCGCGCGCCCGCATTCTGGCTGTTCAGCCCGACGGCGATGAAATCCGGCACACCGGCGGCGGAAGGCGTCAGCACCAGCGGCCTCATCCTGATCACACCGGAGGATCGCACGTCCTCGCACTATTTTCACAAGATCTGCCAGAGCTATGCACCGGAGGTGGAGGCCGAGACCCGGTACTGGCTCGACGAAACCTGCCGCGCCTTCGACGAGGACAAGGTCGTGCTGGAGGCGCAACAACGGAATCTGGAATGCGACGCGGGCGATGCCTCTGCGCCGGTCTCGTTCCGCGGGGACTGGATGGGATTCCAGGTCCGCAAGCTCGTGCGCGCCATGCTGGCGGCCGAAAGCGGGCAGCCCCGTTTGCTGGAATCCGGAGCGGCACGCTGATGTACAGGATTCGCGCGACGTATCTGCCGCGGGCCGGCATGCAATTTGACCTGGAGTACTATTTCCGCGTCCACGTGCCCCTTGCGCGGCAAACGACCGCCGGCAGATTGAACATCCGGAGCATGGAGGTGGAGTCCAATGCCGTCCTGTTGACGGACGCGACCGCAAAACGTGCGCCCTGCGTGCTGTCGCTCAGTTTCGACTCAATGGAAGATGTGGATGCGTTCCGGCGTTTGCTGCTCAGCCAGGACGTCGACGCGCTGCGCGCGGACGTGTCCCGCTATACCAATTGCGATCTGGAATGGACCTTATCTTCGGTGCAGGAAGTGTGACGCACTGACGCGGAATTCCGCGCCGGCGCAGGATGCATGGACCGGGCACGGCGGTCGCATCCGGGATGATGAGGAGTCAGCCGCCGCCATCCGCGACCACGCGGCACGGCACCCCGCGCAACAACCAGCAGCCCAGGATCGGGTCACAGCTGTCGATGGCGTCATCGGTGCACACATTGATATTTTCGCTGCGCCAGCCGAACGGGTCAGCGGCATCCGCGCCACGTTCCGGGTACCACCAGCGATCGGCATGCACCGTCTGTGGCAGCAGATCGTCGGTGAGCCGGGCGCGCTGGCGCACGCGACCGACGGGGGTTTCGATCCAGGCCCAGTCACCATCGACGATGCCCGCCCTAGCCGCGGTGGCCGGATGCATGCTCACCTGGGGCTCGGGATACTTGCGGCGAAACCAGGGCATCAATTGCGCGTCCTGGTGGAAACCCTCGATCTTGCGCCCGCCCGTGGTCAGTGTCAGTGGATAACTTGCGGCATTGGCGCTGACCATCGCGGGCAGATCGAACACAGGTAATGGATCCTGCCCCCAGTCCGCGAGCAGACTGGAACGCAGTTCGATCTTGCCGGACGGGGTGCCATAGTCCGGCCGGATGCCGGCCGGCTCCGCCGTGTCCCGCGAGCGGGCTTGTTCCCCCATCACCGGACCGACGCGCGCACACACGGAGTCGAAATCCAGTCCGGCGGGCTTCAGGCATCCGTTCCAGAATTGCCCGGCGGTGTCCGGCCACTGCTGCGCCTGTCCAAGACGCCGGCCCAGATCGCGCCACAGGTCATAGTCGCTGCGATGCTCGTATTCGGGCACCAGCGCGGCCGGCTTGGCCTCCACGTAATCGCCGGCAAAGCCGGTATAGCCGAGACCCATGGACAGGAACGGTTTCTCCAGCCAGTGGGCGGCCGGCAACACATAGTCCGCGAGACTGGACGTGGCGTTCAGGAACAAGTCCTGGGCCACCAGCAGTTCGAGATTGGGACTAGTCAGCGTCTCCGCGGCCAACTTTGCATTGGCGCTGCCGCCCACCGGATTGTGATGCTGCAGGATCAGCGCCTTGACCGGGTACGGCTTTTCCCCGGTGATGGCCCGCCACAGCGTGGGTTCATGGGCGGTGGTAAGCCAGTTCATGATGTCGGCGCGCCCATACCAGGCGCGGCTCATGGCGGTGTCGAGACCGGCATAGCCCGCACCCAACGCCGGGAACGTGTCGGCGCCCAGACGCTTGCCGCGTTGCTCCGCGGACAGGGCCGGGCCGGCAAAGGCATCGCCGTTGGAGACCAGATCCCGCGGCGGCCCATTCAACCTGTGCCCGCCTTCGACGCCCAGATTGCCGGTGATGGCAATCAGACACGCCAGCGCACGCCCGCATTGCACCGAAGTCCGGCCACTTTGACAGAGTCCATTGCCGGCGTGAATGATGGCCGGTGCGTGATCCGAGAGCATTTGCGCTGCCTGTAATATCTGCGCAGCCGGAACCCGGGTCAATTTCTCCACGACCTCCGGCGGGTATTCCGCGGCGCGTGCCCGTAATTCGGCGAACCCCACTGTATTCGCCTCGACGAACGCCGCGGCATGCCGGCCGGCATCGATGACGCAGTGAATCAGGCCCAGCACCAGCGCCACATCGGTGCCAGGCGTGCACTGCAACCAAAGATCGGCGGTGTGCGCCTCGCGGATGCGTTCCGGGTCGATAACGATGAGTTTGGCGCCCGCGCGCTGCGACCGCAGTATCTGCCGCCACAGCAGCGGTGACGAAGCGCTCGGCCGCAGCCCCCAGATGACAATGCAGCGGGTTTTGCCCGGAATCGCGTAGGTGAAGAAGCTCGGCCCGAAACCGTAAGTCAGGGACTCCCCCAACGCGCCGGCGCTGTAACAGATCTTGTCCTGCCCGACGGTGTTCGGGCTGCCGAACAGGTTCATGAAGCGCTGGCCGATGCCCCAGTCGGCACCGTGAAAAGTGCCATAACTGTATGCCAGCGACTCGCGGCCGTGGCGTTCCGTCAGACCGTGAATGGATCCGGCGATCTCATCCAGAGCCTGTTGCCAGGGGATCTTCTGCCATTGTCCTGCACCCCGCGCCCCCACGCGCTTGAGCGGTTCATGCACGCGGGCCGGATGATAGTGCAACTCGTGGGCATGCTTGCCCTTCGGGCAGATGAAACCGGCGCTGAACGGATGCTCCCGATCCCCGCTGATCTGCGTGACCCGGCCGGCGTCCACCTGCACCAGTAATCCACATTGTTGATGACAGGCACAGCAGACGACGGGTCGGGTCGCGGCCATGGGCTCCGGCGCCATTCAGCCACTTGCCTGTGGCAGGGAATTCGCGGCGTTGCGACGCAACGAGCGACGTGCCTCCCTTAACGTCTGCGACGGCAATTCACCGAAATTCTGACGGTAATGCCGGGTAAACGCGCTGACGCTGGGGAAACCCCAGTGCGCCACGAGATCGGATATCTGCACATTGCGCGGATCGGCAGTGGTCAACTCCTCCCGCGCCCTGGAAAGACGCACACGCCTTGAATACGTCATGGGTCCGACTTCGAAACACTCGGCAAAGCCCATTTGCAGGCTGCGGGGAGAAAGGCATGCAACGCGCGACAGTTCGGCAATACCGACCGCCCGGTGGGTGTTTCTTTCAATGTGTTCGACCGCCCGGGCCACTCCGGTCCGGCGCCGGCGCGTGGAGGCCTGATCCAACTGCGGTTGCCACAGGTGCGCGTTCATGCACACCAAGGTCGTCAACAACAGATCCTGCAGCCCTGCCTTCACGCCGGGCGCGGGATTTCCGCCCCGTGCGCTGTCGTTTTCCGCGCACAGGCAGCCAAGCAAATTGGCAAAGCTGCGGCCGGCGCCGGTGGATAAATCCAGTTTCGGCATCAGCGCCGGCGATGACGCGTCCGCCGGCAGGTAGCGGCGCGCCGCCGTTATCAGAGCTTCCCTGGCGATGGCCAGCACCAGGGCGACGCAATGCTCGCTCCAATGGGCGTGCAGGCGAGTGCCGGCAGGATAAAGCAGTGCCTCGCCGGGAACGGCCCGGATTTGGGCCGAATTGATGGTCCCTACCACGTCACCCTGCAGCGGGACCACGATGTAATGGGATTGCAGCACGCCTGATTGAACCAACACCGGTGCACCGTGGTAGACGCCGAACAATTTCAGCTTCTCAAGGACAACGCCGGTAACACGTATGTCGGCGTGGGCCGGTGTGCGGTCCCACAAAAAATGAAATGGCTCTACGAGCTCATGGATGACTTGCACAGCGCGCCCGAGTTCACGCGTGTGCAGCAATAGCCGCTGGCTCATGGGAAAGCCGTGAATTCCGGGAAACACCCGCTGCGTTGCAGCAATTTCTGCTGAGACGGCCACCGTCCGAACTCTCCTCGTTAGCCAGCGCAGGTAGTGTGCATTATTGTATGCGCAAAATGCGTGGCGCCACCCGATTCTTGCGCAAAATCCATGCGGCGCTGCGCAATTGTGAATGTTTGCCCGGGCCAGACCGCGCGCGAATGTACCCGCATCGATCAGGATCCCGGCTCGACCACCGACGCCCAGTGGGCAAAGAGTGCCTTGTATGTCGGGCCGGGAAACCCTTGCACATGTTCCCGCGCCACCTCCGCGACGAACCTGAAGGCATGCTGTCTGGCCTTGCGGCGGCCGAAATCAGCCAGCAATTCAGGAAATTTCCGCGCAAAGCCGTAACGCGGAAACTCTGCGAACACGCGCTGTATATCGCTCATCTCCAGCAACTCCACGCCGAAACCGAACAAATCGGTACCGGCGCCGATCCGGACCAGGGCGGCCTCCGCACTCTTGCGCGGTGGAATGCCGACCGTCGAATGCAGCGCGATGGCATCCCACACCATTTCCGCCTTTTCCGGCGCCACGTTGTGCTTCAGTCAGAATTCTCGCGCGGCATCGGCGCCATCCACTTCAAAGCGCTCAGCCCGCTCCCAAAGGGAAACTGCTACGACAATGCCTGTGTCGAGAGCTTCTTCAATGAGCTGATACTCGGGCACATCTACCGTAACCGGGACGAGGCACGGCGCGACGTGTTCGAATACCTTGCGACTTTTTACAATACCCGCCGGCTGCATCAGATGTTGGATTATGTCGGCACGGTCGAGTTCGAAAGGCAGTTCCGTGTGGCTTAACCAACTGTCCATGAAACCCGGACTACCTCACTCCGACGCCATTTCTTCCAGCAGATCAGATAATCTGGCATATAATCTGTATCAGTCCTTTTTTGATAGTGAGCCTTCAATGCAACAACAATTTCTGTCCGCCAATTCCAATTTTCCGTTACACCATAGAGAGTTGTTGCATACCTCAGAGTTGACGCAGGCTGAACACCTGCTTGATTGCCTTGTAGATCCTCTGCGTCATTCACCAGAAAACCGAGCTACAGAAATTGATATACGCTTAACCGGTGTCACACTGGACAAATTCAAAATGTTCGGCATCTATTATGGTGCTCCGGTGCTTGTGCGTTCTAAACCGCTACAGGCTTGCCACATTTTGTTACCGCTACAAGGAGAAGTGCGGGCTAAAGTCAATTCGGAATTTGTCCGGGCGGGTTATGGTGAAGCAATAGTATATTCCGCAGGAGATTCTGCACATGCACACTGGAGTGACCGATGTGTTGCGTTGGCGATAGTCATCCCTAAGGAAGTGTTGAATGAGATTTTTATGCGGTATTTTCCGACGATATCATCAATGCCGGTATTGATACCAAAGATAGCCCTGACAAATGAATCTGGACACCAATTTGCGAATTTACTCAGTTGCCTATGTGCTGATTCTAACGGCGTGGGAAATAACAATTCGACGATATCGATTTCTGTTGGTCTGCAGGAACTCTTGTTATTGTCATTGTTGCAGGTGAACGAACATGTCTTTTTACAACATCAAAAACGCGCAGGCACGCGCAGAAGGCAAGCCGGCGTTGATCGGGCGGTCGATTATATTAACCAAAATATTACTCGCACAGTAAGTGCCCGGGAACTGTCAGGTGCCGCCTTCCTTTCTCTACGTAGCCTGCAGATCGGTTTTGAAGAATATTTTGGCATAGGGCCGATGTGTTATGCGAAAAATATGCGCCTGACTAAAGCCCGTGCTGATCTGGTGTCCAGGTCCGTTCAACTTACTTCTATCTCTGAACTGGCGAATTATTACGGATTTGAAAACACTGCTACTTTCAGACGACTTTACAAACAAAGATATGGGGAGTTGCCTTCCGAAACACTCCAGCGCCATTGCCGCTTTACAATTAATAAAAACATTCTTCCCATCGAGAGAGGTGGCCGCCGTTTTTGAGACAGTTGGATAAGTGAACTCTCTGCCCGCAGGCGGCGGGACCGCCGAAGAGGCGCAGACTAGCATGAGAAGACCACGACGTAATTACAGTCCGCAGTTCAAATCGAAAGTGGCGCCGGCGGCGGCCAAGGGTGACCGAACGCTGGCGGAGCTGGCCGAGCAGTTTGATGTGCATCCGCAACAAATCACGCAGTGGAAGACGCAGTTACAGGAGCGGGCGGCGGCGGCGTTTGGACACACCCATCCGTTGGCCGTGGAGAACGTGGATGTGAAAGCGCTGCACGCGAAGATTGGTCAGTTGACGCTGGAGAATGATTTTTTAGAAGTGGCGCTCATCAAGGCGGGCACGCTGAGCGCAAAGCGATGATAAACCCGTAGCATGAGCTGTCGATTACCCGACACCCGGAGTTAATCAAGTTCTCGCGGGCGTCGGTGTCCTACGTGCCGTGGCCGCGGCCGGAGGCGGGCCTCAAACTGATGCGGCGCGTCGATGGGTTGCATCTGGAGGTTCCCGTTACGGATCAGGGTAGTCGGTTCACGAGTCGCGAGTTCGTGACCGCCGCGCAGTGTCGCGGTATCGCGCTCAACATTGATGGCAAGGGCTGCTGGCGCGACAAAGTGTTTGCAGAACGGGTCTGGCATTCGCTGAAGTACGAGGAAGTGTATCTGCCTGCCTACGACGCCGTCGGCGAGGAGCGTGCCCGGATCGAACGCTACGTGGCGTTTTACAATCAGCGCCGGCCGAATGGATCCCTTGCGCGCCGGACACCGGATGCGGTTTACTTCAACCGGCTGCCTCTGCCAGCGGCGGCTTAACCCACAGAGATCCACTTATCCGGACCGAAAGACTGTCTGAATCCGTGGGGCCACCTCTGTTGTCACACCTTATTGATCTGTACAGCATTATGAAAGGAACCCGGTGAACAACCGAGTCCAAGTTTTTCGCAATAAGGGGTAGTCGAATTTACCGAACCTCCGTTAAGACTTCGCCAATATCCAAAGGTAGCCACGACCAATCTAGCCTGCACATCCTCAGTCACACGCGCCTCTGCGGCAAATTCGCCACGCTGGTTAAATACCCGCACATGATCGCCATTCTGGATCCCACGTTCTTCAGCATCCGCCGGGTTTAACAAGACAAATTGTTCCCCTTGTATACGGCGTTTATGGGACACGTTGGCATACTCGGAATTGATAAAACCATGGCTTTTGGGCGAGAGCAGTTGCAATGGCCATTCGGCCGTTTGAGGTCCTGCGCCTGTCTCGATGAGATCCGGCGAAGCCAGTCCGGGAAGCGGATCAAGCCTCTCTCCGTTTTGATTTGTCGGACACATCTGGCGCAACATCAATGCGACAAAATTGCCTTGTTCAGCGAGTGACGATTTAAATTCACATTTACCGGAGGGTGTAGGGAAATTACCATTTGCGTGAGGTTTATAATGATCAGGTAAACCGACATTGACACGAATAGAACCCGCTTTCTTTAACTTTTCATATGTATGCCCGTGCAGCATTGGCGCATCCCAGTCCAGTACCTGGGTAAGCATTTCTTCAACGGTCAAATGAAAATAGGGGTCCTCCAATTCCATCGCTCGGGCAAGACGTCTGAACAATTCAAAATTGGATACAGCCTCGCCAGGCGGGTCTACGGCCTTCTGATTATAGTTAATGTAGAAATGACCCCATGACGTGACAATATCAGTTTGCTCCGCAGCCATACTTGCCGGCAAAAGGATATCGGCATAGGCTGCCGAATCCGTTATGAAATGTTCGCTTACTACAGTGAAGAGATCCTTCCGCAATAAACCTTTGATAATCTTGTTCGAATCGGGCAGTTGTGAAACGGGGTTGGTATTCCAAATGAGCATGGACTGGATGGGTGGTCCCTGTTCCATACCTTGTAATGCATTTCCTATCTGCAGCAGGTTGATGACGCGTGTGCCCGGTTTGATCCAGTCCGGCCGTGACAGAAAATCCCAACGTACCGGCACAAATATGGGCATCTGCAGGAGGCCCCCACCCACGTGTCGCCAAGCACCAACCAGTGCGGGCAGACAGTCCACCACCCGCATACCTTGACCGCCACCCGGATGTCTTTCTGGCGCTACGCCAAGACGTATCACAGAAGGTTGATTACGCGCATACTCCCGGGCGAATTGTCGAATATTATTAGCATCAACACCGGTAATCACTTCGACAGCGTCAGGCGGAAACGCTTTTGCTCGTTCACTTAATTCTTCGTAGCCAAGGGTGTGTTGCTGCACGTATTCATGATCAATCAAACCTTCCTCAATCATGATATTGATCATGCCCATAGCCAGAACACCGTCTGTACCGGGCCGCAGGGCGATATGCCAGTCCGCTTGTGCAACAGTACGCGTACGATAGGGGTCAACGACAACAACTTTTGCCCCGCGTTTACGTGCCTCAAGAATAAATGGCCATAAATGGGAAGTAGTCGATATCGTATTTGCGCCCCACAATACGATGAAACGTGCGTGGACAAAACTCTCGGGATCAGTCCCCAAAGTTGGGCCTATGGTCAGGACTTGTGCGGTAACAGAACCCGACGCACAAAATGTCTTCTCACCAATACTTGCGCCCAGGTAATTAAAAAAAGCATCGCCCGCATTCATACCGTTTAACAGGCTAAGTGTGCCAGCATAACCAAACGGCAGGATCGCCTGTGGTCCGTATTCTTCTATTATCCGCGTCCAGTTATCCTTGATTTCCGACAAAGCATCGTCCCAACTAATCCGTTCGAATTGCCGACTACCCTTGGGGCCAATCCGGCGCATGGGATAAATCAATCTGTCCTCATTGTAATGATGCTTTTCGAAATCTTTTACCTTGAGACAAAGCCTGCCTCTGGTATATGGATGGTCCTGATTGCCGCGTACTCCGACAAGACGGTCGCCATCGACTATGTAGTACATTGAACAGTTATCAGGACAATCGTGTGGGCACGCGCCAATAATATTTTGCATGTGTTTTGTGGTGCTGGCTTTGGTTGAGCTGACACAATGGAACTATTTCCAGCTACTAACAACCAGTTGACGGATCATTTCGCGCACGCCAAGGATTATCTTGCGCACATCGATAAAACCAATAATTAGTATATTGACGTTCCCCCCAAAATCGACGGCAGTGTGAATCTGGAATAGCGGACGTTTTCTTTCTAGGACACCCACGCATTTATTGAAAGCATAGGCGGTGGCCGGATAACTTGCCAAGACGCCGGTACGGAAACCGGAGCCAATCCATCAGACAAGGAAGTTACGGATGACCCGCCCCCGTTCATCGCTGGTTTCTGTTCTCGATACGCCCTACTACCACTGCATCTGCCGTTGTGTGCGCCGGGCCTGGTTATGCGGCGAGGATGCGTTTACGGGGAAAACCTTCGAGCACCGCAAACCCTGGATGCTGACAAGATTGAAGTTGCTGACCGATACCTTCGCCTTAGACCTGTGTGCCTATGCCTTGATGAGTAATCATTACGATCTGGTGGTGCGCCTGGATCCACTCCAGGCGAAGACCTGGTCCGGGCAGGAAGTGATGGCGCGCTGGATGCGCCTGTTCCGGGGGCCGGAGTTCATGCGGCGGACGCTGACGGGGGAGGTTTTGCATCCCGAGGAATCCCGGCTGGTGGAGACGGTGACGGCGTTTTGGCGCAGCCGCCTCGCAGATCTGATCTGGTTCATGCGCTGTTTCAATGAACCCATCGCGTGCCAAGCCAATGGGGAAGATAACTGCAAGGGCCGATTCTGGGAGGGGCGGTTCAAGTCCCAGGCCCTGCTGGATGAGGGGGCGCTGCTGACCGCCATGGTGTATGTGGATCTAAATCCGGTGCGGGCCGGGGTCGCTGAGACTGTGCTGGAGGCGGACTTCACCTCGGCGCAGCAGCGGCTTCTTGAGATCGCCCGGGCTTCCACTTCCCGTCAGAAGAATGAATCACAGACGAAACCAAAGCTACTCTCCTTCTCCGGCAACGAGCGGCAAGACCCACCCATGGATCTGCCGTTCAATCTAAAGGATTATCTAGACCTGGTGGAAAGCAGTGGGCGGCTGGCTTATCCCGGCAAGCGCGGGGTGATCCCGGCTGCCCAGCCCAAGCTCCTGAGCACTCTCGGCATGGATGCCAATGAATGGATGCCCATCGTGACCCAGATGCAGCGGCGCTTCGAACTCTCTATCGGTGCGCCGCATCGGCTCCGGCAGGTGGCTGAATCCCGTGGCTGGCGCTGGGTACGCGGACTCTCTGCCGCCCGCAAACTCTATGCGCGGGCGAATGAATAGCAGTTTGTAGGTCTTCCGTTCTGCTTCACTACCGATTGCCGTTGCAGACCGGCGGCAATGTTGGATCAATTCGTCCACCTAGGGACTCGGTGAGTTTCCTTCCCAGAATCACCCCGGATCCGCCCGGTAACGCACCTTCAAGACAGCAAAACCACCGCTCCCGAATACTGCCGTCTCAGTTTCCGCTCGTCTGATTGGATTTATATCGTGGATGTCCCAGAGAACCTCCCGATCCGCACTGCTGGTGACATGCGCAACACACAACCCGTTTTGACTCGGTCATTTTCTCCGGCGCTTTCGCGCCTCGATCACTCAGGCCCCGGTTCAACCACCGCTGCCCAATGGGCAAAGAGCTCCTTGTAGGTCGGACCCGGGAACCCATGCACATGCTCCCGCGCCACCTCCGCCACGAACGTGAAGGCATGCTGCTTCGCCTTGCGCCGGGCGATATCGACCAGCAGGTCGGAAAATTTTCTGCCAAAACCATGGCGCGGGACCTCTGCGATCACACGCTGTATATCGCTCAGTGCCAGTAACTCCACCCCAAAACCGAACACATCGGTGCCGGCACCGATCTGGACCAATGCGGCCTCCGCACCCTTGCGCGGCGCAATGCCGACGGTCGAGTGCAACGCGATGGCATCCCACACCCGTTCCGCCTTATCCGGCGCCACGTTGTGCTTGAGACAGAAGTCCCGTGCTGCATCGGCCCCGTCCACTTCAAAACGCTCGGCCCGCTCCCAAGCCGGCGTCAGGCCAAGGTCATGAAGTATGGCGCTGACATAAAAAAGTTCCGGGTCAAACGCCAGCTTCAGCTTTTGCCCGGCCAGCACGCCAAATACAAAGGAACGCAGTGCATGATTGAAAAGAAAATCAGGCGAGGCTTCCAGTGCGAGCGTGGTCGCCGCCTGGGCCAGGGCGCTGTCGGGGATCCGGACCCCTGCCACTTCCTTGATCATGGGAGTCTTGCCGGTCATTACCCTGCCCTTCGCGACTTACAATTTCCCAAGGCCGGCCAGGATCTTTTCTGGTGTGATGGGCAGATCCCGGATGCGCACCCCGATGGCGTTGTAGACCGCGTTGGCGATGGCTGCCGGCGGAACGACGACGCAGACCTCGGACAGACTCTTGGCCCCGAAAGGACCGGTGGGTTCGATGGATTCGATAAACATGCTTTCTATCTTGGGCGGCATCTCCACTGCCGTCGGGATCTTGTAGTCCAGGAAATCGCTGGAGACGCAGGCACCCGTGTCCGGATCGAATAACAGGTTTTCCATCAGGGCCATGCCCATGCCCTGCTGGAAACCGCCTTCGACCTGCCCTTCGGCGGCATTGGGATTAATTACGCGGCCGATATCATGGGCATAGAATACCCGCAGCACCTTGACCTGCCCGGTCTCGGTGTCCACTTCCACTTCCACGAATTCCGCGGCGCAGGGGGAGGGATTGGACGGCGGCGCCATGCTGGAGCTGCCGATGATGGTGCCCTTTTCCTGGATGGTCGTCGGTTGCGGTCCCTGGGCAGTCACCTGCACAAAGGGTGATTCCGCCCGCGTCACCACCTCTTCGATGCTGACGCCCGACTGCGGCGACCCGCGCACGGAAACCCGCCCGTTGTGCACCTCAAGGTCCTCGGCATTGGCCTCAAGCATGGTCGCGCCGACCTGCAGCAGGCGCAATTTGGCCTGGGTCGCCGCGGCCTTCACTGCCAGACCGGCGGAATACGTGGCGCGGCTGGCATGCGTGGGCGCGTCGAATGGCACGGTGTCGGTATCGGCATAGGTCATGCGCACCGCATCGGCGCCACGCAGTCCCAACTCCTCCGCAACGATCTGGCTCAGGGTCACGTTCTGGCCCGAACCAAGGTCTATGCAGGCTGTGGCCAGGTCGGCCGTGCCATCCCGATTGAGTTTGACGACCGCCCCGGAATGCTCATAGATATCCGGCAATCCGACGCAACCGCTGACCCACAGCGGCTGGCAGGCAAAACCAATGCCGCGTTTCTTGACACTCTTGTCCGAACCCGCCGGCTTGCGGGCGCTCCAGCCGAAGCGCTCTGCGCCCTTGTTCATGCACTCATCCAGCCGATAGGTGTCGAGGTTCACGAAACTCCCCAAGAGCGGATGGGGGTCGCCCTCGTGATGGCAGTTCTTCAGACGTAACTGGATCGGATCGAGACCCATGGCATCGGCAATTTCGTCCAGGTGCGATTCCACGGCAAAACAGGCCTGGGGACCGCCGTAGCCGCGGTAACCACCACCGATCATGTTGTTGGTGTAGACAGCGAAGCCTTCCCAATGCAGGTTCGGGCACCGGTAGCCGCCGAAGAAACCCAGCAGGCCATGCACGACAATGACCTCCGCACCGTGCGTGGCATGGGCGCCGGTGTCGAGGATGCTTTTCGCAGAGCGCGCGGTGAACGTCCCGTCCTTCTTGATCCCGGTCTTCATGTATACCTTGATCGGATTGCGCGTGGTGGTGATGAAGTCCTCGGCGCGCGTTTGTTCGAAGCGCACCGGTTTGCCGGTCTTCAGGCTCAGCAACGCCGCCAGCGGTTCGATATAACCGACATCGAGCTTGCCGCCGAAACCGCCGCCGATGTACAGCGGCTTGATCACCTTGACCTTGCTCTCGGGCATATCCAGGATGAAGGCGAGTTTCTCCCGCAGGCCGAACATGTGCTGCATGGAGGAATGCACGGTGAGATTGCCCTGGGTATCGCTGTCCACCACGCACACGCGCGGCTCCATGTAGCAGGTGTGCACGCGCTGCGTCTGGTAGACCCCCTCGAATATGCGGTCCGCGGCCTTGAACCCGGCCTCCAGGTCGCCGGCGCTGAAAGAGGGATTCTTGGCGATATTCTTCGGCGCCGAGGCATGCAACTGCGGGGCGCCGGGCTCCATCGCGCGTTCCGGATCGAAGACCGCGGGGAGTTCCTCGTATTCGACATCGATTAGCTGCAATGCCGCCTCGGCAATATCGACACTGGTTGCCGCGATAGCCGCCACCGGCTGGCCGACAAACCGGATGGTGTCGCTCATCAGCACCATGTCCTGCACCATGCTCTTGGCGAGCGTGGGGACGAAAAAGACCGGGCAGAACTTCCGTTGCGGGACATCCTGGGGCAACAGGATCGCCTTCACGCCCGGCAGTTTCGCCGCCTCCGAGGCATCGATGCTGCGGATGCGGGCATGAGCATAAGGGCTGCGCAGCAGCTTGCCGTGCAGCATTCCGGGCATCGTCACATTCACCGGGTAACCCCTGCCGCCGGTCACCTTGTCATAGGCATCGGGCCGGGTTGCGCTTTTTCCGATCACACTGAATTCAGACATGATTGATGCACCCCTCGCAGACGAAATTTGAGTTATGGATGTCCCTACCTTAAAAGCAACCACAACAGACTGAGCAACACACCGGCGCCGATTATCCATGGCAACAGGGAGGTTGGTTTGCGCGCGGGTTCAACCGCCGCCGTCACCGCCACCTCGCCACCTGCTCCTTCCAGCTTGCCGCGCAACGCCGCGACAAATTCATCGTTCATGGAATCCGCTATCTTCTGCATCATGCCCAGGCCGAACTTCCCCAGCCGCCCGACGATATTGATGTCCGATGTGTAATGCACTTCGGTCTGCCGGTCGTTGACTGCCTTCAGCGCCAGGGAACTCTCCGCGCGGATGCGGCTGGCGCGGCCGCCTTCCTCGCCGGTGGTGACATAAGAGGAAAATTCCGGCGGCCGTTCTTCGGTGACCTCGACATCCACCACAAAAGTCGTCTTGATTGGACCCACCTGCACCTTGATCGTGATCTTGTGTTTGGTCGGGCTGAGCGCCTCCACGGACTGGCAGCCCGGCATACAGGCCGCGACCTGCTCGGGTGCGGTGATAAACCGCCACACCTGATCCTGGGGCGCATTGACGTTGAACCGCTTCTCTATCCTCATGACCGGTGCAGCAGCACAGGACTAGCCGGCGGCGGCGGCAAGCTGGATTGCCTGGATGATCTTCTGGTAACCGGTGCAGCGGCAAAGATTTCCGGCGATTGCGTGACGTATCTCGTGCTCGCTCGGTTTACTGTTCTCGGCCAGCAACTGTTTCGCCGCCATCATGATTCCACACGTGCAGTAACCACACTGAACGGCGCCCGCCTTGATGAAGGCCTCCTGGATCGGATCCAGCACGCCGCCGACGGCCAATCCCTCCACCGAGGTGATGCTTTTCCCGCGCACCGACAATGCAAACGTCATGCACGAATAAACCGCCTTCCCGTCCACCAGCACGGTGCAGCAGCCGCAGCCGCCTGAATCGCACCCACGCTTGGTCCCGGTCAATCCGGCCCGTTCACGCAACGCGCGCAACAGAGTGTCGCCCGGCTCCACGGCAATTTCGTGGGCCTCTCCGTTTATGTTGAGTTCAATAAATTGTTTCATGGGTCATTTCCTTGATCAGGTGAGCCGGTCAGACACCAGCTTTAAGGAACGCTCGACCAGCACGCGGGTCATCGCGCTGCGGTAGGCGGCCGATGCCCGGTGATCT
>MGYT01000145.1:32406-39180 GCA_001801865.1 Gammaproteobacteria bacterium RIFCSPLOWO2_02_FULL_61_13
ACGGCTTGTTACCGCGCAAGGCGCTTTCCGCTGACCTGGCGCGCACCGGTGTCTCTCCCACACCACCCCCGATGAACACCCGCGCTGCATTGCATTTGCCGGCGGCGTCAACCGTCACAAACACCGCGGCGTTCAGGATCGCGAGGTCATTGGCGTTGGTTTCCAGCTTGATAAATGCACTCGCACTCTTCGCGGGCGCGGACGGGACGACCACTTCCTTGACGAATTCGCCCTGCTGGAGCGCATTTGCAAACAACCCCGTGAAGAACTCCTCCAGCCGGATCAGGCGCTGCCCACCCGGCCCCTGCGCCTGCACGGAAGCGTCCAGGGCCAGCAGGGCGACCGGCACGTCGAAATAGGGACAGGACGCCGCCACGCACCCGCCGAAGGTGGCGGTGTTCTTGATCTGCACCGGTGGATAGCGGAGTGAATCCTTGAGCGCGCCATGCCGGGGTTCATCCAGGAGTTTCGCCTGAGTCTCCAGTTGCGCAAACGTGGTGGTGGCGCCAATGACGAGTCCCTGCGATCCAGGCTTGACGTAGCTCAAGCCCAGACGCTGGATGTCAATCAGCGCCTCCACTTCGGTCAGCAATCCGCGCGCGCTGAGGCCATGGACAAAGGTTCCGCCGCCGATGATCAGGGCATTGCCCTGGAACCGCTGCAGCAACGTCACCAGTGCACTGTCGTTCTCAGGAGTGCAGTACTCCTGCAATTTTGGTAGTGACACGATGGACCTCCAAATTTGCTAAAAACCAATCCCCCACATTCCATACACTGGCGTAGTTCAGCTGAACTGACTTATTCAGCCGGTTTGGACGCGGATCATTCCTCCGCTTCCTCATCCTCCACTTCGGGTTTCTTTACCGCGGTCTTTTCCTGCATGTAGGCGGGCAATTTCCACACCCCGCGGTCCACCAGGCGCCTCGTGGCGGCGCGTACTACCTTGTCATTTTCCGCATGTTTGAGCGGCGGGCGGGTCAGACAGCGGTTCTTTTCATAGATCGGCTGATCGTAAATGAGCCGATACTGCTCGGTGCGCAGATCCTTCAGCCAGTTGCCCCACAGCGAGCGGGCGCGATACTGGCGCAGCGCCTCAATGTCGATTATTGCCCCGGCGTAGGACGCGGTCCCGCCGGATTGATGATTGGAAATCACGCGGCCCTGGTAATCCACAATCATGGAGTTGCCGCCGACAACATCCAGCGGGTTCTCGGTTTGCGGCGTCAGGTAGTAACTTGCCGGATTGGGCGCCACAACGTACATCGTGTTATCCAGCGCCCGCGCCCGATTCTGCACCTCCCACAGGCCGTTGGACACATAGGGTTCCGGGTAGCTTGGGCGGTACAGCACCTCCGCGCCATTCATGGCCAGGCCGCGCGCCGTCTCCGGGTAACTGCCTTCCATACACACCAGGCAACCGATGCGCCCGATTTCGGTATCCACGACCGGGTAAAAGGCATCCAGCCCCTCACCATACAGTTCAATCCAGCGATCCCATACATCATGCGGCACCGTCGAATGTTCGCGGGCGAATACCTGCATCTTGTAATGGGTATGGATCAATTTGCCGCGCGGATCGATGACAAAGCCGCAGTTGAAAAAGCGCTCCGGAAATTCGGGGTGCTTGGCCTTGGCCTGGGCGATGATGAAGGTATCCAGCGAACGGGCTAGGTCACCCAGGAATTCGGTCTCCTTGCCCGGCAGATCAATCGCCATCTTCCTGACGTAGTCCACATGATCCCAGTCGAAGATTTCGTCGGTGAATCCCTGCAACGCGCCCTCAGGCACGGTGACGAGGCGCACCGGCAGGTCGATGGCGGATAACCAGACCGCTGCCCGGGCCAGTTCTGCGATATGGTCAAGATTGCGTTGTATGTCCGCGCGCTGATGTGCGCCGCGCATCACCGGCTGGAGTGCCAGCGCCATGTATTGTTCGATAAATTTGCCGTCATTTTTCATGTTCCTGTCCTCCGTTATTCTTGCCGCCAAATTTCGCAAAAGTGACGCGGTCTTCCGCTCCCGTGATCCGGGTCAACCTCCGGGCCTGAACTCCTGTACGTCCGTGCGTTCGGCCCCGAAACTCGCAAATCCCGTGCCCGGATCGCAGTTGACGTAAACACCTGTCAACTTGCCCCTGGGCAGCACACTAATCTCGTGGTCAAGCAACACCTCGGGCATCCTGCCGATGCGGCGCAGCAGTGCCAGGAATTTTCCGTGGATCGCCAGATGCGTCGGGTGTTTGGCGGTCCACTGTTCCAGATTACGCAATGTCACATAGTAAGCAAGCACGTTCACCTGGTCGCGCGCAGCGCCAGCTGAATCGGTTTCGTGGACAAAGCGGCAGGAATAGCAACCTGCCTGTTCCGGGTTATCGGCAAGGTACCGGGCGCCAGCCACCAACGCCGGATATACATCGTCGAGAAACACTTCGCGCTCCTCACCCCCGGTATTCGTCCAGTCCGGGCCGCCACGGGCGAAACAGACATTGGCCGGCATCTCAACGCAGATGCGGCGCCCGATGCCGTCCCGATTCTTCCGTTGCGCACCGAGCGCATCGCCGGCGGCGTTTTGCAACCGGTCCTCGTCCAGCGCCTCCATGCGATCGCGCATGCCGCCCCAATAGCCATGGTAGGGAGTAATCACGTTTTCCTTGGCCAGCTTCGCGATCCCGAAATTCTTTTCCGGATGCGCGAGCAGCGTATCCAGCAGCTTGGTCTGCGGAAATACGATCTCGGCCCAGCGCCCCACGGCGCTTTTGGCAGCCGCGTTGACCTGGAACCAGCTCTGCACGGCCGGGTTGCGCCACCAGCGCTGGAATCCCGCCGGATTGCGCCAGTAGGTGGCATAAATCCAGGTCTTGCTGCCGACAGGCTCTTCGCACCAACCGCGTTCGACCCAGTCCGGCGCATCGGCAAGTGTGAGCAGTTTGGTCAGCGCCACGTGCGCGCGTTCGGCCTCCACCGCGTCGCCGCGATCCTGAACCCCGAAATAGGCGTTGGCGATTTCTGTGACACCGATTTCGAACTCGGACACATAGGCCTCGTAGGGCGGAACAAATCCTTTGGGCCGGTTCTTGTGCATGCGAATTACCGATGTGCCGGGCCGTAAGGGTTCAGTGACCGGGACATCGTCGTGCCTGGATTCCGGGGAAAGGTGGCGAATCCGGCCACCCAGGGGGCGACCCGAGTACGCATTATTTTCCGCCGGACGGCGCCTTCCAGATGCCACGTTCCTGCATCAGAGCGACCTGGCGATCAATGACCGTGCGCTTGTACTCGGCGTGCTTGGGGGGCATTTGTTTGAGGTACCGGTTCTTTGGATAGATGGGCTTTTCGTAAATGAGCTGCGCCATTTCCGTGCGGATGTCCTTCATCCAGTTGCTGACCTGCGCATTGGCGCGGTGGTGGCGCAGGGCCTCGATGTTGATGACCCCGGACACGAACGTGGAACCGTTGGTATCGAGCTGCTTGCCGACAATGGCGCCCTTGTAGTCCACGATCATCGACCGCCCGCCGCCGGCATCCACCGGCGTCGCGTCCTCGGCATGCAGGTAATACCAGCTGATATTCGGCGCCACGATATACATGTTGTTTTCCAGCGCGCGGGCCCGGTTCGAGATCTCAAAGATGTCGTTCTGCGTGAATGGCGCCGGCATGGAGGCGCGGTACACCACTTCGGCGCCATTCATGGCCAGCCCACGTCCGTTCTCCGGGTAGTTGCCCTCCATTGCCATCATGATGCCCATGCGCCCGATGGCGGTGTCCGCCACCGGCCAGAACGCCTGCAATGTGCGTCCGTACTTCTCCACCCACCAGTCCCACAAATCGTGGGGCGACACGGAGCGTTCACAAGGCAGCAGCGAGGAAACCTTGTGGTGCTGAAGGATGACTTCTCCATGGGGATCGAGAATGAAGCCGACGTTGAAAAAGAGATCCTTCCAATCCGGGTGCCGCGCCTTGGCCTGCGCCATGATGAATACATTATTGGCGCGGGCGATTTCGCCCAGGGTGTCGGTCTCCGGCCCGGGGATATCAATGGCACAGGTGTGCGCGAACTCCTTGTGGTCCACGTCCAGGGCCTCGTCGTTGAAACCCTGCAGGGCTCCTTCCGGGATCGCCAGCAGTTTCACCGGGATGTCGAGACTGGTCAGCCACAGCGCGGCGTGGGTCAGGCTCTTTATGTGATCGATATTTATCTGGATGTCGGCGCGCTTGCGGATGCCCCGGAAAACCGGGATCAAGCCCACGACGTTGTACGGTTCAATCATCCTCAAATCCTCCCAGTGTGCCCTGGCGGCGGAAATGCACCGGCCCGCAGCATGAGTTCACGTGCCTGCCAGCCATGGTTGATATTGCGGCGTACGATCCGGATTGGGGTAATGCGTGCCTTCGTTACCGGAGCCCTGCCCGGGCACAAAAGTGCACGGGCAGGGTTCAAACAATTGTCTACCTGACCCGAGTCTTTGGAGTCCGCCGGGTCGCCGCTTCAGTTCCCGAACAGATACGCCACGCTGAGCCCAAACTCGGCGGGACGGCCTATGATGCCCGAGCCCCAGCCCTGGGTCAGGGCATTGGCAAAACCCGACGACAGATAACGTTCATCGGTGACATTCTTGCCGAAGGCGCTGACTTCCCAATCACCGTTCTGGCTGATCCACGTCAGGGACAGATCCAGCAGGTGGTAGCCGTCCTGGGCGATCTCCGGGAAGTTCATGGCGTCCTTGTACGTCTTGCTGCGGTAGGACCAGTCCACCCGTCCGATGAGATTGCCCCAGTCGTTGGCCATGGCATAGTCATACTGCACGCCCATGGTGGTGGTCCATTCCGGCGCATTCACCAGCTTGTTGTCCAGCGTGATGGAACGGACGTCGGTGGTGAAGTTCTCATCCGGATCGAGTTCAGTATAGCCTGCATCCGTGTAGCCTACGCCGCCCTGCACCAGCCAGCCCGCGGCCGGGGCCATCGTGGCTTCCAGTTCGAAACCATCGATTTCCGCCGCCGCGGCATTGCGCGTGACCGGCGCGATGCCGTCGTTGATCTGAATCTGCAGATCATCGTATTCGGTGTGGAACCCGGCGGCCGACAGGAACAGCCGATCATCGAACCCATTCCACTTGAAACCGATCTCGTAGACCGTGGCCGTTTCCGGGTCGAAAGACGGCACTTCGGTCTTCGGCGGGAAGACGCGCTGCGCGAACCCGCCACCCTTGAAGCCCTCGGAATAGGCAAAATATGTCATGAAATCGTCGGTCCAGCTGTAGGCGACGTTGAAGTGCAGGTTGAGGTCGTTGAAGGACTCCTTTGTGGTGCCCGCGGGCAGGATTTCCGTGCCGTTCTCGATACCGGGCAGCAGCCCGACCACGTTACCCTCCGCATCCGAGATGGGCAGGCAGCAGAAACGCCCACCCGGCGCAGGGAACACCGGCGCATTCACGAAACCGAGAAACCCTGCATTCGCGAGTTTCGGATCGATCACGGTATCCATGCGGGCGCAGGTGACCACCGACCCGTCAAACAGCGTCTCCGGACCCTTGGGCAGGTCCCAGCACTTGTCGCCAATGATGAATTTCTTCGTCTCGTCCGTGTAGCGCAACCCCGCGGTCAGGGCCAGCTTGTCGGTGGCCTTAAAAGTCGCCTGGCCGAAGCCCGCTATGCTGCTGTTATCGATTTCGGCGCCGGACAGGAAGCGCCCCACTGGAAATTCCACGTCGTCCAGGTTATAGCCCTCGATCGTGGAATAATAAACGCCGGCAAGCCAGGTCAGGCGGTCGTCAAAGGCCAGGCCTGAGATCTGAAACTCCTCCGCGAATTGTTCGGTCGCGAATTCGTCCATCAACTGCGCCAATACCTGCGCGACACTGCCGTGGTCGTATCCCGTCTTGGCTTCCATATCGCGGTAGCTGGTGATGGATTTGACGGTCACGTTGCCGAAGTCGTAGGTCAGGTTCAACCCCACGCCCCAGATATCGGCATTGGACTTGAGATCCATGGTGCTCAAATTGCGCAGGGAACCATTCTCGACGTCGATGACATCCGCCGGTCCCACCGGCGCCTGCCCGAAGTTCGGGTTCGGCACGACACCCGGGAACAACCCGGCAATTCCGCCCTGCTCGCCCAGCGGCACGGTGGCGGTGATGTTGAACAGATCAATGAAACTCGGCGGCGGCAGGGGCGCCGGCGGCGGCAGGAAGGTCGGGCTCGCCGGATTGGCCAGTGCGCCGATGTTGGCCAGGCTGACGCCGGAGTAATCGGCTACGTGCACATGGGGCACGCCGTCTTCACGCACCCGCGTGTAATCGGCGCTGAAATTCGCTTCGAATTGTTCGTTGGGCAACCAGCGCAGCGCCAACCGGGCGGCGTCGCGATTGGTGTCTCCCAGGTCATCGCCGTCGGGCGTGTTCGGCGCATCCACAAACCCGTCCCGGTTGTATGTAGCCGCCGAGGCCTGTGCAAAAAATGTATCGGAAATCGGTATATTGACGCTGCCCTGCACATCGGCCCGATCATAGGTCCCGCCGGTGACCTTGAACTTGCCGTGCAGTTCATCATCAGGCAGCTTGGAGGTAACGCTGATGGCGCCGCCTATGGTGTTGCGTCCGAACAGTGTTCCCTGCGGGCCGCGCAGCACTTCAACGCGCTCCACATCCACAAGATCAAGAATGCTGCCGATGGAAGTGGCGACATACACGCCGTCCAGGTAGATGCCCACGCCGGGTTCGGTGGTCAACGTAAAGTCCACCTGGCCGATGCCGCGTATGAACACGGAAGCCGCGGC
>MGYT01000145.1:39189-46387 GCA_001801865.1 Gammaproteobacteria bacterium RIFCSPLOWO2_02_FULL_61_13
GCGGAAGGGTCGATAATCAGGTTTGGCGTCGCCGCCGCGAGGCCATCCAGGCGCTCGATGTGCCGCGCTTCCAAGGCAGCCCCGCTGAAAGCAGTGATGGAGACCGGCGTGTCCTGCAGGGATTCCTCGCGCCTGCGGGCCGTGACCACGACCTCCTCCAATCCGCCACCGTCCTGGGCGAGGGCCACTGACGGCAACAGCAGGAATTCTGCGATGAGCAAGCTCCCCGCCACGCAAATGCGAAACGAAGGCTTCCGGAACAGGCGATCAATCATGGCGTCCCCCTCTTTTTGAGCGCGATAGTCACACAAACGTGTGTAAACCACTGATATATTACGCACCGATCTGGCACGCTGCAACCAACCTAATATATTACGTAGTGCAAAGACCTTCCCCTTGGCAGCATAGGTTTTTGCCCCCAGCGGAGGCGTAACCGTCCGCGATAAATGTTCAGCCGGGAATCTCTGTTCCCTCTAACCAAGGCGCGATATTCGCACATATTGTGCGATGCCGGATTACATTACATATAATTATTATATCCTGCAAGTGTTTGTGACGGTTACACATCTAATGTAGTGTTCCCGCAACATTTTGCGGCCGAACCGCTATACGGTATCCACAAAACGGGTGCCACCAACCCCCATCTCAGGAGCACGTCAAAATGTCAGGAAAACAACCCATTCTCGGCGGGCGCAGCCAGGTCAAGGTCGCCATCGCACAGATCTCCAGCAAGTTTTTCGACCGCAACGGATGCGTCGCCCGCGCGGTGGAGGCCATCAAGGAGGCAGCGGCCCATGGCGCTGAACTCGTCGTATTCCCGGAGGTATGGCTTGCGGGTTACCCCTATTGGACCGAAGGCTGGGACTCCGACGTCGGCAAATGGGTGGACGGCCGGGTCCGATTTCACGATGCGGCAATCCAGATCCCGGGTGAAGAAACGGAACAACTGGCGCGGGCGGCCCGGGAAGCGAACACCCACGTGGTCATGGGCTGCAATGAACTGGATTCCCGACCCGGGTCCGAGACGATTTACAACACGCTGGTCTTCATCGGCCGCGACGGGACCTTGTTGGGCCGTCACCGCAAGCTGGTGCCGACCTTCACCGAGCGCATGTTCTGGGGCATGGGGGATGCCCGGGACCTGGTGGTGTTCGAAACCGACATCGGCCGCATCGGCGGCCTGATCTGCGGCGAACATGCGATGACCACGGTGCGCGCGGCCATGGCTGCGCAAGGCGAGCATATCCACATCGCGGTGTTCCCCGGTTCGTTCGCCATCCATACCGGCCCGCAACTGGAGGAACCGGATCGGGAGGGCGCATTCTGGGGGCATTTTTGCGGTCGTGCCCATGCCTTTGAAGCCGGTACCTTTGTCCTTTCGGCTTGCGGCTACATTGATGAGAAGGACATCCCGGACGATTTTCCGTACAAGGGCCGCATGAATACCGCCTACGCCCACGGCGGCAGTTCAATCATCTCGCCGCTCGGCGTTCCCATTGTCCCGCCGCAATTCGGTCCGCAAATAATCTACGCGGAATTGCAGGCCGACATGATCAAGGCGATCAAGGCGCTGCTGGATTCAGTGGGTCATTACGCGCGGCCGGATGTCTTACGGCTCATGGTGCGGCGTGAACGCGGTTGGGAGAACGCCGACCGCATCGCCACGCCTCCTCCCCTGGAGATCCCGAAAGACGCGCTGCGGCGCGCCGCCGATCGCCATGACGTGGACGACTCGCTGGTCGCGGCAATTGCGCAGGAACTCGGGGTCACGGACCGATAAGGAACCTCTGAACTGAATAGCTGTTCCAAAATGTGCCACGCACTGGCGCAGGCAGTCCGATCTCACGGTGGCGTACCGTATGCCGCAGGGGTTCGCAGCAAAGCTGCGAACGCCCGCACATGGAGGTGCGGGCCGGGCTTTCTCGCGGAGCAGGATTGCGCAGCGAGAAAGGCGGCACCCGAGCCTACATGGCAGATTGCTTGCTCCTGCGCAATCTGCATTTCCGCCATCCGTGGCGGTCAGATGTATTCACGGCGTGTCTGCCACCGTGAGATCGGACTGCCTTTTGATCTTGAATCAGGAACGGCTGATTTAGTTCAGGCTTGCCAGGGATCGCCCTCGCGCCGCACCGGCTTTCTCGGTGTCGGCCGGCCCCGCTGCAGCGCCCCGACCCCGTAGCCCTGCACGAAGGCGGCCTTGGCCACCAAAACGAACTTCATGTGCCAGCCGGCAACGAGTGCCAGTGCCGCAGCCAGCGGAACCAACCAATCCAGCTTTGCCGCAAATGGAACCAGTACCAGCACCAGCGGCAATGCGTTACCACCCCACAGAAAGAGCGCATGGATGGCGCGGAATTGCTGTTGCGCCCCGGCCGGCGCCTGGCTGCATTCCAAAGCGGCGCGGTAACGGGTCCAGAAAATCCCGCGCAACAGCAGCAGTCCTGCCAGCGCAATGATGTGCCAGTCCCGCAGCGCCTCCAGCCACACGGCGAACATGATCAGTATCGCCGTCCCCTCGGTCAGACCGGTGGTGACTATCAACGGCAACACCGCGGGTTCACGCCACGCGGGTATGCCCTTCGAAGCCCGCAGAATCCTCCCCTGGCAATAGAGAAACACCAGGCCCAATGCGCCTGCGCAGGCAATGGCAACGGCGCTTTGCATCGCAACGCCGGCGAGCGCCACGGCAAACAACAGGGATGCGACGGCGCCCTCGCGCGTCATCCACGACGCCTGGGGATGGAAGAACACGTGCAGGAATCGCCACGGCCGACCGATCTCCAGCCATACCAGGAACAGGCCCAGGCCGACAAAGGCCAGTGCCGCCAGCCCCAGCGGGACCGGCGGGACCGCCGGCCAGGAGGCCAGCGCGGTCATCAGCATCAGGGCGCTGCCGGTGCCGCCGAACATGAAGTTGCCGGCGGCGCGCCAGTCCCAATTGGTCTGCAGGTACGAACCGAAGCGGATCATGGTTCCTTGTTCCACAGGTAATAGAAGCCGGGCTCGGTGCCCAGCTCCGCATGCATCTGGAACCAGGTGTTCCCCGCCAGCAGTTCAGAGACGTTGCTCTTCTCATCCTCCAGATCGCCGAAGTGCAACGCATTGGCGATGCAGGAGTTGACACAGGCTGGCGTCGCGTCCGGATCCACGCCCGGCTTCAGGCCCTGCTCCAGCCCGGCATCCACGCGGTCGGAACAGAACGTGCACTTCTGCGCCACCCCGAGGCGGCGCTCGTCGAAGCGTTCCACTTCATTCTTCATGGGCGTCTCGCCATAGGCGTACGTCGGCTTGTCCACCTTGTAGCGGGCCTGGTACGGGCACGCCACCGCGCAGTAGGAGCAACCGATGCAGAGGTCATAATCAATGGTGACGATGCCGTCGTCGCGCTGGCCGGTGGCCGTGCTCGGGCACACGTGCATGCAGGGCGGATCGGCGCAATGTTGGCAACCGACCGGCATGAAGAAGCGGCTGACATCGGGATAGTCGCCAATCTCCACGTCCAGCACCTTGCGCCACTGCACCCCGGGCGGCGTGGCGTTGGTGTGCTTGCAGGCCGCAGTGCAGGTCTGGCAACCGACACAGCGGTTCAGATCCGCGATCATCACGTAACGCGTCATGCGGTCACCTCCACGCGGTGCACGCTGACCTTGGTGGCATCCACACTCGACCCGGACCCGTCCAGAAAATCCGGATGCATGGGCACCAGGTCATTCAGGCTCGGCGTCTTGAAGTCCTTCGCATAGGGGGTCTTCCAATGCCCGAACTGGCCGATCATCACCACCACGTCCGGCCGGATACCCTGGCGCAGGCGCGCCTTGCCGTGCGCGACGCCGACCGGCGACTTGATCTCCACCCAGTCATTCTCTTCTATGCCCAACTCCCGGGCCTTGCCGGCGTTGATCAGGATCCCGTCATGCCCCGCCACGTTGCCCGCCACCTCGCGGATCATCTGGATGCCGACGTTGCCGCCCCACGCGTATTGCATGCTGCGGGCGCCCAGCAGCCAGAATGGGAAGTCGCCCGCCTTGACCGGGTAGTTCTTCTCCAGCAGCGTGTCCCACAACTGGTTCAAATCCTTCCACTCCGGCATCGACTCATATTCCTGCAACTGCTTCTCCCACCAGTCCACGCCGGTCTCGTGCAGGCGATTGCCCAGCTGCTTGCCGGTGCGAAACACGCGTTCCTGGTACGGCAGCTCGAAGCGCAGTCCCAGGTCCTCAATAATCGGATACAGGTACCAGCGCAGGGACGAGAACGGCCGCAGCTTGAAGCCGTGCTCCTTGAACCAGTCCAGATCGCAGACATCCTTGCCGGCGGTCAAGTCCGCACTCGCCGCCTTGCACACCGCGTCCCAGATCTCATCGGGATGATGCGGCTCATTTTCCTTCAGCGCAAAATCGTACGCCGGCGTCTTCAGCGGAATGCCGCAACCGCCGGCGTTGATGACCGCGTTGTACTGTTCCAGCATGCCGGTACGCCTGGCCAGCTCGGTGCAAATCCAGGAGAAGTCCCTGGCCTCCCCCTGCGGCTCCACCACCTTTTGTCGCAACACCCAACCCTCGGCCTCCCATTGCTGCTCCAGGTAGTTGGTCCCGCCGAGGCGGATCAGCTGATCGCTTTCCAGGTCCATGGCCTCGGGCAGCAGCAGATCGGCGAAGTGATTGGTCTCATCCAGCGTGTAGGCGAAACCGACCATGAACGGAAATTGCGCGATGGTTTCCCCAAGCCGGCTGGTCTCGGAAAAGGAAATGGACGGATTGCATTTATATACAAACCAGACATCGGGAGGTTTCGGTTTCGACCAACTCCCGGCAGCACGACCCTGCAGGCGCATCCACGTCAGTGTGCTGGAGCCGAGCAATGGCCCATAGAAACCATTCCCAACCATGGGCGTCAGCATGCTCGAAGCATGCCGCATCCCACGCTCATTCACCCAGTGCGCGCGATCGGTGGGGCAGAACGGCAATTCCATGAAACCGTCCTCCCCCGCGCGCACCGAAGCCCACCGATCCCAATCCGGCCCGACAATCGTGCTCGCGGAGCCCAACATGCCGCCGGGCACTTCCAGCGCGCCGACCAGGACCTGCATGATGGTGCGGGCCCAGACACATTCATAAGCGCCCCAGCCGTTGTTGATGGATTTGCCCAACATCACCGCCACCGGGCGCAACGGGAGTACCCGCCCTTTCACCGTGTGGGTCGCCCCTATCTTCGCCGCCTTCAGGAACTCATTGGCAATGCGGCGAATGGTGGCTGCCGGCACGTCGGAAATCGGCCCCGCCCACTCCGGCGTGAATTTGGCCACATGGTGCTTGAGTTGATCGTGGGCCGTGTGTGCCTGGATTCCGCGATGCTCCCATTGCTCATCGTCCGCACCGATCTCAATGGCGTGCTCGATGAGCCGTGTCCCTTCGAGCGCGGGGTCGGTGCCGGGCGTATCGAAAGGCACGGCGCGGTTGGACTTCAGATCCCACAACAGCGGTTTGCGCGTCGCCGCATCGCGCAAATAGTAGCCGTTCGGGGCCAGCAGATAAGGGGACGCGGTGCGCTGTTTCAGGAACGGCACGTCCAGTTCATCGGTGCGGTGTTCGTGCAACAACACGTGGATCAGGGCGAACAGCACGGCACTGTCAGTCTTGGTCCTGATGGGGATCCATTCGCTGGCCTTGGCGCCGGTGACGGACAGGTGCGGCTCGAACTGGATGCGCTTCCAGCCGCGCGCACGCGCATTCGCCTGGCGAAACACCGAAGTAACTCCGCCGGACGCATCAATGTTGTTGCCGAACGAGAGCACGTATTCGCAGCGCGGCGTATCGGGCAGGACCGTGAAGGCGCGGTGCCACAATTCACCGAAGACATGCTCGGAGTGATAACACTTGACCGTGCCGCCTGCGCCCAGGCTCATATCGATGGGCCCCCAGGCGCCCAGGAACGCCCCCATGGTGCCCGCATAAAACATCGGTGTGCCGGCGCCGCCGGTGGTGAAGGCAAAACGCGGGTCGCCGTTTTCATCCACGAGACCCTTGTCCCGAATCGCCTTGAGTCTCGCGGCGACGGTATCCAGGGCCTCGTCCCAACTGATCTCCTGCCAGCCCGGATCCTGATCGCGCCCCTTCTCCGGGTTCGTGCGCTTCATGGGCTTGAGCAGGCGGTTGGGATTGTATAGTTTCTGGATGAGGCCGTAGGGCTTGACGCAGACCTTGCCTTCCGCCGGGTGGTCGCCCTTGACGTTGAAATTCGGCGTGACCGTGGTGGCGACGCCATTGACGACCTCAACCATCAGCAGGTCGGGGCCATTCACGCACTGGTAACAATAGGTGGGAACTTTTTTTCTGGAAACCTTCGTCTGCGCATCCATAGTGTTGGGCCTCGCCATTCACTGCTGGGGAAATCTGCCGCCATGCCTGCGGCGCAAAAGTATACACCGGTGGCAGTCGCTGCGGCGAGATCCGCAATCAACAAATCGCACACAAAATGCGAATATCGCACTTGTGAAATTGACACAGGTTGGCGCGAAAAAATCCCTGTGCAATCGGCCAGGGGAATTCAGTGCGCTGCAGCGAGAACCGCCGCGGGCGTCCGGCCGGCATGGTCACCTCAGGAACGCGATATTTCTTCACCGATGCCGGCGGCGACTTCCCGCATCGCCGGCAGAAACTCCTGCTTTAAACGCCGCAAAGTTGCCCGGTTGATCAGGCACCCGACCCCGACCGATGCGATGGTCTTGCCGTTCTGGACCAGGGGCACGGCAATGGAACGCAGGCCCGGCTCCAGTTCCTCATCAATGACCGCATAGCGCTGGCTCCTGACTTCCGCAAGAATTTTCCGCAAGCGCGACTTGCTTCTGACCGTCTTGTCCGTGAATGGCTTCAGCTCCACCGTTTCCAGATACCGGTCGAGTTCATCTTCGGGCAAGGCCGCCAGCAGGACACGGCCCATGGCGCTGACGTAGGCGTCGATTTCCCATCCTGCTCGGATCCCGAGCTTCAGCAACCAACGTGACGGTGAATGCGCGACAAACACCAGCATGTTGTGTTCGAGGATGCCGAGGGAGACGGACTCTTCCGTGCGCCGGGTGCCCGCCTCGAGAAAAGGCTGGGCAATTGACGCCAGCGGCAATGAGGACAGGAACACGGTACTCAGCGACAGCACCTTGGAGGTGGGCCGGAACCGCTGCCCCTGCTTGTGCAGGTAACCC
>MGYT01000146.1:0-1236 GCA_001801865.1 Gammaproteobacteria bacterium RIFCSPLOWO2_02_FULL_61_13
CATCCGCTCGGCCGCCGCGATCTGGTTACGCATCAGCGAGAGCAAGGGTGAAATGAGCAACGCTGGGCCGTCACCCACTTCCCTCAGCAGCTTGATGGCAATGAAATAGACGAAACTCTTGCCCCAGCCGGTTTTCTGCACCACCAGAAGGCGGCCGCGACCTTCCACGATGTGGCGAATGGCATCTTCCTGGCACTCACGGAAGCTAGCGTCAGGCTGGCAGGAACCGATGCGAAGTAGTTCTATGGCGCGCCGAGCGTTGAACTTCATTCATGCTCCATAAAGGGGCGGCGCGATCAACTCAAGAATCGCTGAATTGCGAGGTTGTCCGATAAACCGCTCGCCCAGCAGCATCAGCTCAAAAATTATGGAATAAGCCTCGCCTGGCTGGGCGTCTGCATAACTTTAGTCATCAAATCAACACCGGATATGTCGTCGTACCGCATCGGAATTTTGTCTCTGAGCTTGAAAAAACGTTGGTGAGCAGACCGTGTTAATTGCCCATAGGTCGTCGCGATGATGCGTCCACGAAGAACCCCTTCCTCCTTAATATCTTTTTCCTTGCTTGTTTTGGGCTGAATCTCGTAGCCAACAAAGAATGCACGAAACATGGGTGTGCCGTCCATTACACCGCTCCCCAAAAAATCCTGAATATATCCATCTGCTTGATTCATCTCTTCTCGCCCGATCGATGACTTACCTTTTTTCAATTCGATAATAAGCACGTCTTGAATCTTCGTTAGATTCTGGTCGTAGCTATCGAATGACTCGGTACCAACGACCGAATATGTGGCGTCCGCCATTACCACCAAGTCGGGACGCTGGCGAGAATTGTTGAATGCAATGGTCTCTGGGGTTTGACCAAAAACCTTCGTAGCCGCGGTTCTCAAAGTCACGTTAGAAGCGTACTCATGACTGTCGAACTCCGGACCAAATAGCCAACGCGCTTGAGTAACGAGTGGATGGAGAGTATGAAGCTCATCCGTATTGGGGTCGGCGCCCTGCGCTTTCTGCGCTTGGAGTTCGGCGTGCTTCGCCTCGAAGGCGTCCGAGATGTACTTGAGGAAGATCAGGCCGAGGACGACGTGCTTGTATTCGGCCGCGTCCATATTGTTGCGCAGCGCATCGGCGGCGGCCCAGAGCTTGGCTTCGAAGCCAAGGTTGGCGGTGGTGTCGGTATTCTTAGTCTTTTTCGTTGCCATGAATTCCTTTGTTGCGAAGCGCCCTTCCCGCCTA
>MGYT01000146.1:1294-4494 GCA_001801865.1 Gammaproteobacteria bacterium RIFCSPLOWO2_02_FULL_61_13
ATCAGCGCCGCAAACTCATCCGGGCCGAGTCCGGTAGGTTCGTAGCCTTTTGACAACAATTCCTTGTTACGGAACTCCGGCTCGTCGAGCAGTTTCTTGATGTCGGCGTGAATGCGATCCACCAGGAGCCGCGGCGTGCGCACCGGCGCCATCACCCCATACCAGACGCCCTTGTCGACCTCGGGATAGCCCAGTTCCGCGAACGTCGGCACCTCGGGCATGAGCGAGGAGCGCTTCGAGATACTGTAGCCCAGCGCCTTCAACTTGCCGCTCTTTACGTGCGGCCGCGACGAGAACACGCCCACCCAGGTCAGGTTGACTTCACCGGTCAGCACCGCCGACACCATCTGCGGCACGCCTTTGTAGGGGATATGCGACAGGCTGATACCCGCCTTGTTGCTCAGCATCTCCGAGATCAAGTGCATCTGGCTGCCCGCGCCGATCGAACTATAGGTGATCTTGCCCGGGTTTTTCTTGGCCAATGCGATCAATTCAGCGGCATTGGCGACCGGCAGAGCGGCGTTGGCCACCAGTACCGTGCCGAACTCGGTGATCTGCGTCACCGCCGCGAAATCGCGCAGCGCGTCGTAAGGCAGTTTTGCATGAAGGTGCGGGGTGACCGTGAAGGCGCTGTCGGTGGCGAACAAAAGTGTGTGACCATCCGGCGCCGATTTTGCCACCGCCTCGGTGGCAATGATGCCGTTTGCGCCGACACGGTTTTCCACCACCACCGGCTGGCCCCACTGCGCGGTCAGGCGCTGCGCCATGGCGCGCGCCAGCAGATCGCTGCCGCCGGCCGGTCCTATACCAATAATGACGCGCACCGGCTTCGTGGGCCAGGTCTGCGCCGCATCCAGCGCTTGCCCATATGCCGGCAACGCCACGGCCACGCACAGCGCAGCCACACTCAGGCGAGGTAGTCGTTGCATGCTTGCTCTCTTTCTTTACCCATGCTCAGGGACCTTTAAGATTTAGCCGGGCGCGGGCGAGCGTCACGGCCTCGTGCAGTTTGCGTTCCATCTCGACCCGGGGCAGCGCCTCCGTCCAATACGAAGATACCTGAATACCGCTCCGTTCCAGGTTCAGCAACTCGACCGTCTCATGGCGCTTCCCGGCGCAGAGGATCAAGCCTATGGGGGACTCCTCGCCTTCCCTGCGCTCATAGCGATTCAGCCAGCCTAGATAGAGTTCCATCTGGCCTTTGTCGCCCGGCTTGAAGTCCTCTAGCTTCAGTTCTACCGCCACCAGCCTCTGCAGGTTGCGGTGGTAGAAAAGCAGATCTAGGTAGTGATCCACCCCATCCACGGACACGCGCTTCTGCCGCTCCAGAAAAGCGAAACCCACACCCAGTTCCAGGATGAACGCCTCCATTTCCCGAAGGATCGCCGCTTCCATATCTTTCTCGGCATAGGTGTTTTTCAGCCTCAGGAAATCGAGGAAGTAGGGATCGCGGAAAACGAGATCGGGTGTCAGCTTATCCTGTTCCCGAAGCTGCTTGAGTTCCATCTCTGCCAGTTTGGCCGGTTTCTTCGAAAGAGCGGTACGCTCGAAGAGCATGCTGCCTATCTTCTTTTCCAGCGTCCGGGTACTCCAGCGTTCGACACGGCACATCTCAATATAAAAATCGCGCTTCAATGGGTCATCAAGCCGGATGATCTCCACGAGGTGAGTCCAACTCAATTGTGCAGGCACTGCCTGCACAATTTTGGGATCCAGGAAAACTTCGGCAAATCGGACCATCTGGAAAAGATTCCTTCGGCTGTAACCCCGTCCAAACTCTACCGCCAATTGTGCAGCCACCGCCTGCACAATCTTCTCTCCATATTCCGCCCGCTTCTCTTTCAGCAGATCGCGGCGGATGCGAGTGCCAATGTGCCAATAAAGAAGAATCAGCCCGGAATTCACCGTTCGGGCCACCTGCCACCGGGCCTGGAGGATCAATTCGCGCAAATCGGCAAGCAAAGGCGACGCAGGGAATGCTGCCTTTCGACCGATGGGCTTCGCTGCATTGGCGAGTAATTTACGGGACTTGGGCTTCATGCCGTGATTTCGTTGGGCTGCGCGGATTACCGCTTAGCATAACCTTCATGCAGGAGAATCGTGGGGAACTCACCGCCTCGCCCAGAAGTTACTTAGATAAAGGATCATAAGTTTAACTTTAATAGATCCGCCACCAGTATTGACGTACGTTTTTAAGCATTTGTAAATCAATTTTGACAACTCTACCCGCCTACCCGATCAAATGCCGCGAGTATTCGCCCGAAACGCTGCTCGAGCCAGGGCTTCGGTTCGTCGTGGGTGAAGATGTAGAAGTCGCCATTGCGCATGCCGCGCAGCATGCGTTCACCCACCTCATCGGGCGTCATTCCGCTGGCGAGCGCCGCGCGAAGCTTCTCGCGTCGCGCCTTGCTTTCCGCGTCGGCTGGCGGTCCACCAAAGCGGGCCGGGCGGTTGCGATCCGATTCCGTAATGCGCGTATTGACGGCGGCAGGACACAGCACCGAAACGCCGATGCCCGTATCCTCCATGTCCTGCGCCAAGGCCTCGGTGAGCGCCACCACCGCCGCCTTGGTGGCCGAGTAAGGCCCCAGCCGGTACTCGCGGTTGACCTGGAAGCCTCCGATCGAGGCCGTGTTGACCACATGGCCGCCCTCTGCGTGTGCCCGGATCAAGGGAACGAAGTGGCGCATGCCGTTGATCACCCCGAAGACATTGACAGCGAAGATCCAGTCCCACTCGCTGTCGCTGACTTCGGCAAGTGACCGGCCGCCGATCTCCACGCCCGCATTGTTGAACACCAGGTGCACCTTGCCCAGCAGGGCTTTGAACTCCGCCGCCGCCTGGCTCACCGCATCCCGATCGGAAACGTCAAGGCGCCTTGCGAATGCACGCACGCCAAGCGCCGCAACCTCCTTCCGCGCAGAGGCCAGTGCGGTGGCGTCGATGTCGGCCATCACCACGTCGACGCCGTGGCGCGCCAGCGTGCGCGCGATGCCCAGGCCGATGCCCCCGGCCGCGCCGGTGACGATGGCGCCCTTGCCTTTCAATTGCGAAAAATCCATTTGCGTTCTCCTTACGAATCCTTGCCGTGCAAGTGCTCGCGCCGGTGCGCGTAAACATCGGCCGCGATCTTCAGTGCGACCAGCAACAGCAGCGCCGGCATAGGCGTATTCAGCAGCATGGCCGCGAAGCCGCCGAAG
>MGYT01000146.1:4534-15393 GCA_001801865.1 Gammaproteobacteria bacterium RIFCSPLOWO2_02_FULL_61_13
CGGTCATGAGGCCTGACACGGTCTGCCGTTGATACTCGCCGCCCCGCAGGAAGTGCAGCACGAATGAGATCCCGTGGCTCACCAACAATGCCAGCAGCGCCGGCCACAGCGGCGCAAACAAAGTGGCAAGTGCCTGCAGCACCGGCGGTTCTTCGCTGGGTTTCATGCCGGCAGCGAGGAACATGCCATAAATGAACAGAAAATGGATGGACATGAATCCGCCGAAATGGCCGACGAAGAAAGGGCCGGCCAGCAACACCGCAAACTTGCCCACCACGGCCATTTTCAGCAGCGTATAAAACCCGACGATCGCGCTCTCCGCCCAGAACAGCACCATCACGTTCCCCATTCCCCAGCCGAGGAACAGCACGCCAATCAGGGGAATCAGGTTGGCGGCAACCAAAACCAGCGTGGATGGCGAATGCCACGGCGTGGGCGCAATCCGTGCCGCATCCGCGCGCTTGTCCAAGTCAGGTTTCCGCAGGACCGGCGCGGAGGCGCCATCCTCGAAGATGGCCGCCGCCGGGTCCTGCAGCGGCGTTTTCGGCATGGCGGCGCGGAGGGTGGCGATGAGACGCTCGGCCTCCGCCTTCGGCATGGCGTCGCCCAAGCCGCGGTTGCCCTGCGCGTAGTCGAAACGCACTGTCACCATTTCCGCGCTGCCGGAATTCACCGTACGCAGGTTGCGAATATCCTTTAACCGGTATTCGGAAAATATCTTCAGCGGGCCGAGCTTCGATACCGTTACCAGCCGGTCCGCCGAGATGCACGCCGCCTCGTTGTAGAGCAGGAACAGCATGGCAAGCAAACCGAGGATGACCACGCCGACCGTCCAGCCCATCACCCAGAAAAAGTTGAACAGATTGAACGCCAGATCGAACATGCCATGCAACTCGGTGAAACTGAGCCGGCTGGCCTGCACCCACCAGATGGCTGCAAAAACCGCGAAGATCCCTGCGAAGAGCAGTCCCAGCGGCCACATGCGCCGTTTTGGCAATGCGATCGGCGTGGTACCGCTGGCGTCATCCCAAAGGGAAACGCGGATGCGATCGGGCCGTGCCAATCGCTTGTCACCTCTGCCGGTACCGGTCGCCATGAATACACGCAAACCTGAAGCGGGAGATGCATGGTACGGCATCGTGCCGGATTCGCCGCGGCGGGGCGTTCGCAATTAGAATGCTTGCATATCAAGAAGCCGCAAGGAGTCCGCCGTGAACCGCAAGCTTGTGATCGCCATGGGATTTCTCGGTGCCAGCAGCCTCGCGCAGGCCCAGGATTGGCCGCGCCGCCACATCACGCTGATCGTCCCCAATGCCGTGGGCGGCGCCTATGACGCCGCGGCACGCCCGCTGGCGCAGACGCTCTCGCAAGTGCTGGGACAAGCCTTCGTCATCGAGAACCGCCCCGCCGGTGGCGGCATTGCCGGACTGATGGCGACGGCGCAGGCAACGCCAGACGGCCATACCCTGCTCTTCACCGGCCAGGGCCAGGTGTCGCTGTACCCGGTCCTGCGTGCCAATCTGCCCTACGAACCGAACCGCGATCTGGCACCCATCATCCGTATCGGCTCACTGGAAAGCTTTCTGATGGTCAATCCCTCCATGCCGGTGAAAACCATGAAGGACCTGGTGGATCTGGTCCGCGCCAAGCCCGACACCATCACCTTTGGCACCTGGGGCAGCACCAGCACCAGCAACATGCATGTCGAGTACCTGCGCAAGGCGCGCAACATCCACTTCTTCTCCGTGCCCTACAAGAGCGCGGCACAGGCGCTCAATGCCGGCGTGTCCGGTGAGGTGCAGGTAACACTGTTCAGCCAGGGCCCATCAATAGCGCTGATCAAAAGCGGAAAATTCCGCGCGCTTGCCACTACCGGGAACAAACGCTCCAACGTCATGCCGGATATTCCGCTGCTCAAGGAAACCGGCGTCGGTGCCGATCTGGAAACCAGCACCTGGGTTGGCATGTTCGCCCCGGCCAAGACCCCGCGTGCCGTCATCACCCGCGTCAACGCCGAAGTCGGCAAGCTGCTTGCCGACCGCGCCTATACCGACAAATTTCTGCTTGCCATCGGCTTTCAGCCGGAGGACCCGAACACCCCGGAGCAGTTTGCGGAGTTTTTGAAACAGGATCGACAGACTTACGTGAACTTGATCAAACTAACTGGAATCAAGGACGAATAAATAAAACCCGGAAAGCTTCAGAACAGGGAGGGGGTCCCCTCTCTCCCCGTTACCCCTCTCGCCCCGCGCCTACTTTTTTAGCTGATCCCAATTACTCCGGGACGACGCCCAGGGCGTTGGCGTATTTGAACCACTTGGTGCGTTCGGCGGCCATGAAGGCCCCGAATGCTTCTGGGGTGCTGCCGACCAGGGTGTTGCCGAGCCCGGCCAGGCGCTTTTCCACCTCGGGCATGCGGATGATCTTGTTGATCTCGCCATGCAACTTGGCAATCACCGGCGCGGGCGTTTTCGCCGGAGCGCAGAAACCGTTCCAGGCATCCGCGGAAAACCCGGCAATGCCGGCGGCTTCCGCCATGGTCGGCAAATTGGGCAAAAACGGCGAGCGCCTGTTGGTACTCACCGCGAGTCCGCGGATTGATCCGTTGGCCAATAGCGGGAGCGCCGCAGTTGCCACCACAAACATCACCTGAATATGCGTGCCAATAAGGTCGGAGGTCGCCTGCGCCACTGTTTTGTAGGGCACGTGAACCATTTTTATGCCGGCCTCGATGTTGAACATTTCACCGACCAGGTGCGGCGGTGTGCCCTGCCCTGACGAGGCAAAGTTGTAGACGCCCGGCTTGGCCTTCGCCAGCGCGATGAGTTCCTTCGCCGACCCCGCCGGCACCGAAGGATGCACCGACAGTACAAACGGCATGGTGGTGATCTGCGTCACCGGGGCGAAATCGCGCACCATGTCGTAGGCCACCTTGTAGAAGGGCAGCACCATGAACTGCCCGGAGGAACAGAACATCAGCGTGTGGCCGTCCGGCGTCGCGTTGGCCACCTCCTGGGACATGACGGTGCCGCCCACCTGGGGCTTGTTCTCGACGATCACGGGCTGCCCCCATGCCGCCTGTAATTTCTCGGCAACCATGCGCGCGGCGGCATCGGGACCGCCGCCCAGCAGGATGCGAATGAGCTTGGTCGGATACTCCTGAGCCTGGGCGGCCGTACACAAGAAAAGCAGCAGCGCCGCGACTGCCAAACGCAAGCTATTCGCCATGCCGTACTCCCTATGAATTAAACCTAAATTCCCAGCAGCGCCGCCAGGTTTTCGCCCAGGATCAGCGCCTTTTCCGCCTCGTCGATATGCGCATTGCGCACCGCGTCCAGGTTCCTGCCGTAGATATCGAATCCCTGGCGCTCGCCCAGTATGCCGTGCTGCATCGACCAGTCCGAACCAAAAATGATCCTCTCCGCGCCAATTTCAGCGACCGCGCGCTCGATAAAATCCTGCCTGGTGTTCGAAGTGGTCAGGTACACGTTGACGTTTTTCCTCGCCAGCATCATCGCGTATTCAAAAAAAGTGACGTCGTACTTGCCCATGTGGCAGACCATGATGGGCACATCGGGAAATTCGAACGCGAGGGGCTCCAGCATGATCGGATTCTTGTAGGCCATCGGCACCTTGCCGCCGTCGTAGCTGGTATGGAACATGATCGGCTTCTTGTGCTTGCGGCATAGTTCCATCGAAGGCACGTAACCCTGCCAGGCCTGCTCGGGCGGCAGGGGTATGAAGCGCGCGAGATCAAATTCTCCCGCGCCAAGAAACCCATGCTCAGTAAAGCCTCGCTCCAGCGCGTCCAGGCCCTTGGGACTTTCGCGCGGCGGGCTGGCAAGCGGCGATTCCAGATCCCAGCCGGAGAATGCGACGAAGCGGTCCGGATGGCGCGCGACAATCGCGGCCATGTCGGCATTGCGCGCCGGAAAGGCACCTCGCATGATCACCGTCTTCTCCACGCCGTGGCGGTCCATGCGCGCCAGCAACTGCTCGGTAAGATCGTCGAACCTGCCCTTGGCCACCGAGTCCGCGACCACGCCTCGCAATGCAGGCATCGGCCCGGGAATATACGGATAGCGCCATTGCGGCTTCATCGGGTAGCAGCCCTCGATTCCCGAGGGGTTGATGGCGTGTGCTTCTGAATCGAGTATGCGCATGATGGCCTTTCGCAATGCGAAGGGGCGCCCCCTGCCACCTCTCGGCATGGTTGATGCGCAGTCAAGCCGCGACTACTGCGCGCTAATGCCCGCTTCCCTGATGATCTTGGCGCGCTGTTCGGCGTCGCGCCGTATAAAAGCGGCGAATGCATCCGCCGTCGCGCTGACCGCGACGCTCAATCCGTTGTCCTGCAGCTTTCCCTTCACCTCGGGTGCATTGACAATGCGTTCGATCCCCGCGCGCAATTTCTCTACGATGGCCGGGGGAGTTCCGCCCGGCGCGAACACGCCCTGCCAGGTGCTGACGTCGAACGGCGGCAGACCGGCGGCTTCGGCGATGGTCTGCAATTCCGGCATGCTCGCCAAACGGTTTCCGGTTGTCGCGAGGATTCGGAACGCCCCCGTGCGCACATGCGGCAAGGTACCCGCCAGACCATCGATGATGAAGGTAACCTCGTTGGCAAGCATGGCTTGAATAGTAGGTGCGGCCCCTTTGTAAGGCACGTAAAGAATGTCAACACCAGCCAAGCTCTTCAACATTTCACCGGCGAGCTGCGAAGTTTGCGTTGCCGCGCCAAAAGTCAACTTGCCTGGGTTGGCCCGGGCCCGGTCCACCAGTTCACGCAGCGTTTTCGGACCGGTCTTTGCGTCCACCGCCACAACCGTTGTCGAACGACCGATCATGGTGATGGGCGCCAAATCCTTGAATGGGTCGTAGGGGAGCTTCTTGTAGAGATACTGGTTCATTGTTACCGTCTCGGCCAGCGTCAACAAAAGCGTATAGCCATCTGGCGGTGCATGGGCCGCCACGTCGGCACCAATGATGGTGTTGGCGCCCGGCCGGTTTTCAACAATGAATCGTTGCCCCCAAAGCTCGTCCAGCTTTTGTCCGAGCAAGCGCGCGGTGACATCAGAATTTCCCCCGGGAGGAAATGGAACGACGATGCGCACCGGTTTCGCGGGATAGGTTTGCGCGAGGATTGGTGCCGGTGCGATCATGACGCCAGCCGTTACAAGTGCAATTACAGTGACGCGTACAAGTCGGTTCATGATCGTTCCCCCCTGACAAAACCCCGCGATTTCGATCCGCATATCAACCAGCGTAACGCGGTTCCTCCAAGCCCCGCACACCGGCATCAATCGCGAACAGCGCGCCGGCGAGCGGCTGCTCCGCAAGCGCTTCTTCAGTCATTTTCTGCCGGGCCGTGGTTATGTATAGTGTCTGCATATTCGGCCCGCCAAAGGTGCAGGCGGTCACCAGCGAGACGGGCAACTTTATCTCGCGGTCAACGCGGCCATCGGGGGCATAGCGCGTGACACGCCAGCCGCGGTATCCCGCGTTCCAGAGATAACCTTCGCTATCCATCGCAGCGCCATCGGGCGACCAATCGCAGATGGCAAACGGTTTGCGCGCGGCAATGGTTCCGTGTTCGATATCGAATGAGTAGGTAAAGATGGTTCGCACCGCCGCATCGGCAAAATACATGCTGCGGTTATCCGGGCTCCACGCAAGGCTGTTGGGCATGGCGACCCCGGTCTCCATCGCGGTGAAGCTGTGGTCCGGATCGAAGCGATAGAGAAATCCGATCGGGGCGCTGCTCGCGTCATGCTTGGCGCCCACCCAGAAACGGCCGCGCCGGTCGCAGCGACCATCAGCGAAGCGCATCCCCGCCTCGGGCGCGTGCGGGGCATTGATGCGCTCAAGCACCTCGCCGGTGCGCGCATCGAATAATACGATGGCGTTCTGCATTGCGACCAGCAAGCCGCCCGCGTCGCGAATGACTATCGAGCAGGTGAGCTCAGGCAGTTTCCAGGAATTGATTTGTCCGCTGGCATGGTCAAGACGCCGCACCAAGCGGCTGCGCGTGTCCACCCAATAAAGCGCCTGCTCGCGCGCGCACCAGACCGGCGACTCGCCCTGAATGTCCTTTTCGTTGCCAATTTGCCTGAGCTGGTCCATTCGAGGGCCTTGGTCGCTATCTTCGTTTGATCGTACAACATATTGCTGGAGACGGCATTAATATGGGCGACTGCCTTTGTTTGGCGAACCTTATCAAAGCCGCCAGCAAGCTTGCGACGCAACACAAGTCTGCCTACCACCTTCAAGGAATTTTCCATGAACCAGCCCCACGAACCCAAACTTTCCGCCACCAACAGCAACTGGCATGAAACCGGCGCCGATGAATGGTCCGATGCGGTGGTTGCTGCCATGAAGCTGGGTGGTGTTGATAATCTTTTTTTCGTTTCCGGCACCGAATTGACGTTTTATCAGGAAGCCATCGCGAAGGCTGAAGCCAAGGGCTGGCCGGCGCCGAAGCTCATTACCATGGTGCAGGAGGCGACAGCGCTGCACGCCGCCATCGGAGCGACGATGGTCAGCGGCAAGCCTGCGGCTACGGCCGCCCACGTCGATGTGGGCACGCTGCACTACGGCGCCGCCATACACTCCGCATGGCGCAGCGGCAGCCCGGTCCTTTTGACTGCCGGCGCCGGCCCGCGCGCCTATCCGGGCAGCATGCGCGGCGCGCGCGACATCGGGGTGCAATGGCTGCAGGAGCCGCGTGATCAGGGCGAGATCGTGCGCCAGTACACCAAGGCCGACCATCGGATGGAGCATCAGGACAACCCGGGTCTGATGGTCAGCCGCTTGCTGCAGATCGCCATGAGCGAACCCAAGGGCCCGGTGTATCTGAGCATCCCGCGCGAGACGGCGATGCTGCCCATGCCGGGCAGCGCACGCTTTCCGACAACGAACCAATTAGGCGTCGCGCGACTCACGGCGCCGAGTGCCGATGACACCCGCACTATCGCGCGATGGCTGGTGAAGGCGGAAAACCCCTGCCTGTACGTGGACCGCATCGGACGCTCGGCGCAAGCGGTGGCCGAGGTGATGCGTCTGGCCGAGTTGCTCGCGCTACCGTTGATGCAGTCGGGATTGGCCGACCGCCTCAATTTCCCCGACTCGCACCCCTTGGGAGGAACCGGCCCCCAACCCTCTGAGGCCGACGTGGCCTTGGTGATGGAAAGCTTTCGGCCCTGGTCGCCCGAGCAGGCACCCGCGGCGGGAGCGAAAGTGGCGTGGATCTGCTCGGACCCGGTGCTGTCGCGGCACAAGACCGCGGAGTTCTGCGCCGATCTTTGGATTCCAGCGGGCGTGGCCGAGACGGCGCGCGCCCTCCATGAGGCCGCCACGGGCATGCTGGATAAGAGCGGTCTTTCGCGCGTCGCGGATCGCCGCAAGCGCCTGGAAGAACGAAAAAAGCAAATGGTCGCGCATGTACTGAAACTTGGCGAGGACTCAGGCAAGCAAGCGGCAATCGCTCCTCGATGGCTCGGCTACCAGATGGGCAAGCTGCTCAAGCCCGACATGATTCTTTTTAACGACGCCGTCTCCAATGCCAGTTTCGTCCATGCCTATGCCGGGCGTGAACTGCCCGGCACCTATTTCCGCAGCGGCAGCAGCACCGGCGGGTGGGGATCGGGCGCATCAGTGGGCGCAAAAATCACCCTGCCGGATCGTGAAGTGATCCATGCGACCGGCGACGGCTTCTATATTTTCGGCTCTCCTATTGCGTCGCTGTGGGCGGCGGCCAATCACAAAGCGCCTTACCTGACGGTTATATTCGTCAATGGCAGCTATCACACCGGCACCACCTGCGTGCAACAAGACTATCCGGACGGTTACGCGGCGAAAGCCGGATTCAGCGGCGGCACCTTCACCCCACCCGACTTTGCCAAACTGGCCGAAGCGGCGGGCGCCTATGGGGAAAACGTGATCGAGACCGCCGAGGTGGGCGCGGCGCTGCAGCGCGGATTGGCGCAGGTCCGCAATGGCGTCCCGGCGGTAATCGCGGTGCGCGTGCAGGGGCCGGCGTGATAACGGGACAACGCAGGCGGCACCCCAGGACTTTTCCGCCTGGGTCGCGCAGAGAATCTTTAATTCACTTGCCAAGCCGCTCAGGTCCCTGAGCCAGCATCCTTACGCGATACAGACCCTCGCGGGCGGTGATGTAGAGCATGCGATTGTCCGGCCCGGCAAACGCGATGTTCGCCGGCTGACGCGGTACGCGTAATCGCTAACGCTGTTTCCCACGTAAAGCGTTTTGCCATTGCGAGAGAGCGCCAAACCGTTTGGCCGATGGAGATCATCGTCGATCACTAGCGGCTCACGGGCCCCGGCGGCCAGGTAGTACACGTAGACCTTGCGCTCCAGCACGACCGGCCGCACCGAATCGGTGAAATAGATGCCGCCGTTCGCGTCCGCGATCAAATCGTTCGGGTCAAGAAGTGGTCTTTGGCTGCTGCCCTGGGTGAGCGTAACGGCAGGACCGCTAGGTCCGATCCTGCTGATGCGCTTGCCGGCACTTTCGGCCGCGAGAATGTCGCCGTTGCGAGCCAGCGCAAGTCCGTTCGCGCCATTGGTTCCCTCGCGCACAATGGCGACCGTGCCCTTTGCGTCCAACCGATAAATACGACTGGTGCGCAAATCGGTGAAGATGAGTTCACCATTCGCCGTTCCGATCGGCCCTTCTGTGAAGATGAAACCTTCCTGCACCAATTCCACCTTGGCGCCTGGCGCCACGACACCCGGAATGCCGCCCTGCTGCTGCGCCACAGCTGGCGTAAAGAAAGCCACGAGAACGATTGCTATAAGAGCTTTCATTTTTTCCTCCTAAACCAGATGCTTCTTGAAGAATTCGAGCGTGCGACGCTGGGCAACTTCGGCATCGGCTTTGACATAGGCGGAACGCTCTTCGCAACCGAATCCGTGGCCGGCGCCCGCATATACGAAGGACTCAAGTTCCGGGTGCGCCTTGCGAATCGCCTCGATATCCGCCGGCGGAATGCCGGGATCCTTTTCCCCGAAGTGCAACTGCACCGGGCAGTTTGGATTTTCGTTGCGCGCCGCGGCAATACCGGTGCCGTACCATGCCGCGCAAGCCCTGAAGGATTTCGTTCGTGTCGCAGCCAGCCAGGCGACCGTACCGCCCCAACAATAGCCAATGATGCCGATCTTCCTGTTGCCAAGCCATGCCGCCGAGGCTTCTATGTCCGCGATAGTGTTTGCTTCCGTAATCTTCGCTCGCAATTCCCTGCCGCGCAGCGAATCCTCGGGCGCATAACCCATCTCGACGCCGCGCTCGACCCGGTCGAACAGCGCCGGTGAAATCACCCGGTAACCCGCTTCCGCGAAGGTGTCGCAGACGTGGCGCATGTGGCGATTGACGCCGAATATTTCCTGGAGCACCACCAGACCCGCCGCGGCATCCGCGGGCCCCGACGCGTAAGCGGAAAGTACGTGTGCGTCGGCGGTTTTCAATTCAATCGTATTGCTCATGTATTTACCTTCTCCAATATTCAGTCGGTTGCTCATCTTTATTCATAGCCGTGTCGTACGGCAAATCTTGTGCCCGACAACGAAATTCGATGGATCGGTAGTCACCGCGCCCCATTACACGGGCCCAAGTCTACTGCTAACATGAATATTCATGAAATGAATTGCGTATTCGCATGGCGAAAAGAGCTTCGCTTTTTAGGAAAGTGAACGACATGAACCAAACTGATCATTCCGCGTACGACCATCCTCCCGGCAAACACAACGCCCGACTGACCGAAGTTGGAGGGGGAACGCCCGCGGGGGAGTTGTTTCGCCGCTTCTGGATACCGATAGCGGCGTCGGCCGACGCGAGCACGCGGCCGCGCGAAGTGCGCGCGCTTGGCGAAGATCTGATCCTGTACCGCGACAAATCCGGACAAGCGGGTCTGCTGTATCCGTATTGCGCGCACCGTGGCACCACCCTCTACTACGGCCGGGTCGAAGAGCGCGGCATTCGCTGCTGCTATCACGGCTGGCTATTCAACGCCGAAGGCCGCTGCCTGGAACAACCTTGCGAGCCGCAAGGCGGGCTGCACCGGGACCGCATCCGCCAACCCTGGTATCCCGTCGAGGAACGCTACGGCTTGATCTTCGCCTACATGGGGCCGCTTGCCCGCAAACCGGTTCTCCCGCGCTACGAACGCCTGGAGAATCTGCAGGACGGAGAAATGCTGGAACTCGACGATCGGGGGCCGGGCACCGGCAGCAACCTTCCGGTCGTCCCCTGCAACTGGCTGCAGCACTATGAAAACACCATGGACCCGTACCACCTGCCCATCCTGCATGTGGACTTCTCGGTGCCGCATTTCTCTCCGGAGCTCGCCGCCATGCCGGATGTCACCTGGGACCTCGATGAGACGGGCATGCGCTACACCGCCCTGCGCAAGGTCAACAACGGACGCCTGTTTCGCCGCATCATCCAGATGATCCCTCCCGTGGTGCGCATACCGGCGGCCACGACTTCGGAACCGGGGCCGACCAAAGTGGTGAGCTTCCTGCTCGCGGTGGATGACACGCATTTGCGAACTTTCAGGGTGAACCGGGTGCGGGAACTGGGCAAGCTGGAGCGGCTGCGCCCGAGCTATGGCGGCAAACAATGGTCGCAATTGACGCATGAAGAGCACCAGGACTTGCCCGGGGACTACGAGGCGCAGGTCGGCCAGGGAGCCATCCAGCGCCATTCCGAGGAAAATCTGGCCTCGAGCGACCGCGGTATCGCCATGTTGCGGCGGCTGATTCTGGAGCAGATCGAAGCCGTGGAGGCAGGCAGGGATCCGGCCGGAGTCATATTCGATGCATCGAAACAACTGATTCGCACG
>MGYT01000146.1:15406-21062 GCA_001801865.1 Gammaproteobacteria bacterium RIFCSPLOWO2_02_FULL_61_13
CAAACGCCGGTGCTGATCGTCGGCGGCGGTCCGGTGGGACTCGCCTTGGCCGGCGATCTCGGTTGGCGCGGCCAGTCCTGCGTGCTCGTGGACCAGTCAGACGGAGTGATTGTTCAGCCGAAAATGGTGCTGGTGGGCGTGCGCACCATGGAATTCTGCCGGCGCTGGGGCATTGCCCGGCAAGTTGAAAACACTGGCTACCCTCCCAACTACTCGCAGGATTACGCCTACGTGACCAGCCTTCGAGGTTATGAGCTGGCGCGTGAGGAATTCCCGACGCGCGCCGGCGAGCCTTGCCCTAGTGCGGCCCGACGGACACGTCGCCTGGCGCGGAGAGGAACTTCCCCGTGATCCCGGGGAGTTGTTGGACCTTGTTCGCGGCGGCGAGCCGGTGGATACTGCCGCGGCGGGATAATCAAAACAGGATATGAAATGACAGCTTCCACCCCGGGCGCAGGCCTGCATACGCAACGCATCGCGGATTTCATCACCGGGCTGCGCTACCAGGACATCCCGGGCGCGGTGATTGAGCGCGTTAAACTGCTCATGCTCGACTCGTTTGGCTGCGCGCTCTACGGCACCACCTTGCCGTGGAGCCGCATCCTGATCGACACGCTTTCCCGAACCGACAGCAGCGATAGCTGCGCCATCTGGGGCGCCGATCGCCGGATTTCTGCGCCGCATGCCGCGCTGATCAACGGGTCCCTGGTCCAAAGCTTCGAACTGGACGACGTCCACCGCGTCGGCGTTCTGCACGTTGGCGCGGTCACGCTGCCGCCACTGCTCGCGGTGGCCGAACTGAACCCCGGCCTGTCGGGAAAGGATCTTCTCGCCAGTGCTGTCGCAGGGTACGAGATCGGGCCGCGCGTCGGCATGTGCATGGGGCCGGAACACATCGGCCAGGGTTGGCATTCGGGCGCCACGGTGGGCGTGTTTTCAGCGGTCGCCGGCGCCGCGTCGGCACTGCGCCTCACAGCTGAGCAAGCGGTGCACGCCATCGGCATTGCCGGCACCCAGTCATCCGGCCTCATGGCAGCGCAGTTCGGCGCGATGGTCAAACGCATGCATGCCGGACGCGCCGCTCAAAGCGGACTTTATGGCGCATTGCTCGCGCAGTGCGGCTACACCGGCATCGTGGACGTTTTCGAGAATCCCTACGGCGGCTTCTGCAGCACCTTTTCGCGCTCGGCGGAGCGTTTCAATCTGGAAGAGTTGTCCAAGGGACTCGGCGAGCGTTACGAGACATTGCGCATTGCCCTCAAGTTTTATTCATGCGTAGGCAGCAATCACACGACGCTCGACGCTTTGCGCTCGATGCAGCAGCGCCGGCCTTTCGGTCCCGACGACGTGGTCAAGATCGTCGTGCACGGCTCGCAGGTGACCATGGATCACGTCGGCTGGAAATATCTGCCACAGGGACTGACCTCGGCACAGCTGAACCTGCCCTATTGCATTGCAACCTTACTCCTCGATGGCGATGTCTTCGTTGAACAGTTTCCGGAAGATAAGATCGCCGATCCCGCCAGAATGCACCTTGCCGACAAGGTCGAAGTCATGGAAGACCCGGCCATAACAAAACGCGGCGCGCGCTATCGCCACATGGTGCGCGTCGAGGCGCACCTGCGCGACGGCACATACATGGAAGAGACGGTCGAGGCGCCCTGGGGCAGCGAGGACAAATTCGCCAGCCCGCAGCAGATCATCGACAAGTTCAGGAAGCTCACCCGGGGCCAGCTGGCCGAAGGACGGGCCGAGCGCATCATCGACCATGTGATGCACGCCGAGCGCCTGCCGAGCGGCGCAACGCTCGTCCGGGAACTGGCCAGTGCTCGATGAAAACCGCGTGCTGGACATTGCGCCGCAACACTTACACTGTATTTCTTGACATGGAGCCACGCCATGGACCAAAACTCTGACGCCTACTACCGCAATCTGGACGAAATGAGCCTGATGCCCGGCTGGGCGCGCCGCCAGCAGACGCTCTGGCCGGAACCGCGGCCGAAATTCAAGGCGATGATCTGGTACTACCAAAAGGCGCGGGCAGCACTCGAAGCCGCCGGCCAGTTCATATCCACCGAGCAAGCAGAACGCCGCAACCTGGTGATGCTGAACCCCATGGAGGGCAACAACTACGCGACTTCGCGCAACATCGTCGCCGCCTACCAAATGATCATGCCCGGCGAACGCGCGCGCACGCACCGCCATTCCGCATCGGCGTTGCGGCTCATTCTCGACGTGGCGCCGGGTACTTACACGGTAGTCAACGGCGCGCGCATCGACATGGCCAACGAATGCGTAGTGCTGACGCCAGGCTGGTGCTGGCATGGCCACGCCAGCGACGCCAGCACACCGGGGTACTGGATCGATTTTCTGGACGTGCCGCTCATCCATCATCTGGAGTCGGTGTTCATTGAACGCAGCGCGCGGGGATACGAGCCGCCGACACATACCGATACGCGTTCGGCGTATCTGTTCTCGCCGCAAGAGGTGCTCGGCAGCGGCAGCGGCCCGGTCGACGTGGTTATTGGCGCCGAGCACATGCGAACCATTGGGCTGCATTTGGTGCGACTGCCCTCGGGCACCCAGCGGACCATGCCCAAAAGCACCGCCAACAACCTGTATGCTGTCATCAAAGGAAGCGCGCGCGTCGAGGTCGAAGGGGGCGTAGCGGGTGTCCTGGGCAAGGGAGATCTGGTAGCCGTGCCCTGCTGGCATACGCACAGCCTGCATGCGGAAAGCGCGCTCACCTTGCTGCGAGTAACCGATGAGCCGATTCTGCAGGCGCTCGGCTATCTGCGAAGCGCCGATGCCGCAAGCTGAGCGCGCGCTCCGACAAGCATCGCGACCAGCGTAACGTCGTACAAACTTTGAGGGAGACAGGCAATGTCACGCATTGGGATTGCAATAGCGGGGGCATTTGCTTTGGGGGTGCTTGAATTGGCCTTTGCGTCATTGCGCAACGAACCGTGATCCGTCCTACTTGGCTTCCAGCGCCACCAGGCGCTCCAATGCCGCCTCCAACTCCACCTCAATCGCCGCGTGGCGCTGATTCATCGACTGCGCGCGCTTAGGGTCATCGCGGTAAACCGCTCCATCCGCGAGCGCCGCGGCGATCGCTGCCTGCTCCTTCTCCAATGCCTCGATCATCAGAGGCAACTCGGCCAATGCGCGGCGTTCTTTATAACTGAGCTTGGCTTTTGCGGCGCGCGGCGCCGCGTCCTGCCCGGCCGCTGTTTTAAACTCCTCTCGCGCAGCCGCAGGTTTTGGCTCCGCCTTGGCCGACGCCCTGCTCGCCCGCAGCCAATCGTTGTCACCCCCGGCGTACTCTTTCCACCTGCCCTCGCCTTCGCTGGCGATGGTCTGCGTCACCACGTTATCGAGAAACGCGCGGTCGTGGCTGACAAGGAATAGCGTACCGCTGTAGTCCTGCAGCAGTTCTTCCAGCAGTTCCAGCGTTTCAATATCAAGGTCGTTGGTGGGCTCGTCGAGCACCAGCACGTTGGCCGGACGGCTGAACAGGCGCGCGAGCAGCAGGCGATTGCGCTCCCCGCCGGAGAGCGATTTCACCAGCGCGCGCACGCGCTCCGGCGGGAACAGGAAATCCCCGAGATAACTGATTACGTGCTTGCGCGCGCCGTTGATCTCGACATAGTCGCCGCCCTGGCTGATGGTGTCCCCGAGCGTGGCCTCTTCGTTGAGCGCGGCGCGGAACTGGTCGAAATAGGCGAGCTCCAGCTTGCTGCCGAGGCGCGCTTTTCCCTTGTCGGGCTGCAAGTCCCCCATGAAGAGTTTCAGCAGCGTGGTCTTGCCGGTACCGTTGGCGCCGATCAGGCCGACCTTGTCGCCGCGCAGGATGCGGCAGGAAAAATCTTTCACCACCGGCCCGCCGTCATACGATTGGGAAACATGCTCCAGTTCGACCACCAAACGGCCGGAGCGCTCGCCCTCGCCCAGCGCCAGTTCCACGCGGCCGGCGCGGTCGCGGCGCGCGGCGCGCTCCAGGCGCAAACTCTCCAGGCGGCGCACGCGGCCCTCATTGCGGGTACGGCGCGCTTCGATGCCCTTCCTGATCCAGACCTCCTCCTGCGCCAGGACCTTGTCGAACTTGCGGTTCTGCTGCGCCTCGGCGGCCAGGGCTTCGGCCTTGCGCGCCTGCCAGACGCTGAAATTACCGGGATAGCCGGTGAGCAAACCCCGGTCCAGTTCCAGGATTTCATCGACCACATCGTCGAGGAAGCGCCGGTCGTGGGTGACGCACAGCACGCTGCCCGCGAACGAGCGCAGTGTCTCCTCCAGCCACTCGATGGCGGCAATGTCCAGGTGATTGGTCGGCTCATCGAGCACCAGCAGGTCGGGTTCGAGCACCAGCGCGCGTGCCAGCGCCACGCGCTTGCGCGTGCCGCCGGAAAGATCGTCCACGGCGAGATCCTCGGGCAGACTCAATCGCGACAGGGTGGACTCGACGCGATGCTGCAGGGTCCAGCCGTCGCGGTCTTCAAGCTGTGTCTGCAAGGCATTGAGGCGCTGCATCAGCGCCGGATCGTCGTGGACCGAATCGTTGTGAGACAGTGCCATCGCATGCGTCACTGCATGGTATTCGAGGAGCAGATCGCGGCTCTCGCCCAGGCCCTCGGCTACCGCCTCGAACACCGTCTGCCCCGACGCGAAGCGCGGCTCCTGCGGCACGCTCGCAAGCTTCAGGCCCGGCGTGCGCCACACCGTGCCGTCATCGGGTTTCGCTTCGCCCGAGATGATGCGCAGCATGCTGGATTTTCCGGTGCCGTTGCGACCGATCAAGCCGATGCGCCTGCCCGGCTCGATCACCAGGTCGACGCGATCGAGCAGCGGCACGTGGCCGTAGGCCAGCGAAACGGCGCTCAGCTGCAGCAGGGGCATATTGCCAGATCTGACACCCTAACCTGCCTGGAATGTATGCCAGTTCTGGTTAGTGATAAATAAAAGTTAAACATTTCTGCCATGCTGATCACGCCGGCGCCTTCGGCCCCTTGAGGACAATCAAGGCATCCACCGCCACGCAGCCCGAATCGCCCGCCAGCAAAGGATTGACGTCGATGGATTCGATGCGATCAGCGTGCGCGAGGATCAGCCGCTGCAAGGCTTCGAGCGAACCCAGCACCGCATTGACCACCGACGGCGCGCCCTTGCCGCGTCCCGCATCGATCGCGGCAAGCAATCGCCCCAGGCGCGTGTCGCCCAGGCGCTTGCGCATAGCCGCCGCCGCGACCGGGATCGGGAAAAGACGCGATTCATCGAGCGCTTCGGTATAGATCCCTCCCAGGCCCGCCACCAGGAAATGCCCCAGCGGCGGCTCCCAACTCACGCCCACGATCAGTTCGGCCTTCGATGCCTTCATGGGCTGGAGTATGAACGGCACCGCCGCCCGTTTGAACCCTTGAGTGTCGATCGCGGCCTCCAGCCTGGCGTAGGCGGCCTGCAGCGCAAGCTCATCAACGATGCCCGGCAGCACCAGGCCCATGCGGTTCTTGTGCGCGACCCCGGGTGCCAGCGCCTTGAGCACCACCGGAAAGCTCAGCGTCCGCGCGGCAGCGCGCGCCGCCGCGAGCGAATCGACCACCCGGCCATCCACCATCGGCACGCCGGCACGGCGCAGCACTTCGGCGCTGTCCCATTCGGA
>MGYT01000146.1:21079-22181 GCA_001801865.1 Gammaproteobacteria bacterium RIFCSPLOWO2_02_FULL_61_13
TTGCTTGCTGGAGCAAAGGCCCGATGGCCGCGAGGTCCGCCGCGGGCATCGCATCGCCGCCGCCGCTCAGGTCCTCGTCGAGGGTCTGAAAATGGCAGGCGAGACTGTCAAAAGCGGTCGAGGCGTCGTAGAACAGCGGCACGCCGCTGCTTCGATAGGTCTGTTCGACTTCGGGCGGCAAACCGCCCGTGGCAATGACCACGCCGGGTAATCCGGTGCGCTGGCTGCGCGCCACGATCTGCCGCGCGAACATCTGCGACATGGCCGGATTGGGCAGCATGTGCGTGTAGGTGGCCACCGGGCCGTTGAAGCCATCCGTTTCCTGCGCCTGGAAAAACGCGGTCAGGCGCTCGTGTCCACCCAGCGTGCTGCTATCCAGGGGATTGCGCACCAGGCCCGCGGTGTCGATGCCGGCGATGAATTCGGCCACCTTGCCGCCCCAGGCGCCGTCCGGCTCGCCGGCGAGCGCCATGCCGTACGCATCGGCGTAATCGGCAAGCAGTGAAGAACCGCCCCCGGTGGTGGCGATGCACACCAGCGCGCGGCTGCGCGCGCTGACGGCCGGTTTCTGAGCGGGCGCCGCAGCGGGCTTTCCGCAAAGCAGCACCGCGCAGCCACCGGCGAGCGCTTCGACCGAGGGCACCGTGGCGACGCGGCAATCCTCGAACAGCGCATCGTAGGCGCGCGCGCTGCCCGCAAGACGCGTCGAATGCGCGATGGTCGCCCCCGCCCCGGCGAGCGATCGTCCCAGTTTCAAAGCGACGATCGGTTTGCCGGCGGCGTGCGCGCGAGCGGCCAGCATGCGAAAGCGCCCGCCGTCATTGACCGCCTCCAGAATCAGCCCGATGACGCCGGTGTCTTCGTCCTCGATGTAGTACTCGAGAAAATCGAGCACATTCAGATCCACTTCGGTTCCCACCGCGACATACTTGGACAGGCCCGCCCCGAGTTGGCGCAGTCGCGGGGCGAGACCGTTGAACAGCGCGCCGCTGTGCGCGGCGATGGAGATCGGTCCCGGCGTCAGCGCGTCGCCGTGCGAGGTGTTGTATCCGAGCGGCAGCTTGGCGCTCGCATTGAAAATGCCGTTGGTATTGGGGCCGAC
>MGYT01000147.1:0-30753 GCA_001801865.1 Gammaproteobacteria bacterium RIFCSPLOWO2_02_FULL_61_13
TGCGCAATTTGGATATGCGCCGTGATTTCCCATGAAAAAAAATGCATATTCATCCACATTCCCAAATGTGGCGGCGGGTCGGTGGAGAATCTGATCTGGGGCTGGCCGCGCCGGACCTCGGATCTGTGGATGGGTTTCGTATCGGAATATCACAACAAGTACCAGACCGGCGGGCTGCAGCATCTGCTTGGGACCCAGATTCGGCAGGAATTCGGAAACGAGATATTCAGTGCGTACTTTAAGTTCGCGATCGTCCGGAATCCATGGGATAGACTGTACTCACAGTACCATTACATGAAGCAACGCCGGGATCTGCGGGAGTTTATCGGCATGAACGAGCAGGACGATTTCAAGCGCTATCTTGAGCTGATTCAGCGCAGGAATCATGTCCAATGGGAGCACCAGTGCAGGTTCATTTGTGACGAGAATGGAGAGTTTCTGGTGGATTTCCTGGGCCGGTTCGAAAATTTCGACAACGATGTGGGCGTCATTCTGAACCGCCTGGGCATGGAGCCGCGCGAGCTTCCGCGCGTGAACAGAACGGAGCACGGCCCTTATTATGAAGCATATGATGCGGAAGACATTGACCTGGTCGGATCGCTGTATCGCGATGATATCCGGCTACTGGCGTATACTTTTCAGCACAGCTGACGATCATCAATTATGAAAGAAGTGCTGTATATACACGCGGGCCTGTCAAAAACCGGCACCACGGCCTTGCAGCAATTCCTGGCCCGCAACCGGGATGGCTTGGCTGCCCGGGGATACTATGTTCCGAATGCCGGGCTGCGACGCACGCAACATTATTATCTTCAAGCGAGCTTGAGAGCCGTCACTGAAACATACCTGGATTATTCGCATTGGCAGGAACTGCGGGACGAACTTGGCCAGCGATCGGAACCGAACATAATCCTCACATCCGAGGGATTTTCGGATGTGGACAACATCGCCGCCCTCAGGGATCTGGCCCATGGCATTGCGAAACGGGTGCACGTGATCCTTTACTTTCGCCGCCAGGACGAGTGGGTGAGATCAAAGTACAAGACCTCGGTAAAGGACCAGCGGCGGTTCAATGGATCGCTGTCGCTTTATCTGCTTCACAAGACGGCAAGACTTCGAAATGCCTGTGACTATCTGTCGCGGGCCAGGAAGTGGTCCCGGGTTTTCTCGGCGAAAAATTTGAGCCTGCGCCCGTACCGGCATGTCGTCGGTGCTCGAGGCGTGGTCGGGGATTTTCTGGGTCTGATAGGCATGACGGAACCTGACCTGAGGTCATTCGTGGACCTGGAGTTAAAGACCCATGTTTCGGCGCCTGATGTGGCCACCGATCTGATTGCCAGGCTGAACAATCTCCCCAGTCTTCCGTCTCTGCAATGGCGGATTTCGCAGGAGATACAGCGCGTGTCAGTGGAACATGGGATTGGAATCGGAAAAGTAACAAGGTCATGTGCATTCACGGCGGCGGAATTGCATATCATCAAAAATGAATTTGCCATGAACAATGCCGAGTTTGTGTCTACCTTTATGAATTCGGAGGGGGCCGAGATGCTGCAGATCCCTGACGCGGCTCCCGCGGATGCGGAAACGTACGCTGACGAGGACCGAATCCTTGACCAGGAGCGCATGGTGGAACTCCTGACACCGCTGTTTCGCGACCACGTGCGCGGTATGGCCATGAAGGCGGGTTTTCGCCGGGTCGGTGAGATCGGGTTCCCGGCCACGGAAATGGACCTGGTAATGAAAGCAAACGCCAGGCTCGAGCTGGAACTGCAGTGGCTGCGCCTGACCCTCAATGAAGAACAAACGGAAAAGGTTGCGCTGAACAAGAATCGCCAACTTTTGAGTTAGCGCGATGCACCGGCTCAATGCCCAGGCGGATGCAGGATGCCCAGGCTCGACGTGGTAATCGTAAACTGGAATACCAGGCGCTACCTGGAATTGTGTTTGCGCGCTTTGCGCGCGGCACGACGGGATGGGTTCACGTTCGGCGATATCTGCATTGTTGACAATGCCTCCAGCGACGGATCCAGGGAGTTCATTGCCGAACAGCAGGATTGCAAGGCGATCTACAATGAATCGAACAGAGGGTTTGCCGCGGCGTGCAATCAGGGAGCGGGGCGTGTGACCGGGGATCTCATCTTATTTCTCAATCCTGATGTCCAGGTGGGCCTGGATTCGGTGGCGGAGGCCGCAGGATACATATCCTCTGCCGGAAATGAGAACGTCGGAATCGTCGGCGTACAATTGCGCGACGAGTCCGGATGCGTGCAAAGATCCTGCGCAAGATTTCCCACTGCGTCGGGACTGTTGGGGCTGGCGCTGCATCTGGACAGGGTGATTTCGGTACTGGTGAAACCCCATTTCATGGTGGAGTGGGACCATGAGTCGACCCGGGAAGTGGATCAGGTCATGGGTGCGTTCTTCATGGTTCGTCGTACGGTGTTCGGACAATTACGTGGATTTGATGAACGCTTTTTTGTTTACTATGAGGATCTCGACTTCGCATTGCGAGCGAGCCAGTGTGGCTGGAAATCCGTGTTTCTTGCCAACGGCGCCGCAATGCACATCGGTGGCGGTGCATCACGGCAGGCACCGGGCCGGCGCGTGTATTACGGCCTCTGCAGTCGCACAGCGTATGCTCGAAAGCACTTTGGGGCCGGCGTTGCGGCGTTGGTGACATCAGCGGCGCTGACCGTCGAGCTGCTGTTCAGATTGGGCCGCGAGTTGCTGCGGAACAAGGGCAGGGGGATCGCTCAAATCCTGAGCGCATATGTGGATTTTGCGCTGCAAGCAGTGGTGTTGCGGCGGTCTGTATGAAAGTGCTGATCACCGGCGGCAGCGGGCAACTGGGCAGGGAGTTGCAACTGGCCCGGACGCCCGAAAGCGTTATGTTCGCGCCGGATCGAACGCAACTGGATATTACGGACAGGTCCTCGGTCATGGCCGAATTGCGCCGCATCAAGCCGGATGTGGTAATCAATGCCGCTGCCTATACAGCGGTCGACAAGGCGGAGCAGAATTTCCAGGAGGCATTACGGATCAACGCCGAAGGTGCAGAACATGTTGCGCAAGCGGCCTTGGAAACCGGTGCGCGGCTTATTCATGTTTCCACCGACTACGTTTTCGACGGGCGTTCAGACTCTCCCTATGCACCGGATCACCCGCTGCAGCCGATCAACAAGTATGGACAGAGCAAGGCGGAAGGAGAGCGGCGCATCATGACAGCGATGCAAAACCAGGCGGTGATAGTCCGGACCGCGTGGCTTTACGCGACAGCCGGTTCAAACTTCGTGAACACCATGCTGCGCTTATTCCGTGCCCAGGAGAAAATCAGTGTTGTAAGTGATCAGATTGGATCTCCGACGTGGGCGCGTGGATTGGCGCGGGCGCTCTGGCGGTTTGCCTCCCTCCCTGTGGCTGGCGGGGCGTATCACTGGACCGATGCCGGGGAATGCAGCTGGTTTGAATTCAGCCAGGCCATTCACGATGAAGCGTTGGCAAGTGGCATGCTGGCGCGCCGCTGCACTATTCTTCCCATACCCACATCTGCCTGGCCGACGCCGGCTCCCCGTCCTGCCTACAGTGTTCTCGACAAGCAGCGGACATGGCAGGCACTGGGAATGGAGTCGTCCCACTGGCGCGCGGCGCTTTGTGAAATGCTCAAGGATGTAACTGACAATGCCCGCAGATAGATTACTGGTAACCGGCGGCGCGGGTTTCATTGGCGCCAATTTTGTCCACTACTGGACGCAAACACATGCGGGCGACAGGGTTGTCGTCCTGGACGCGCTCACGTATGCAGGAAACCTTCCCAGCATAGAGTCCTTGCGAAGGCTGGAAACCTTTCGGTTTGTGCAGGGGGATATCAGGGATACTGCACTGGTATGCAAGCTGATGCGGGAAGAGAGGATCAATAGAATCGTACATTTTGCCGCAGAATCCCACGTTGACCGTTCCATCCATGGCCCGGATGCCTTCATCCAGACCAACGTTGTCGGCACATGCAACCTGCTGCAGGCAGCACGAGATGTGTGGGGAGATGGCAAGGGAACGCCGGACTGCCGTTTCCATCATGTTTCCACGGATGAAGTGTACGGAACGCTTGCCAGGGACGATCCGGCATTCGTTGAATCCACTGCTTATGATCCGAGTTCCCCTTATGCGGCCAGCAAAGCGGCGTCGGATCATTTTGTCCGGGCCTACCACAGAACCTATGGTCTGCGGATAAGCATCAGTAATTGTTCCAATAACTACGGACCATACCACTTCCCGGAGAAATTGATCCCGCTCATGATTGTGAACGCACTGTCCGGCCGGGAACTCCCCGTGTATGGAGATGGCAGCAATGTCCGGGACTGGCTGTTTGTGGAAGATCATTGCCGCGCAATTGATCAGATTTTGCGCATGGACTGCGTCGGAGAAACCTACAATATCGGTGGCAGGGCGGAAACTGCAAACCTGGACCTGGTGAGGAATCTATGCCGTCTTCTGGATGAGACCATTGGCGCGAGCCCGCGACTTCAGGAACACTATCCTGATTGTCCGGCTGCGCGCGGCTCAAGCTGTGCGGAATTGATTACCTTTGTCGCGGACCGCCCCGGGCACGATTGGCGTTATGCCATAGATGCCACAAAACTGCGGAAAGCAACGGGCTTTCAGCCTGGGGAGAGTCTGGTCAGTGGACTGCGCAAAACCGTGAGTTGGTATCTGCAAAACGAGGCTTGGTGGCGGCCATTGCTGGACGAACGATATGCGCAGTGGGTGCAACAGAACTATAAGAGATCGGAGCGGAGTTAGGGCGATCCCAGTATCTCCAGGCCGGTCAATGACTCAAACCTCTCACATAGTGGCCCTGTGCCGCTATGACACGCTCGGCGCCAGCAGCCGGGTGCGCATGTGGCAGTTCGTCCCGCACCTCGCCCGACAGGGAGTACAGGTGCGCGTTCTGCCGCTGTTGTCCAATGCCTACGTCGAATCCCTGTACCGGGGAAAATGCCCTGATGTTTTCGATGTGGCCCGATCCTACGGGCGCCGGATGGTGAATCTTTTGCAAGTGGAAAAGGATGCGGTGTTGTGGGTGGAAAAGGAGTTGCTGCCCTGGATGCCGTTCCTGCTGGAGCAGCCATTTCTACGCCGTCATCGCCTGGTGGTGGATTGTGATGACGCAGTCTGGCTCCGTTACCGGGACCATCGCAATCCACTCTGGCGCGCATTGTTGCGGAGAAAAATTGATCAGGTGTTTGCGCGCGCGGATGTGGTCACCGCCGGTAACCGCTGGATCGCCGATCACGCCCGTGCGGCCGGGGCGCGAGAGGTGCGCATATTGCCATCCGTGGTGGACCTGGATCGCTATTCAGCGCGCAAGCCTGGTGACGCGAACACGCCGTGCCGGATTGGCTGGATCGGTTCGCCGGCCACGGTGCACTACCTCAAGGCCCTGGGTCCGGTGTTACGCGAGCTGGCCGCGCGCCGTCCCCTGCAACTCATTTGCATCGGTGGCGGGCCGCTGCAACTGGACGGCGTGGCGGTGGAATCGCGCCCCTGGAGCGAGTCGATGGAGGCGGAGGAGATCCGCCGCTTTGATATTGGTGTCATGCCGCTCAGTGACGGTGATTGGGAAAAGGGCAAGTGCGGGTACAAGTTGATCCAGTACATGGCCTGCGGTGTGCCGGTCGTCGGCAGCCGGGTGGGTGCCAATTGTGACATCGTGGCCGAGGGACAGGACGGCCTGCTGGCCGGCACTGATGCGGAATGGCGCGCGGCACTGGAGGGTTTGATGCAGGACATAAGTCTTTGTCAGCGGCTGGGTGCGGCGGGACGGCGCAAGATTGAACAGGGATACTCCGTGCCGTCGCGGCTGGACGAACTGGCCGCAGTCCTGCGGGCGCCGGGCTGACAGCATGTGCGGCCTGGCTGGGTATCTTGGCGCGGGACCCATGGCCGATGCCGGGCCGCGGCTGGAGGCGGCCAAGGAAGCATTGAAACACCGTGGGCCCGATGCCTCGGGCATCTGGCATGACGCCGATGCCGGTGTTGGTCTGGCGCATACGCGCCTGCGCATCCTGGAATTGTCCGACGCCGGCGCCCAACCCATGCAATCCGCCGATGGCCGGTTCGTGATCGCGTACAACGGCGAGGTCTACAATCATCTCGCAGTGCGTCGTGAACTGAAGGCCGCGGGATGCCGGGTCGCGTTTCGAGGCCATTCAGACACCGAGACGCTGGTGGAGGCCTGTGCGCACTGGGGTGTGGAGGCGTCGGTGCGCCGTTGCCATGGCATGTTCGCTTTCGCGCTCTGGGATCGGCGCGAACGGACGCTGCACCTGGTCCGCGATCGCCTCGGGATCAAGCCGCTCTACTGGGGCGAGGACCGGAGCCGGCTGCTGTTTGGCTCCGAGCTCAAGGGGTTGCTGGCGCTGCACACACAGCGGCCGGAACCGGACCCGGATGCCACGCAGGACTTCCTGCACTACGGCTTTGTGCCGGCGCCGCGCAGTATTTACCGTGGCATCAGCAAGTTGCCGGCCGGCGCCATTCTGACCTGCCGCGTCGGCAGCGCCCCGGCGCTGTCGCGTTACTGGACGCTGGAGTCGGTGGTCAGCGCGCCGCGCGATGCCGCATTGCCGCAGGCCGTCGACGCCATGGACCAGTTGCTGCGCGAGGTGGTGCGCGAGCAGATGATTGCCGATGTCCCACTGGGTGCATTTTTGTCCGGCGGCATTGATTCGTCGCTGGTGGCGGCGTTGATGCAGCAGGTGGGTTCACAACCGGTGCGCTCGTTTTCCATCGGCTTTGCCGAGGCGTCCCACGATGAGTCCGCGCACGCCGCCGCTGTGGCGCGCCATCTCGGTACCGTGCATACGGAATTGCGGGTCACGCCGGCGGAGGCCCTGGCCGTGATCCCTGACCTCGCCCGCATGTATGACGAACCGTTCGCCGATTCTTCCCAGATCCCGACGTTTCTGCTGGCGCGCCTGACACGTGCGCAAGTGACCGTGGCCCTGTCCGGTGATGGCGGCGATGAGGCCTTTGCCGGCTACAATCGCCATGTATATGCCGGCCCGCTGCTGGCGCCCGCGCTCGGTGCGCCGGCGGCCTTGCGGCGACCCTTGGCTGCAATGCTGGATGCGGTGAGTCCCGCGCGCTGGGATGCGCTGGCAGGGATGCTGCCGGCGACTGTCCGGCCCCGGCAAACCGCGGACAAGTTGCACAAGCTTGCGGCCTGTCTGCGGGCTCCGGCGCATGAGGTCTACGGGCAGTTGCTTGCTGCCTTGCCGGATGCAAACAGTTTCATTCATGGCGGCGGGCGGCGTCGCACGGCATTCGGTGATGCTGCGGTCCTGCAGGCCCTGACGGGCAAGGGGGAACAGCTGCAGTATCTGGATGCGGCGGTCTACCTGCCCGATGATGTGCTGGTGAAGGTGGACCGGGCCACCATGGCCGTGGCGCTGGAGTGCCGCGTGCCGTTGCTGGATCACCGGGTCATTGAAGCCGCGTGGCGGTGGCCCTGGCCGCTGCGTGTGCGCGGCCTCACCGGCAAGTGGCTGGCGCGGCAGATCCTGGAGCGGTACCTGCCACGACGACTGTTCACGCGGCCCAAATCCGGATTCACCATGCCGCTGGCGGACTGGCTGCGCGGCGGATTGCGTGACTGGGCCGAGGCGATGCTGGACCCGGCGCGGCTGGATGCGTCCGGCATCCTGGACACAGGTGCGGTCCGGGCATTGTGGCAGGAACATCTCAGTGGCCGCTCCAATCGGCAAAACGCCCTCTGGAATCTGCTTACCTTTCAGGCCTGGCATGAACACTGGTATAGATAGAAAAAGACTCGTACTGCTGATCGCTGAGTACGACTACTTTCTGTCCCATCGCCTCGCACTGGCACAGGAGGCGACACGGGCCGGGTATGACGTCACCGTGATCACGCGGGTACCGCCTGGTGCGGTCCCGGGGGCGTGGCCCGGAATTCAAGTGCGGCATGTCGCGATGGCGCGGGGCACGGGTAATCCTATTGCAGACCTGCGCGCACTTTTGCAGCTGGTCAGGCTGTTTCGCGAGATACGCCCGGCCCTGGTGCATAACGTATCGGTCAAATTGATCCTGCTCGGCTCCCTCGCCGCCTGGATCGCATCGGTGCCGCGCGTGCTCAATGCCTATACGGGCTTGGGCACATTGTTTCATACGAATTCGCGCCGCTTGTACTGGCTGCGCTGCGTTCTTGTTCCAGTGTTGGCGTTCTTGATCCGCCGCACGGGCGCCTGGGCCTTGTTCCAGAATCCGGAGGATCAGGTTTCGATGCTGCAACTGGGGCTGGCAGCGCCCGATCGTAGTGCCCTGGTGTGCGGCACCGGCGTGGACACCGACCTGTTTCAAGCCACGCCCGAGTCCGACGGGGAGCCGGTAGTCCTGTTCGTGGGCCGCCTGCTCAGGGACAAAGGCATCAGAGAGTTCGTTTCCGCGGCGCAAGCACTGCAAACAAAAGGCGTCGTGGCCCGTTTCGTCGCAGCCGGGGACCCCGACCCGGAGAATCCACAATCGATTTCCGCGGCGGTCCTTGATGTATGGCGTCGCACGGGGCCGGTTGAATGGTTGGGACAAGTCGCCGACATGCCGGCGCTGCTGTCCCGTTCCCACATTATCTGCCTGCCCAGTTACCATGAAGGAGCGCCGAAGGCATTGCTGGAAGCAGCCGCCAGCGGCAGGCCGGTGGTGGCGACGGATATTGCAGGTTGCCGGATGGTGGTACAGCACGGGGAAACCGGCCTGTTGGTCCCGGTTCGGGATGCCGCGGCCCTGGGTTCGGCCCTTGAGAGTCTGATCTGCGACCCCGACCTGCGTCGTGCCATGGGGGCCGGTGCCCGTGAGCTGGCGCTACGGCGCTTTGCGGCACACATTATTAATATGCACATTATGGATCTTTATCGGCAAATGAGTCAGACATGAGTCCCCTTCCTGAAAATACGGTTCGTGAACCCATTGTGCCCGTCATCATCGCGGGCGGCAGCGGTACGCGCCTGTGGCCGCTGTCACGGGAACTGTATCCGAAGCAATTCCTGGCCCTGGCCGGCCGGCCCTCACCCTTGCAGCAGACGCTGGCGCGAATCGAAGCAAGTGCAATTGCCGGGCGCCGGCCGACGGTTGTGATCTGCAATGAACAGCATCGCTTCCTGGTGCGGGAACAGGCCCAGGTCATGCATTGCGATCTGGGGGAGATCGTCCTTGAACCGGAGGGACGCAATACCGCTCCGGCATTGACTGCCGCGGCGGCGCGCGCGGGAGCGGGGGACCCCATCCTGGTGGTGATGCCCGCGGACCACGAGTTGCAGGATGACGCCCGGTATGCACGTTGCCTGGAACATGCAATTGCCGCCGCGGCGGCAGGTAGCATTGTCACCCTGGGCGTTGTGCCCACGCGACCCGAGACCGGTTACGGCTACATCCGTTTTGACGCAAGCACCAAAGCGGATGCAGCCCCGGTATTGAAGTTCGTCGAGAAGCCGCAGCGCGCGCTGGCCGAGGAGTTTCTCCACTCGGGCGACTACCTGTGGAACAGCGGTGTATTCGTCCTGCGGCGCAGTACCTGGTTCCGGGCTTTGCAGCGTTTTCAGCCTGACATCCACCGGCACGCGCTTGCAGCCGTTACCGCAGGCCAGTCCGACGATACTTTCTTTCGCGTCCAGCGCGAAGAATTTCTCCGCTGCCCGCGCATTTCCATCGACTATGCCGTGATGGAACCGGCCAGCACGGCGCCGGAATTTCAATGTGTTGTCGTCCCGCTCGCGTCCGGCTGGTCGGACATCGGTTCGTGGCACGCGGTCTGGGAACGCGAGCCCCGGGGAGTGGACGGTAATGTGTGTCTGGGTGACACGGTTGTGGACGGCACGCGCAATTCTCTCGTCCTGTCACAGGGACGGCTGGTGGCCGTATTGGGCTGCGAGAATCTGGCCATCGTGGAAACCGCCGATGCGGTCCTGGTGGCGGATCTGCGTCATGCGCAGCAACTGTCGTCGTTGGTCGAGCGGCTCAAGCCGGATTACGGCGAATTGACCGTCTCGCACCGGACGGTGCAGCGGCCATGGGGAAATTACGAATCCCTGGATCGGGGGGATCACTACCAGGTCAAGCGGTTGACCCTGCAACCCGGGAAGAAACTCTCATTGCAGCGGCACAAGCACCGGGCTGAACACTGGGTCGTGGTGCGCGGCAAGGCCACCGTGACACGCGGCGATGACACGCTGCAACTGAAAGAAAATGAATCCGTCTATATTCCACAGGGCACCATCCATCGCCTGGCAAATTTGCAAAAGGAAATACTGGAAGTAATAGAAGTACAGACCGGTTCCTACCTGGGCGAGGACGACATCGAACGGCTCGACGACGATTTCGGGCGCGCCCCCACCGGGTCCGGCTGATTCCCGGGAAGCAGGGGATGGAACGCGTGCTAATCACCGGTGCCGCGGGGTTCATGGGTGCCGCAGTCCTGCCGGCCCTGCACCGCGCCGGTTATGCGCTGCGTGCCACCTGGCACCGGCACGAGCCACAGCACCGTGTCGCCGCGGTGGAGTGGTGCCAGGATGACCTGCTGGCGGACCGGCATCGCGGCACAGGCGTGCTGCGCGGCGTGGATATCGTCATACACCTGGCCGCGCGCGTTCATGTCCCCGGGTTTTTGCGGCACTGGCGCGAGCCATTTCATCGCGCCAACGTGGTGGCCACGACGCAGTTTGCGCAGCAGGCAGTGCGCGCCGGTGTGCGCCGATTTGTGTTCCTCAGCACGGTGGGCGTGCATGGCAGGGAAAACCACGTAAGTGATGGGGTGCCACAGCCCCTGCGAACCGGTGATCCGCTGCAGGCGCAGGATGCCTATGCGCGCAGCAAGCTGGCGGCGGAGCTGGCGTTGGCGCAAACCTGTGCCGGCAGCGGCATGGAACTGGTCACCTTGCGCGCTCCCCTGGTCTTTGGCCCGGGCAACAGCGGAAATTTCCTTTGGCTGTTGCGGCATCTGGATCTGGGGCTGCCGTTACCGGCCGGGCCGCGGCCGGCCCTGCGCAGCATGGTCTACGTGAACAACCTGGCGGAGTTGTTGGTCGTGTGCATGAGGCACACCGGCGTGGCAAACAATACCTACCTGCTCGCTGACTTTGATCTTGACGTAACCGTGCTGGCGGGCAAGCTGGCAGACTTGCTGGGCCGGCGGTTGCGAACGCTGCAATTACCGGAACTGCTCCTGCGCGGCCGGGCCTTGCGCAGCCTGACGCAGCCGCTGCTCGTCGATGGCGAGCCGATTCGACGGACCACCGGCTGGCAGCCGGAGTTCGGACTGGATGCGGCGCTTGCGCAGACCGTGGCCTGGTACAGATCAACGCGATGAACGTGACCGCCATGTGGCCCCTGGTGCTGCCGGTGTTTCCGCTGGCGGTGGTGTTGACGTGGGGCGTGCTGCGGTATACGACCCGCCGCAACATGATCGATGTGCCCGGTGCGCGGAGTTTGCACACAGCACCCACGCCGCGCGGTGGTGGGCTGGCAATTGCAGTGTGCATCCTGGGAGGTGGGGCAATCCTGACCGCGACGGATCGCATCCCCGGGACGCTCGGGATGTCGCTGTGTGCCGGAGGCGTGATCGTGGCCGTGTTTGGCTGGCTGGATGATCGGCACGGATTGCCGGCACGGTATCGTGCCGCCGGCTACCTCATTGCTGCGGCGCTGGGAGTCTGGCTGAGCGGGGGATTGCCCCGGGTTGCAGTGGGTGCCTCGGCACTGGAATTGGGATGGGCCGGCATTCCCGTTGCCGTCCTTGCAATCGCATGGCTAACGAACCTGTACAACTTCATGGATGGCGCAGACGGCATTGCCGCGGTGCAAGGCATCAGCGCCGGCGCCTTTGGCGCCGTCCTGTTTGGCATGGGTGGGCAATGGGGCGCCGCGACGCTGTGCCTGATCCTGGTTGCGGCATGCGCTGGGTTTCTGATCTTCAACTGGCCGCCGGCGCGCCTGTTCATGGGTGACGTGGGCAGTTGCCTGCTCGGTTACAGCTTCGGCATGCTGGCGCTTTATGGTGAACGGACGGGCGCCGCGCCGCTGCTGGCGTGGTGGCTGCTGCTGCTGGCATTCATCATGGATGCGTCGTTGACCCTGGCGTTGCGCATGGTGCGTGGGGAGAAATGGTATAGTCCACACCGCACCCATGCCTATCAATTGCTGGTGCAATCCGGGCTCGGACATCGGGGCCTGCTGCTCCGGTTCCTGCTGGCCAATTTCCTGATGCTCGGGCCGCTGGCAGTGGTGGCCGCAGACTATGACCTCCTGCCCCTGGCGGCCCTGACGGCCACGATCTTCGCATCCGCCCTTTGGTACTACACCCAGCGCCGGCATGGGGCCAGCTAGTGTGCTGCCGTGCCGAAAACTTGCATAATCCACTGTGGGGCCGGCTTTAACCGGCCGCGAGACCCGGACGGCGCGCTGAAGCGCGCTACATGCTAAAACCAAATCTGCGACCCGATGCTGTAGGGCTGGCTTCAGCCGGCCGCGAGACCCAGACGGCGCGCTGAAGCGCGCCCTACGCTTATCCCGTCCTACAGGAGCGGCGGATGCTACCTAGCAAACGTACCATCATCATTCTGCACGACCTGTTCATGGCGGCGTTCGCCTGGCAGTTTTCGTGGTGGGCGCGTTTCAACTTCGAGTTTCCATTCCAGGACTGGCGCCTGAGCGTCATGCTCATACCGCTGGTGATGGTGCTGCAGGGTGGCGTCTATTTCGCCTTCCGTTTGTACCGCGGCATCTGGCGTTTCGCGAGCATTCCGGACCTGCTCAACATTGTCCGCGCCGCCGCGCTGGGGGCCATGAGTATATCGCTGGCGATGTTCATCCTGTTTCGCCTCGAGGGTGTCCCGCGTTCGATCCTGATCCTGTACCCCATGGTGCTGATTTTCTGCCTCGGCGCACCCCGGCTCGGCTACCGGTTCCTGCGCGATCGGCGCGTGACCTTCGATACCAACACTGTGACCACGCGCGTGCTTATCGTGGGCGCCGGCCGTGCCGGTGAAATGGTGGTGCGCGAGATGCTGCGCGACGGCCGATATTTTCCAGTGGGGTTTGTCGATGACAAACCGGAACTGCGCAAGGCGGAAATTCAACGGGTGCGAGTGCTGGGTGACGTGGATGCCATCCCGGCCCTGTGCCGGGAACACCGGCCGGACATCATTGTCATTGCCGTCCCTTCCGCGGATACCGGGCAGATGCGCCGCATCGTGGAGCGCTGCGAGGAGGGTGGCACGCCCATGCGCCTGTTGCCCGGTCTGAGCAAGATGGTGGCGGGTGCTGCCGTTCTTAACGAGATCCGGGAAGTCTCCATTAATGACCTGCTTGGGCGCGAAAAGGTGGAGTTGGACTGGGGCACGATTACAGCGGGCCTGGAACGCAAAACGGTTATGGTCAGCGGCGCGGGCGGTTCCATCGGTGCCGAGTTGTGCCGGCAAATTCTCCGGTTGGCCCCGACGCGGCTGGTGCTGGTCGACCGCAGCGAGTTTGGCTTATACCGCATTCATCAGGAGCTGCTGCAGGAGGATGCGAGCAGACGGACTCCGATCGTGGCCGTGCTTGGGGACGTGTGCGACGCTGTCGCCGTTCAACAGCTCATGCTGGCGCACCGGCCGCAGGTCGTGTTTCACGCGGCGGCCTACAAGCATGTGCCGATACTGGAGGAACATTGCCGCGAGGCAGTGCTGAACAACGTGTTCGGATCCCAGCTACTGGCCGATGCCGCCCACGCCCATGCCTGCGAACGCTTTGTGCTGATCTCCACCGACAAGGCCGTCAACCCGGTGTCGATCCTCGGGGCGACCAAGCGGCTTGCGGAGGTGGTGTGCGAATCGCGCAATGGCAGGGACAGGACGCGATTCATCACCGTGCGTTTTGGCAATGTCCTCGGCTCCGACGGCAGCGCGATTCCCCTGTTCCAGTCCCAGATAAAGCAGGGTGGTCCGGTGACGGTCACGCATCCGGATGTGACGCGGTATTTCATGACCAATTCCGAGGCCTGCGGTTTGATCCTCCAGGCGGCGGCCATGGGCAACGGCGGCGAGATCTTCGTTCTCGACATGGGCAATGCTGTTCGCGTTGCCTACCTGGCGGAACAGATGATCCGCTTGACCGGTGCTGTGCCCGGGCGTGACATTCAGATCCAGTTCACCGGACTGCGGGCAGGGGAAAAACTCAACGAGGAATTGTTCCACGACTTCGAACAGCGTGGACAAACTGCACACCCGAAAATATTTCTCGCCCGGCACCCGCAACTGGACTGGTCGCGGTACGAGGGTGAGCTGGCGCGACTGCGCCGGCTCTGCGACGCAGGCGATGCGGTCGCCATCCGCGCCCAGCTCTGGCACATCTGCGGCCTCACCCCTGAAGTCACCGGCGGCGGCGCGATCAACGAGCGATATCCACCCGCGTGCGCCGGCTGACGGTCCATATCGGGGCGCCCAAAACCGGGTCCACTTACCTGCAGCGCCTGCTATACGAGAATCGTGAGCAGTTGTTGCGCGAACAGGGGGTCCTGTACCCCGACGTCAACCTGCGCGGTTTCGGGCACCACGACCTGGCGTTTCTGATTGGTGGCGGCTATCCGGACTGGGCGATTTCCCAGCAGAAATCACTTTCGACGCTGGCGGCGGAACTGCGGACCGCTGTGGCTGGTCATTGCGGCGATATCATCCTCAGCTCCGAGGATTTTTATCTTTTTCCGCAACCGGAGGAATTGCGCCGCTTGTTGCATGAGTGCGGCGCGCTTGACGGACGTGAGCCGCGCATCCTGGTCTACATTCGGCGTCAGGATGATGCGCACGAATCGTGGTACAACCAGACTGTGAAGGCGCAGGGCGCAACGCACAGTCTTGAAGAGAGCATTGAGAAGGATTTCAGACTCTGGGATTACAGCGCACAATTGGAGCAATGGGCAGCCACGTTCGGCCGCGGTGCTGTATGCGTGCGCCGCTTTGAGTCGGCGGCATTTGCTGGAGGCACACTGCGGAGTGATTTTCTTCAACACGCGGGCGTGGTGGACACGGGGCTGACGCCGCCGCCCGACGAGATAAACGTGTCTCTGAATCGCGATCTGCTTGAATTCCAGCGTTCGCTGAATCGGCTGCCGCTCCGGACGGTGCAAAAGCGCCGCTTCCATCGCGAACTAATGGAGCTAAGCAGGCACAGTGCCGGGCAGGGCATTTTCGATGAAACACCATTGCTCGGTTCGGAGCGAAGGCGCGCCATCATGTCTAGTTACCGGGAATCCAACGAGCAACTGTCTTTGACATGGTTCAGTGGTAAACCGACGTTCTCCGACCCCGACGGTCAACCCGAAACTCCCGCCACTGCCGGCTCCGGTCTTACTGCGGGTAAACTGCTGCGTATATTGACCTGGTTGATGCTACGGCGCTGAATCGGCGCCAAGGGAACCCGGATGTCAAACGAGTATTTTTACAAGGAATTTCCAAAAACCTGCGCTGCGGACGATTTCTGGGGGCAGGTGCGGCGCACGGTAAACGGGAAACCGGTGGGCGAGGACCAAATCGCAATGATTGTTGACGCAGTGCGGGCGGGCCTTGACCTGCAAGCCGCCGATTGCCTGCTGGATTTGTGTTGTGGAAATGGCGCGCTAAGCACCCGGATTTTCGCCCATTGCAGCGGAGGTCTCGGCGTCGATTTTTCGGGAGTGCTTATTGAGGTTGCTCAAGCGAACTTTGCCCGACCTGGGCGAGACGAGTACCTGCTCGACGATGTCGAGGCGTTCGTAAGCCGTTCAGCGGGAGTGGAGCGCTTTACGAAAGGGCTTTGCTACGGTTCCTTCCAGTACCTTCCGGAGGCGAAGGCGCGCGCAGTGTTGGGTGGACTGCGTGCTCGCTGTTGCGGTGTTTCGCACATGTTTATCGGCAATCTCCCGGATCGGGATCGGATCTCGAATTTTTATCGCGATGGCGATGTTCAGGAGGGGATCGCGGACGACCCGGGTTCCCCGGTGGGAATCTGGCGTTCTCAATCTCAATTCGCGGAACTGGCGCGTGCCACGGGCTGGAACGCTTTATTCCGGCAGATGCCGGCCGAATACTACGCCGCACACTATCGTTACGATGCGGTGTTGACGCCGGCAGAAATAATATAGTGAAGCGTCACGTTTGCGATTTGGGGGTCTTTGGAGGGCCACCTGCGTTCAGTACCGCGCGGCCCATTGGCCAGCTCGCCTCTCCCGATCCTGGCCAGTTTTTTCGGCATGCAAAAGGAATGTTTGATCGCCGCCGGCTGAGTAATAACGGACCGCTGGTGCGGGAGCTGGAAAATCGGCTTTGTGACCTCCATGAAGTTCCACATGTTGTCGCCGTGGCAAATGCATCCCTCGGGCTGATCATACTTATGCAGGTATTGGCCCGGCAGCCCGGAGGCGAGGCGATAATGCCGGCATTCACCTATGCAGGCTTGCCGCATCTGGCCCAATGGGCGGGGCTGAGGCCGCGCTTCTGCGACATTGACGCGTTCACACACGCGTTGGATCCGAAATCAGTGGCTGGAGCAATCAGCAATGAGACGTCGCTGATTCTGGCCGTGCATCAGGTAAACAGCCCATGTTTTGTCGCCGAATTTGAACAATTATCGGCCACATCCGGCGTGCCATTGATATTCGATTCCGTGCACGGCGCGCATTGCACGTACCGGGGGCGTCCGATTGGCGGATTTGGATTGGCCGAAGTATTCAGCCTGCATGCAACAAAATTGCTGAACGGATTTGAGGGCGGCTATGTAACGACGCGGGATGGCGGATTGGCCGAGGTATTAAGGCGGCAGCGGAACTTCGGCATCATTGACGATGGGGTGACCGCCGGCATCGGTATGAACGCAAAGCTGAATGAAATCCATGCCGCGGCGGCGTTGGCGTGCCTGGATGGATTGGACGGCCTGGTGGAGCGGAATTGCGCGCGCTACCGGGCCTACTCAGATGCATTCACCGGCATCGAAGGGCTGGATTGGGTCAGGTACGAGAACAATGGGGAACAGTGGAATTATGAGTTTTTCCTGCTCGAGGTGGACGATGATTTTCCGCTGAGCAGGGATCAGGCCGTTGAAATACTGCGGGGAGAGAATGCGTTGGCGCGCCCCTATTACAGCCCTCCGCTGCACCGATCCCAGCATTGTCCGGATTTTGTCTCCACGCCGGAACTGCCGGTCACCGAGCGGCTTGCGCAGCGCTTTATCCAAATGCCGGTCGGCGAGTCGCTGTTGCCGGGTGATGAAAGGGTGCTTGCGGAGCTGTTTCGCTTCATGCGCGGGCATGCGCCGGACATCCATGCCGCATTTTCCCAACGGAGAAATCCGTAGTGACGAAGCGCCGGCTTGATGACCTCGGGATCTTTGGCGGGAAGCCCGAATTTCAGGAGCCGGTTCATGTTGGCCAGCTCAATCTGCCGCCGTGGGAACGGTTTGAAGAGGCCTTCAGGGGAATCTTCGCGCGTCGCTACTTTACCAATCATGGGCCGCTGGTCCGCGAGCTGGATCGACGGCTGGCTGAGTATCTTGGCGTTCGTAATGTCGTGTGCGTAACCAACGGCACGGTGGCGCTAATGGTGGCGTGCAAGGCCATGGATCTCCATGGCGAAGTGATTGTTCCTTCCTTCACGTTTCCTGCCACCGTGCAGGCATTGTCCTGGGCGGGGCTCACGCCGGTGTTCTGTGATATTGACCCGCAGACGCACAACATAAGTGCAGCGCTTGCAGAGCCGCTGATTTCGCCCCGCACCTCGGCAATTTTAGGCGTGCATGTATGGGGCAGGGCGTGCGACCCCGCAGGGTTGCAACGACTGTGCAATGCGCGCGGTATCCGGCTGTTTTTCGATGCTGCTCACGGACTGGGGTGTGAGCATGACGGAATCAGCCTGGCGACATGGGGAGACCTGGCAATCTACTCATTTCATGCCACCAAAGTGTTCAGCTCAGCGGAGGGTGGATGCCTTGCCACTGACGATGATCGGCTCGCGGAGCGCGTTCGAACGGTGCGAAACTTTCACGTGGCGGAGACATTCGATCGCGTGCCCCTGCGAATCAATGGAAAGATGACGGAAGCCCAGGCCGCAATGGGCCTGCTCAGTCTGGAAAATCTGGACCACTGGATACGGCGCAATGTGGAGCTCTATCGACGCTACGCCGAATGGGATGTGAAGGAATCCGTTGGTGCGTTCGTAGACTATGCCGGTAGCCAGCGTAGCAACCACCAGTATTGCATCTTCGACGTCGATCCTGCGCGCCTGGGAATAAGCCGCAATCAGTTGCTTGCCGTGATGCGCGCCGAGAACGTCCTCGCAAGACGCTATTTTTATCCCGGGGTGCACCGGCTGACGCCCTACAATCTGTTATTTCCGGATGCGGACCTCTCTCTGCCTGCCACGATCGCAATTTCTGAACGGCTGCTGCAGTTGCCCCTGGGCGACGGAATTGACCTGGGCACGGTGGATAGAATCACTGCAATTATGGAAATATGCTACCGGCATGCCGGGGAACTTCGCGTACGCATGGAACCAACCATACAGCAATGATTATCCGGAGTTGAGAAGGTGCGACTTGGGATAATGCAGCCGTATTTTTTCCCCTATCTGGGTTATTACGAACTCATTGCCCGGACCGATCGCTGGATTGTGTTCGACGTCGTCAAGTACACACCCAAATCCTGGATGAACCGGAATCGCATACTGCATCCCAGGCAGGGGTGGCAGTATGTATCCGTTCCGGTTATTCACACCGGCGCCGATATGCTTATCAAGGATGTGGTTACCGTGGATCGTGCCCGGGCGGCGGAGCGGATCCTGGGACAGATTGACCACTATCGCGTGCGACGGGCTCCGCACTTTGCAGCGGTGCGTGAACTGGTTCGCGGCAGCCTGCTGGACGGGGATTCCGCATTGCTGCGCGATGTGAACGTGCGATCCCTTGCGCTCGTGTGTGCCTACCTCGGGATAAATGCCCACCTGGATAATTTGTCGGAGCTGGGGCTGGCGCTGCCGGAGATAAATGATCCCGGCCATTGGGCATTGGAGATCAGCAGTGCGCTGGGCGCCAGCGAGTACCTTAATCCTCCCGGTGGCCGGGAATTATTTGATGCGGCCGCATTTGCAACGCGCGGCATCCGGATATCGTTCACAGAAATGCCGGTGTTTGTCTACGACTGTCGTCCGTACCAGCACATCCCGAATCTTTCGATCCTGGACGTCCTGATGTGGAATGCGCCGGCGCGGGTGCGGGAGTACTTGTGCCGGAATCGGGACGCGAATTAGTGCTGGCTCTGGTACACGCCAAAATGTACGTAGGGCGCGTGCGCGGCGGACCCCGGTTGCACATTCTCAGGAACCGCATGCTCCACCGGAGGTAAGGCGCGCAGGTACGCGGTAATGGCCGCGGCATCGGCGTCCGAAAGTTTCTGGTACCCCGGCCAGGGCATGACCGGCAGATGTTGCCGGCCGCTGCGGTCCAGGCCGGTGCGGATGGCGGCGATGATCTCCTGGTCAGTCCACGCGCCGATGCCGGACTTCATATCCGGCGTCAGGTTGGCGGGATAGACGACCCCGGGCCGCGGCTGTTTCAGCGGATTGCTGTAGGCAATCCCGACATCGGATCCGGCCAACTGCCGATCCATGCGCGGGGTGCCGAGCAGGGCTCTATCCGTATGGCAGCTTTCGCAGCCGAGCAATCCCACCAGGTAACGCCCGTGTTCCACGATCCCGGCATCAGCAGGGGAGGCCTGCGCTGCCGGAGCCTCGATGATGGTGATCGCCTCGACCGGCTCAAAATTGCCCAGGGGATTGCGCGTGGTGGAGCACGCGGCGGGGAGCAATAACAGCCAGAGGTACCTGAGGTTCACGCGCTTATCTTACCCGTGCAGGCATCCGGCAACCACCCGTCCCCACCCGACCACACGCTCAGAACGCGTGGCCGGATGGGGACGTGAATGGCTAAGGCAGTTTAGATGCTGTACGCACCGGCCTTCGGCGCGACCTGGATGCGATCCTCGAGTGCCGTGGAGACCTGCCCGTCAACCTTCAGGCCGTGATCCATCTGGAACGCACGGATGGCCCGGGCCGTCCGCTTGCCGTAAATGCCGTCCACGGGGCCGGGGTTATACCCGAGGTAGCTCAACCTGCTCTGGATGTTGGCCACCGTTTCGGGATCCGGGCCTGCGGCCACAGGTGGTTCCTTTGTAACAGATTCCACGGGAACAGCTGATTTAGTGCCGGTTTGTCCCCGTTTCCAGACGGGCTCGCCCATGTTGACCTGGTCCTTGTTGGTCAGCGCCCCGACCAATCCACCACCCAAAGCGCCGATCAATGCGCCCGGACCGACGGCCAGACTGGTCACCGCCCCCATGATGGCACCCGATGCGGCGCCGATACCTGCGCCGCTGATGGCCCGTTCCTCGGGCATCGTGCCGCATGCCGAAATGGTCAGCAGTACCGGAAGCAATGTATGTCTGTTGAGTTTCATGATCAGTTCCTCCACTTGCTCGGACGATTCAGACCCTATGCCTCTAAGACAGGAGATTCTGTGCAATGCTTCGCAATCCCGCGGATTTTTCAGTGAAGGGCGTCACATAATTGCCATTGCGTCGCCGGAAATGTGAACTGCTTCCGTCACCGTGACGCCCTGGTCACTGTCTGCCACGGTCCAGCGTACCCCGCCCGGACCCGCAGAGCGGTTTTATTTGATTCGGGCGGGGAAATGCTGATTACTTTCTGCGCGGCCTGCGTGTCGGCTGATCAAAAGACTGACCAGACCGCTCTCGATCCCACAGCCCCCACTCCTCTTCTCCGTCGAAGTTCCTTCGCTCAAGCCCGTCAATTGCGCCGGATTGGCCTTTCGAACTGTTCTCGATTGCGGTCTCAAGACCGGATTGCGCTTCCGCCGGGGCAGTTTGCATTTTGTCTTCCAGAACCGTCTGATGGTGCGCGGTCCCTTCTACAACGCTTTCCATGGCCTTGTCTCGTCCTTTATCGCCGGCCGGCGCCGATGGGGCGGTCAGAACCAAACCTGATGTCAAAACTGCAACGACGATCGTGCTGAATCGTTTCATGTGCTTTCGCCTCCACATAGGCAAGGCGGTTGCCTTAATTAATAGTCGGCTGGCAGAGGCTGAAGTTCCGCGATTTTGCGTGGATTTGTGTGACGTAATTCACACTTGAGCACACCGGGCTGTATCGTTTTTGTCCTGCCCGTAGACCGGCGGCCGTATCCTGATCAGTCGCCGATATTCGCGCGGGCTGCGCTTGACGAGGCATGGGCGGGCGTTCTGATCCAGGCCGAATCGTTACCTGCATCTCTGAACTTGACGTCAGGGGAAGGTCCCCATCGCTGAAAGCGGACTGGAGAATGGCTCCCCGGGACGGGCTCGAACCGCCGACCTAGTGGTTAACAGCCACCCGCTCTACCGACTGAGCTACCGGGGAATAATCGGATCTTGCACCTGCCGGCCAAATGCCGCCGGTGCCCACTGCAAAGAAGGGGCGCTATGGTAATTGCGACCCGGTGATGGGTCAACCTGCGGTCGGCAGCGGTGTAAACTGCCCGGACTCCTGATCAACCGAGCATTCCATGTCCAATTCGTTCCAACTTGTTGCCGCATTCAAGCCTGCCGGCGATCAGTCCGAGGCCATACAAAAGTTATTGGACGGTCTGCACGATGGTCTGGCGCACCAGACATTATTGGGTGTGACCGGTTCGGGCAAAACCTTCACCGTCGCCAATCTCATTGCGGCCATTCAGCGGCCCACCATGATCCTGGCCCCGAACAAGACCCTGGCCGCGCAGTTGTATGGCGAAATGAAGGAGTTTTTCCCCAGGAATGCGGTGGAGTATTTCGTCTCCTATTACGACTACTACCAGCCGGAAGCGTATGTGCCGACGACGGATACATATATCGAGAAGGACGCCTCCATCAACGAACACATCGAGCAGATGCGCCTGTCCGCCACCAAGGCCCTGCTGGAACGCAAGGACACGATTATCGTCGCCACCGTATCCGCCATCTATGGCCTCGGGGATCCACAGGCGTACCTGAAAATGGTGCTGCACCTGGACCGGGGCGAGCCCATGGAGCAGCGCCACCTCCTGCGCCGGCTCACGGAAATGCAGTACACGCGCAACGAGATTGAACTGCATCGGGCCACCTATCGCGTGCGCGGCGACCTGGTCGATATCTTTCCCGCGGAATCGGAACGCGAGGCCGTGCGCGTGGAGCTGTTTGATGACCGGATCGAATCCATCGCATTGTTTGATCCGCTGACCGGGGACGTATTGCGGCGTGTTCCGCGCCTGACCATTCATCCCAAGACCCACTACGCAACGGAACGGCAGACGGTGCTGAATGCGGTCGAGGCGATCAAGGTGGAATTGCAGGAACGCCTGCAGTTCCTGGTCGCCGCCAACAAACTGGTGGAGGCGCAGCGCCTGGAGCAGCGCACGCGTTTCGACATCGAAATGATGCTGGAGATCGGGTATTGCGCGGGCATCGAGAATTACTCGCGCCACCTGTCCGGACGCAGGCCGGGCGAGCCGCCGCCGACACTGTTCGATTACCTGCCCCGGGACGGATTCCTGGTGGTGGATGAGAGTCATGTCACGATTCCACAGTTGGGCGCCATGTATCGCGGCGATCGTTCGCGCAAGGAGAACCTGGTGGAGTACGGCTTCCGCCTGCCGTGCGCGCTGGACAATCGCCCGTTGCGATTCGACGAATTTGAGCAACTGGCGCCGCAGCGATTGTATGTGTCGGCAACCCCCGGGCCCTATGAGCGGGAACGCTCGAGTCAGATCGCGGAGCAACTGGTGCGCCCGACCGGTCTGGTCGACCCCGAGGTGGAGGTGCGCCCGGTGGCCACGCAGGTGGATGATTTGTTGTCCGAGATCCGGGCGTGCGTGGCGTTGAATCAGCGCGTGCTGGTCACGACGCTCACCAAGCGCATGGCGGAGGATCTTACCGACTACCTGGCCGAGCATGACGTGCGCGTGCGCTACCTGCATTCGGACGTGGAGACCGTGGAGCGCGTCGAGATCATCCGCGACTTGCGCCTGGGGAAATTTGACGTGCTGGTGGGAATCAACCTGCTGCGCGAGGGACTGGACATGCCGGAGGTGGCATTGGTGGCCATCCTGGATGCAGACAAGGAGGGGTTCCTGCGCTCAGAAACCACGCTGGTCCAGACCATCGGTCGCGCGGCGCGCAATCTCTCCGGCCGCGCCATTCTCTATGCGGGCAAGATCACCGGTTCCATGCGCCGCGCACTGGACGAGACCGATCGACGCCGCCAGCGGCAGCGCGACTTCAATGTGAAACACGGGATCACGCCGCAGGGGATTCAAAAGGCGGTCATCGATATCATGGAAGGCGCGCACTTCCAGGTCTCCGGCCGTGGACGCAAGCTGTCTCGCGTCGCCGAGGAAACGGCGAGCTATGTGGCGCTGACGCCGGCGGCCCGGGCGAAGTGCCTGCGGGAAATGGAGGAGCGCATGTACCGCCACGCCCGCGATCTGGAATTTGAAGAGGCGGCAAATCTGCGCGACGAGATTCGCGCGCTGCAGGCGGCCGAACTGGAAATCCCCCCGGCGGCGATACAGGAGCGCAAGCAATGGAAACGCGGATGAGAGAGGAATTACGGGAGCGGGCGCTGGAGTATCACCGCAGCGATCCACCCGGCAAGATCTCAATTCACGCCACCAAGCCGCTGGCCAATCAGCAGGACCTGGCCCTGGCCTATTCGCCGGGTGTGGCTGCGGCCTGCGATGAGATCGTGCGCGATCCGGCGCAGGCGCCGCTGCTGACCGGGCGCGGCAACCTGGTCGCGGTGGTTACCAACGGGACTGCGGTGCTGGGATTGGGGGCCATTGGTCCGCTGGCGGCCAAACCGGTGATGGAGGGCAAGGCGGCCCTGTTCAAGAAATTCGCGGGTATAGATGTATTTGACCTGGAGATCGAAGAGCGGGATCCGGACAAGCTGGTGGACATCATCGCCAGCCTGGAGCCCACCTTTGGTGGCATCAATCTCGAGGACATCAAGGCGCCCGAGTGTTTCGAAGTGGAGCGCAAACTGCAGGCGCGCATGAAGATCCCGGTGCTGCACGACGACCAGCACGGCACCGCGATCATAGTCTGCGCCGCAGTGCTGAATGGCCTGCGCGTCGTCGGCAAGGACATCCGTGATGTGAAGCTGGTGACCTCCGGGGCCGGGGCGGCGGCGCTGGCCTGCCTGCGGCTGCTGCAGAAGGTCGGCCTGAAGCGCGAGAACATCATCGTTACGGATGTGATCGGCGTCGTGTATCGCGGTCGCACGGAACTCATGGATCCCGTCAAGGCGCTCTACGTCGTCGACACGCCGGCGCGCACGCTGGCGGACGTCATGGAGGGCGCGGACGTGTTTCTCGGATTATCAGCCGGCGGCGTGCTGAAACAGGACATGGTCAGGCGCATGGCGCCGCGGCCGCTGGTGCTGGCGCTGGCCAATCCCACGCCCGAGATCATGCCGGATGAGGTCAAGGCGGTGCGTCCGGATGCCATCATCGCCACCGGGCGTTCGGATTTCCCCAACCAGGTTAACAACGTGTTGTGTTTTCCGTTTTTGTTTCGCGGCGCCATGGACGTGGGCGCCACGGCCATCAACGACGAGATGAAACTTGCCTGCGTGCGCGCCCTCGCTGACCTGGCCATGGCCGAGACCTCCGATTTGGTTGCCAAGGCCTACGGCGGCGGCAACCTGAAGTTCGGCCCGGAGTACCTGATTCCGAAACCATTTGATCCACGTCTGATCGTGCGCCTCGCGCCGGCGGTGGCCCGGGCCGCCATGGACAGCGGCGTGGCCACGCGGCCGATCACGGATTTCAAGGCCTACCGCCAGAAGCTGATCCAATTCGTGTTCCAGACCGGCTTCCTGATGAAGCACGTGTTCACCCAGGCCAAGGGCGATCCGCAACGGGTCATTTATGCCGATGGCGAGGAAGCCACGATATTGCAGGCGGCGCAGCAGGCCGTGGAGGAAGGTTTGGCGCGACCCATCCTCGTCGGCCGGCCGGCTGTCATCGCCCGGCGCGCAGCGGAGCTGGGTTTGCGCATGGATCTCAGCAAGGATGTAACGGTGATCGATCCGGAGAATATCCCGCGCGCAGATGAATTCCTGCGCCGCTACCAGGAGTTGGCCGGCAACAAAAGCAAACCTCCAGCCAGGATCCCGGACCATGCCACGGTCATTGGCGCGCTCGCGCTCCAGGTGGGCATGGGCGATGCGCTGATCTGTGGGTGGAACGGGGCCTTTGCGGATAACCTGCGGCATGTGGTCGACCTGATCGGCAAGGCGCCGGGGGTGCAGCAACTGTCCACGGTTAATGTTCTTGTGTTGCCGACCGGCACATTTTTTGTCTGCGACACCCACGTCACATCGGACCCGTCGGCGGAAGACATCGCGGAAATGACCCACCTGGCGGCCCAGTGCGTGCGCCGCTTCGGCATCAAGCCGCGCGTGGCGCTGCTGTCCCATTCCAATTTCGGTTCCCACGACAATGACTCCGCCCGTAAGGTAAGGGACGCCCTGCGTCTCATCGGCGCACAGGATTCCGGCCTGGGTGTCGTGGGGGAAATGCGGGCGGATGTGGCGCTGTCGGAGGAGGTGCGCGCCAAGGTGGCTCCGAATTCCCCGTTCAAGGGGCAGGCCAACCTGCTCGTCATGCCCAACATGGACGCGGCCAACATCGCCTATAACATGCTGAAGGTGCTCGGCGGCGGCGTGACCATCGGCCCCATTCTCGTGGGCGCCGCGCGGCCGGTGCATATCGTCACCAATGCCTTGACGGTGCGCGGACTGGTGAACATGACCGCCATTGCTGTGGTGGAGGCGCAGGCGGCGGGCCGGGCGGTAGGCGCCGACAGATAGTGTTCTGCCCTTGAGTCGGGAAAGGTGGCCCGGTATGCTTAGCGTCCCTGTGAAGTAGTGATAAGTGAAAAGTAAAAAGTAAAAAGTAAATGAGGAGTTCCAAGGGGAGTTAATCCTTGAATGGTTTAACTTTTCACTTTGTTACTGTGCACTTTTAACTGTTTTCAACAGGCGCGTAGCTCAGCTGGTTAGAGCACCACCTTGACATGGTGGGGGTCGTTGGTTCGAATCCAATCGCGCCTACCAATTTGCACACCAGCTATAAGCTATAAGTCATAAGCAATAAGTGTGGATGGAGTTCGCTGTCTCACTTATGGCTTATCTCTTATGGCTGATTTTCGGGGGCCCATTGTGCGGGCCACCAATGATGAACAAGTGGCCCCTTGTAAAGGTCACCACTGAAAGAATGGAGTACCCCATGCCAAAGATATCGCTGCCCGACGGCAGCACCCGCAGTTATCCCGCACCGGTTTCCGTCCACGAAGTCGCGCACGACATTGGCCCCGGCCTTGCGCGTGCCGCACTGGCGGCGGAAGTGGACGGACACCTGGTGGATACCTCCCATGTACTGCGCGATGACGCGCGTTTGCGCATCATTACCGAACGGGATCCGGAAGGACTGGAGGTCATCCGGCATTCCAGTGCCCATTTGCTGGCCCAGGCGGTCAAGCAATTGTTCCCGGCCGCGCAGGTGACCATAGGGCCGGTTATCGAGGACGGTTTTTTCTATGACTTTGCCATTGAGCGGCCGTTTACACCGGAAGACCTGGATCGCATCGAGGCGCGCATGACGGAACTGGCGCGCCAGGACCTGAAAATCAGCCGTTCCGTGCTGCCCCGGGATGAGGCGGTGAATTTTTTCCGTGCCGCCGGCGAGGAGTACAAGGCGCAAATCATCGAGTCGATTCCGGCTGGTGAGGATTTGTCCTTGTACAACCAGGGGGATTTCACCGATCTCTGCCGCGGGCCCCATGTGCCTAGTACCGGGCGCATCAAGGCCTTCAAACTGACCAAGGTCGCCGGCGCGTACTGGCGCGGAGACTCCAGCCGGGAAATGCTGCAGCGGATCTACGGCACCGCCTGGACCGATAAGAAGGCCCTCAAGGAGTACCTGCACCGCCTGGAGGAAGCGGAGAAGCGTGATCACCGCAAAATCGGCAAGCGCTTGGACCTGTTCCATTTCCAGCCTGAGGCGCCGGGAATGGTGTTCTGGCACGACCACGGCTGGCGCATATACAAGGAGATCGAAAACTATATCCGCAGCCAGTTGTGTGCGCGCAATTACCAGGAGGTCAAAACTCCGCAGATTATCGATCGGGTGCTGTGGGAGAAGTCCGGGCATATTTCCAAGTTCGGTGATGAAATGTTCATGACTCGCTCCGAAGAGCGCGACTTCGCCATCAAGCCGATGAATTGCCCGGCCCACATCCAGATATTCAACCAGGGGTTGAAGAGTTACCGGGATCTGCCATTGCGCATGTCCGAGTTCGGATCCTGCCACCGGAATGAACACTCCGGCGCGTTGCATGGCCTGTTGCGGGTGCGGGGCTTTACCCAGGACGATGCGCACATCTTTTGCACCGAGGACCAGATCCAGGGCGAAGTGGCGGGACTGATCGGGTTGGTATACGAGGTTTACCGGGATTTCGGCTTCGACGATGTCCAGGTACGCCTGGCCACGCGGCCGGCGAAGCGGGTCGGCGCGGATGAACTATGGGATCGCGCGGAAGGGGCGTTGCGGCAGGCCCTGGATGACAACAAGCTGGAATGGACCCTGAACCCCGGGGACGGCGCCTTCTATGGACCGAAGATCGATTTCTCCCTGCGCGATTCCATCGGCCGGGTCTGGCAGTTGGGCACCATCCAGCTGGATTTCTCCATGCCGGGTCGGCTGGATGCGACTTATGTCGCCGCGGACGGCAGCCGCCAGACACCGGTCATGATCCACCGGGCCGTGCTCGGATCCCTGGAGCGATTCATCGGCGTGCTCATTGAACACCATGCCGGTGCGCTGCCGCTGTGGCTGGCGCCGGTTCAGGTCGTCGTGCTCAGTCTCACTGAAAAACAAGCCCGGGAGGCGGGAACTGTTGCAGAAACCCTGAAAAATCAAGGCTTCAGGGCAGAATCAGACTTGAGAAACGAGACAATCGGCCTTAAAATCCGCGAACACGCAATACAGCGTGTCCCGTATCTGCTGGTAATAGGGGCCCGGGAAGCGGAAAACAGCACGGTGGCCGTGCGTACGCGAGACGGTGTGGATTTGGGAGCCATGTCCTTGGACCGGTTCCTGGAACGCCTCAACCGGGAAATCGCGTGCCGCGGCCGCGGCATTTTGGAGGGTTAGATTATCGCCGCAGACAAGCAAAATAAGCTCAACGATGAGATCACGTACCGACAGGTGCGGTTGATCGGCGTTGATGGCCAGCAGATCGGTATCGTCACAACCCAGGAGGCGCAAACTCTGGCAGAAGAGGCTGCATTGGACCTGGTGGAATTGGTTCCCAACGCGGATCCTCCCGTCTGCCGCATCATGGACTTCGGCAAATTCCTGTTTGAGCAAAGCAAGAAAAAACAGGCGGCCAAGAAGAAGCAGAAGCAGATCCAGATCAAGGAGGTCAAGTTTCGCCCGGGGACCGAGGAAGGCGATTACCAGGTGAAACTGAGGAACATCATCAGATTCCTGACCAATGGCGACAAGGTCAAGATTACGTTGCGGTTTCGCGGCCGGGAGATGGTGCATCAGGAACTGGGCACCAAGATGCTGGAACGGATCGAAACTGATCTGACCGAACATGCGGTAATAGAATCCCACGCGAGACTCGAAGGCCGGCTGATGGTGATGTTGCTGGCGCCGAAGCGCTGATTGCCCCAGGGCATTTAAAGTTATCAACTTATAGAAGCAGGAGTAGTGGTATGCCAAAGTTAAAAACCAAGCGTGGGGCGGCGAAGCGCTTCAACAAGACCGGTTCCGGCAAGTTGAAGCATCGGCAGGCCCATCGCAGTCACATTCTCACCAAGAAACGCACCAAGCGTAAGCGTCATCTGCGCGGCATGGCCGAATTCCATCCCAGTGATGTGAAGGCCGTGGCGCGCCAGTTGCCTTACGCCTGATTCGGAGCAGGTAACATGGCAAGAGTTAAACGTGGTGTGACCGCCCATGCGCGGCACAAGAAGATCCTCAACCTGGCCAAGGGCTACCGCGGCCGCAAGAAGAATGTGTTCCGGCTGGCGACCCAGGCGGTCACCCGGGCCGGCGTCTATGCGTACCGCGACCGGCGCGTCAAGAAACGCGAATTTCGCGCCCTTTGGATTGCGCGCATCAATGCAGCGGCGCGGGAGCATGGTTTATCCTACAGCCGGTTCATGAACGGTCTGAAGAAGGCCAGCATCGAAATTGACCGCAAGGTGCTGTCCGATTTGGCATTGTTCAACCGTGAGGCATTTGCCGGGCTTGCTGCGCAGGCAAAAGCCTGCCTCACCGGCTGAGTGGACGAATGGGGTCAGGTCTTGCAATCAAGCAAGCGCATATTTGTGTGGAATTCAGCAATTCAGATCGTTTACTTGCATGATTGCAAGACCTGACCCCATTCGGCGGGCATGAAATGGAAAAGGAGAGGGCCGCTGCCCTTTCCTTTTTTTATGTACAGGGACGTACTGTATGCCGCTTGTGCCGGGAGCATACAAGCGGCAATGTACAGGGACGTACTGTATGCCGCTTGTGCCGGGAGCATACAAGCGGCGATACCGCGTTACCGGACTAAAGCCGCCAGGATCCATGCTTAACGTAGCCGACTTGCTGAAACGTGCATTAGCGGAGATTCAGGCCGCGCAGGATTTGCACGCGCTCGATGCAGTGCGCACGAGCTGGCTGGGACGCAAGGGCGAATTGACTGCGCTGCTGAAACAGCTGGGTACGCTGCCGGCGGCGGAGCGCCCGGCTGCGGGCGAGGCCATCAATCAGGCCAAGACGCGCGTGCATGACGCCATCGAGGCGCGCAAGCTGGCATTGGAACAGGGGCGTATCGAGTCGCAACTGCAGGCGGAACGCATCGACGTCACCCTGCCGGGCCGCGGACAGCGGCGCGGGGGGTTGCACCCGGTGACGCAAACGCTGGAACGGGTCGAGGATCTGTTCTCGCAGATCGGATTTGCCATCGCCGACGGGCCCGAGATCGAGGATGACTTCCACAACTTTGAGGCGCTGAACATTCCGGCCGAACATCCGGCCCGGGCGATGCACGATACCTTTTATCTGCGCGATCATCCCCTGTTGCTGCGCACACACACATCGAACGTGCAAATCCGCTACATGCTGCGCAACAAGCCGCCGCTACGCATCATTTCCACCGGCCGCGTCTTCCGTTGCGATTCGGACATGACCCACACGCCTATGTTCAATCAGATCGAGGGGTTGGTGGTGGATGAAGTGTCGAGTTTCGCCGACCTCAAGGGCGTGCTGGAGGATTTCGTTGCCCACTTTTTCGCCCGGCCGGTGACGCTGCGTTTCAGGCCTTCGTTTTTTCCATTCACCGAGCCCTCTGCCGAAGTGGACATTCTGGGTGAACGCGGCTGGCTCGAGATTCTGGGTTGCGGCATGGTGCATCCGCGCGTGCTGGAAAACGTCGGCATCGACAGTGAACGCTTTACTGGCTTCGCCTTCGGCATGGGCGCCGAGCGCCTGGCTATGCTGAAGTACGGCATCAATGACCTGCGCATGTTTTTTGAAAACGACGTGCGTTTCCTGCGTCAGTTTGCCTGAGCGCATTGCGTCATGAAGATCAGCGAAAAGTGGCTGCGTGAGTGGGTC
>MGYT01000147.1:30762-34407 GCA_001801865.1 Gammaproteobacteria bacterium RIFCSPLOWO2_02_FULL_61_13
CTGGACACGGCGGCGCTGGCGGAACAACTCACGCTGGCCGGTTTCGAAGTCGAAACCGTCCAGCGCTGTGACAGCGGGCTGGACGGGGTCGTGGTCGGCGTGGTTGAACAATGCGAACCGCTGGCGGGATCCGATCATCTGCATGTCTGCAAGGTCGATGCCGGTAACGGCCCGGTGCTGCAGGTCGTTTGCGGCGCCCCCAATGTCAGGCGCGGCGAACGTTATCCCTATGCGCCGCCGGGTGTGGTCCTGCCTGGTGGTCGTCGCATAGAACCGGCAGTCATTCGCGGCGTGCAATCCACGGGCATGTTGTGTTCCGCAGTCGAACTGGGTTTGGGAGAGGGGACAGTGGGTCTGTTGGTGCTGGATGAGGGCGCGGCGCCGGGTAGCGATCTGGTTTCCGTTTTGGCGCTGGATGACTCTGTGCTGGAAGTGGCCATTACCCCGAACCGCGGTGACAGCATGAGCATCGCCGGTCTGGCCCGTGAGACGGGTGTGCTCAATCGAATGCAGGTCGCGGGTCCGGCCATCACGCCGGTGCCGGCCGCAAGTACGCGCTGCAGGGCAGTGCAACTGGCGGCGCCGGAGGCTTGCCCGCGCTACGTGGGCCGCATCATTGATGACGTGGATCTGACGCGGTTATCGCCGTTGTGGATGCGTGAACGCCTGCGCCGGGCCGGCGTGCGAACCATCAACGCAGCAGTGGATATCACGAATTACGTGATGCTGGAACTTGGGCAACCGATGCATGCCTTCGATGACGCCAAGCTGCATGGCGACATTGTTGTGCGCTATGCCGGCGTGGGTGAACGGTTGACGTTCCTCGATGAGCAGGAGCGCGAGCTGGCGCCGGACATGCTCGCCATCACCGATGCCCGCGGAATCGTCGCCATGGCCGGCGTCATGGGCGGGCTGGCGACCAGCATCAGCACGTCCACGCGCAGCATCTTTCTCGAAAGCGCGTTCTTCGTTCCGGCGGTGATCATGGGACGGGCGAGAAGCATGGGCATGCAGACCGACGCCGCGCAGCACTTTGAGCGCGGCGTGGATCCGGATCTGCCGGTGCGGGCAATGGAACGGGCCACGACCCTGCTGTTGTCCTGTTGTGGCGGTCAGGCCGGCCCGACCGTAGATACTTGCAACCGGGCCGCGCTGCCCCAGCCGCAGGCGGTCACTTTGCGACACGCGCGTGTCAACCGGCTCATTGGAGTGGATGTGTCAGCGGAGACCATCACGGACATTCTGCGGCGCTTGGGATTCGAGACGGTGGTGGACGCCGGCAGTTGGCAGGTAACGGCCCCGTCGTTTCGTTTTGATGTCGGCATCGAAGCGGATCTGATTGAGGAGGTGGCCCGGATCCATGGTTATGGGCAGGTGCCCAGCCGGAATCTGGGCGGGCGAGTCGGCATGCATCAGGACGGGCCGGATCCGCGTATCCGGGACTGGCGGCGCGTGTTGGTGGAGCGGGGTTATCTGGAGGCCATTACCTTCAGCTTCACTGACGCGGCGTATCAGGATTTGGTGTTGGGCGCAGGGGATGCCCTTGCATTGCGCAATCCAATCGCCAGTGACCTCGGGGTCATGCGCCGGGGGCTGTTACCCGGCCTGTTGGGCGCCGTTACTTTCAATTTGAAACGGCAGCAAACGCGGATACGGCTGTTCGAAACGGGGCGTGCCTTCCGGATGGAAAATGGCAAAATCACGCAGCCCCTGCTGTTGGCAGGTGTTATCTTCGGAAATAACTATCCAGAACAATGGGATATAAAAAATATATCAAGTGACTTCTATGACGTGAAAAACGACGTGGAGTCCATCCTCGCGGCGGCGGGAATCAGCACGGGATTGCGTTGGCGGCCTCAGATCGGGCCTGGTCTGCATCCAGGACAGCATGCGGAAGTTTTTGTTCAAGACCAAAGAGTTGGATATGTTTCCTCTGTTCATCCCAGGGTATTGCAGGCCCTGGACCTCCCGGGTCCGATGCTGGTATTTGAACTGGATGTCGAGCATATTCCGGCACGAGCCAGTGCCCAGTTACAACTTGTCTCCAGATTTCCGTCTTTACGCCGGGATTTGGCCATTGTTGTGGACCAGGATCTGCCGGTATATAGGGTCTTGGATGCCGCTGCCGCAGCCGCAGGCGAAGCGCTTACTAACCTAGAGTTATTTGACGTGTATCAGGGCGAAGGCATTGATCTAGGGAAAAAAAGTCTGGCCATAGGCTTGATCTTTCAGGTGACTTCCAGCACTCTAACGGATGAGGCGGTCGATTCTGTCATAAATTCCGTGCTGTCCGCGCTTCGGGAAGAGTTCGGCGGCAGGTTGAGAGAATAAGAAGAATGGGCGCACTGACCAAAGCTGATATGGCTGAACGACTCTACGAGGAGCTCGGGCTCAACAAGCGTGAGGCCAAGGAGATCGTCGAGATGTTTTTTGAGGAGATCCGTACCGCGCTGGAGACCGGGCGCCAGGTAAAGCTTTCCGGGTTTGGTAATTTCGATTTGCGCGACAAGAATCAACGCCCGGGACGCAACCCGAAGACAGGTGAAGAAATCCCCATAAGTGCCCGCCGCGTCGTCACTTTCCGGCCCGGGCAGAAACTTAAGGCACGCGTTGAGGCCTATGCTGGAAGCATCCAACAATAGCGAATTACCCGCAATCCCAGGCAAACGCTACTTCACCATCGGCGAAGTCAGCGACCTGTGTGCGGTCAAGCCCCATGTGCTGCGCTATTGGGAGCAGGAATTTCCGCAACTGAAACCCCTGAAGCGGCGCGGCAACCGGCGCTACTACCAGCGCCACGACGTGATCCTGATCCGGCAGATCCGCAGCCTGCTGTATGAACAAGGATTTACCATCGGCGGGGCACGCCAGCGGTTGTCCGGCGAAGAAGCGCGCGATGATTCCAATCAGAGCAAACAGATCATCCGGCAGCTGCGCTCCGAGCTGGAAGAGGTTCTCGACATCCTCCGACGCTGATATCCTCCGGCACCAGCAATCAACGGGGCGTAGCGCAGCCTGGTAGCGCACCTGAATGGGGTTCAGGTGGTCGGAGGTTCAAATCCTCTCGCCCCGACCAATTTTGTCAAATCATCCGCGTGAAATGTGTTGCCGGTCCCTGAGGCAATACATCCACCTGCCAGGCTTCTGGAGACTGTAACCCGCCCTTATGTGTGGAATCATCGGAGCCGTCGCGCAGCGCAATATCGTGCCGGTGCTGATCGCCGGTCTGCAGCGCCTTGAATATCGCGGCTACGACTCGGCCGGTATTGCGGTCATTGCCCCGGATGGTGGCTTGCGGCGCGAACGTGTCGTGGGGAAGGTGAATCAGTTGCTGACCCGGCTTGACCAGTCCCCGCTTTCCGGATCAACGGGCATTGCCCACACGCGCTGGGCGACCCATGGACGTCCGAGTGAGAGCAACGCCCATCCGCATGTTTGCGGAACCATAGCCGTGGTCCATAACGGCATCATAGAAAATCATGCCCCGATCCGCGCCCGACAGCAGGCGCTGGGTTACGAGTTTGAATCCGAAACCGATTCAGAAGTCATCGCCCATGAGATCCACCGGCATGTTGATGCCGGTCTGGATCTGCTGGACGCGGTGCGAAAGACAGTGGCGGATCTGCGCGGTGCGTATGCCCTTGG
>MGYT01000147.1:34415-45371 GCA_001801865.1 Gammaproteobacteria bacterium RIFCSPLOWO2_02_FULL_61_13
ATGCCAGGGCGCCGGATCGCCTCATCGGTGTCCGCTCCGGCAGTCCGCTGGTGATCGGGTTTGCCGACGGCGCAGCGTTTCTTGCCTCTGATCTGTTTGCCCTGGTCGGATTTGCATCACGGTTCATCGTCCTCGATGAGGGGGACGTGGCGGAAGTGCGCCGCGACGGCGCGCGCGTGTTCGACAGCATGGGCAGCGAGGTCAGGCGCGAGATCGTGATGCCGCAATTATCGGCCGAAGCCGCGGATCGTGGCGGGCACCGCCATTACATGTTGAAGGAAATACACGAGCAACCCGCGGCGATTCAGGCGACGCTGCAGGGCTGGTTGCAGGGATCACTGATAAACCCCGCTAGCCTTGGCGCGATGGGAATCGAGCTTCTGCGCCGCGCGCGCGCAGTCCACATCATCGGCTGCGGTACGAGTTTTCACGCCGGCCTACTGGGCCGGTACTGGATCGAACATTTTGCCGGCCTGCCATGCGCGGTTGACGTGGCCAGTGAATTCCGCCATCGCCCTCCCGTCGTGGCGCCGGATACCCTGCTGGTCCTGGTTTCACAATCCGGAGAGACCGCTGATACGCTCGGCGCCTTGCGCTCGGCGCGCGGCTATATCGGCTCGCTGGCGATCTGCAATGTGCCGGAAAGTTCGTTGACGCGCGCGGCGAACTGCACGTTGCTGACACGCGCCGGCATGGAGATCGGCGTGGCCTCCACCAAGGCATTTACCACACAGCTGACGGCGCTGTTGCTGCTGGCATTGGTGCTGGGACAGGAGCGCGGTATGGACCCGGCAATGGGCGGGGAAATGACGGCGCAACTGGCGGCGTTGCCGGCAAAGGTCGAACAGGTGCTGGCGCTAAAGGGCCGGCTGGAACTGCTTGCCGGTGCCTTCGCGAATAAACACCATGCGCTGTTTCTTGGTCGCGGCAGCATGCTGCCGGTGGCCATGGAGGGTGCGCTGAAGCTGAAGGAAATCTCCTATATTCATGCCGAGGCTTATCCGGCCGGGGAACTCAAACATGGCCCGCTGGCATTGGTGGATGAAGATATGCCCGTGATTGCCGTGGCGCCGAACAATGCGCTGCTGGACAAGCTGCTTTCCAATCTGCAGGAAGTCAGGGCGCGGGGAGGCGAACTTTACGTGTTCGCGGATCAGGATTGCGATCTTGCCGGCGTGCCGGGCATGCATGTGGTGCCGGTCCCGCCCACGCACGAAATGCTGGCACCGATCATATACACCGTGCCGCTGCAATTGCTGGCGTATTATGTCGCTGTGTTGAAGGGGGCTGACATTGATCAGCCGCGCAATCTGGCCAAGTCCGTGACCGTGGAATGAACTTGCAGGAGAAGGAACCGGCATTATCGGCCGGGCAGCAAATCCGGGTCCTGATCGTTGATGACGATCCGGAGATTCATACGCTTGTCTGCGCCTGGCTGCAACGCGCCGGCTACAGCGTGGAAGCCGCCGCGTCGGGCGCCGAGGCCCTGCGCCGGATCTCCATGGTGAGGCCCGACCTTATCATCACGGATTTGAAGATGGACGGGATGAACGGCCTGGACCTGCTGGGCGAGGTACACCGCAGCAATCCGCTTTTGCCGATCATCCTGCTCAGCGGCCAGGCACAGATCCCCGACGCTGTCCGCGCCACGCACCTTGGTTCATCCGCCTTCCTGGTCAAGCCCGCGCAAGAAGCCGAGCTGTTGTCCGCCGTGCAGCGGGCGTTACGCCTGAGTGGAGATCGGGACAATGTGCGCCGGGTCTTCGCCGAATCATTGACCTATCGCAGCGAATGCATGGCACGCCTGGTGGAGACCGCGGAGCTGGTGGCGGCAACCGATGTCACGGTTCTGATCAGCGGCGCCACCGGCACCGGCAAAGAGGTGTTGGCCAAGGCGATTCATCGTGCCGGTTCGAGGCGCGACGCCCCGTTTGTCGCGGTGAACTGTGGCGCCATCCCTGAGCAACTGCTGGAATCGGAATTGTTCGGACATGAAAAAGGGGCGTTCACCGGCGCCCACGTGCGTCACGAGGGGTTGTTCAAGGCGGCGGATGGCGGCACCCTGTTTCTGGACGAGATTGGTGACATGCCCCTGACCTTGCAGGCCAAACTGCTGCGCGTGCTGCAGGACTTCGTGGTGCGCCCGGTTGGCTCCGTGAAAAGCCATGCAGTCAACGTGCGCATCATTTCCGCAACGCACCGGGACCTGGACCAGTTGGTGGCGGAACAGGAATTCCGCGCGGACCTGTTTTATCGTCTGCGCGTTGTGCCACTGGCCATGCCGACCCTGGCCGAAAGACGCGAGGATATCCCCTTGCTCGTGGCGATGTTTTTGCAGCAGTTTGCCCGGCGCAATAACGTGGAACTCAAGCGCATGGCGCCGGAGGCCCTGGAGGCCCTGGTGGCGGCGCCCTGGCCTGGAAACATCCGCCAACTGAACAACGTGGTGGATATGTGCGCCACCCTGTGCAAGACCGGCATCATCCCCATCAGCATGGTGCGCAGCGCGCTGCAGGATGTCCAGCCCGATCTGCAGACCCTGAAAGAGGCCAAGCATGCCTTTGAGCGCAATTACCTGGTTACCGTGCTGCGCCTGACCCATGGCCATGTGGCCAATGCCGCCCGCATCGCGGGGCGTAACCGAACCGAGTTTTACAAGCTGCTGTCAATGCATGGTATTGAGCCCACGGCGTTCCGGGGCGAGAATGTGGACTAGGCAGTCAAAAGGGGACCAGTGACGTGACCGGCGAGAAAATTCTGGTAAAGGTTGACCCGGACCTGGAGGAACTGATCCCCGGGTTTCTGGAGAATCGCGGCAAGGACCTGACGAAACTGCGCGCGGCCATGGACCGGAATGACCTGCCGGCAATTCAGAGTATCGGCCATAGTTTGAAAGGTGTGGGGGGTGGCTATGGCTTCATGCGCCTGTCCGAAATAGGCGCGGAATTGGAGGAGGCCGCCAAGGCCGGCAATGCCGCTCCGCTGCCGGCGTTAATCAACGCCCTTGCTGACTATCTGAGCCGGGTTGTAGTCGAGTACGGCTGACGCAGCCTGTCGTGATGTTCTCCGAGCGTGAGGGCCGCCTGGCGCGGTTCGCGATCTATGCTGTAACTCTGGTGCTCGGGGTCACCTTCAGCATCGTACTGCTGTTTGCCGCCTGGAGCAGCGCACGCGCGCCGGCGGAGCGTGATTTTTCCCTGGAGTCCGTGGCGCTGGAAAACACACTTTCCGGTAACGCGCGCGCCGCCCACAATGCCGTTGCCAGTGTGGCGGCCTTTCTGGTGGCCACGCCGCCTTTTAATCCTTCCCAGTTCGGCATTGTCGGCCGCGAACTGCTGGGGCAGCACCCGTACCTGGAAAAAATAGCCTATTGCCGTGCGCTGGTTCTGGAACCGGCCGGTGCCCGTTGCGAGGACCCAATGCAGGTGGCGCGGGCCGCGGGCGCAGCTCCCACTCCGGCCATGGATTGGAGAGAGGTTCCGGGAATATCGAATCCTGAACAGGCAGCGGAAGTGTTTGCAGCCAGCGCGCCGGGACCCGGTGCCCAACGCCGGCTCTGGCTGTTGCGCTGGATCTCGGAGTCCGGCGCGGATCAGGCCGCACACGGCGGCCTGCTGGCAGTACTGGTCAATGTGGACCGCTTGTTGGAAGGAGGAATGCGTGCCGCCGAAATCGCCCTGGTGTTGAATAATGACCAGGCCAACTTTGGCGGGCGTCAGCTGCTGCTGGCGCGGTCGCCGGAAGCAGTCCCGGGCCGGGAGGTTTTGCTGCTGAGCCGGGATGCCGCCGTGCAGATGCCAATGTATTCCCTGCGCCTGCGTGTGGATCGCAGGTTGACGTGGCCGGATCTGCAAACCTGGGTTGTCTATGTGTCGGCGCTGGTCGGGGTGGGGGTGACGTTGCTGCTCGTCGCCTTTGTCCGCACCAAGGAAGTGCAGGCGCGCGAACTCGCCGAACGGAATCTTGTCATCGAGCGCAAGGTGGAGGAGCAGACGCGGGAGCTGGCCCAGGCCCGGGATCAGGCCCTGGATGCGTCACGGGTCAAATCGGAATTTCTTGCCGGCATGAGTCATGAGATCCGCACGCCGTTGAATGCCATCATCGGTATGTCGGACCTGCTCGCGGAGACGCCCATGTCCGACGAGCAGAGGAAATACATCGACGTATTTCGGAAGGCGGGCGACACACTGCTGAGCCTGGTCAATGACATTCTGGATTTCTCCAAGATTGAAGCGCGGCAGGTGCGCCTGGAGGCGATACCGTTCGACGTGGCCGACACGGTGGAGGAGGCGGCGGAAATATACGCACTGAAGGCGGAAGGAAAGGGGTTGGAACTGGTGGCTGATGTGGATCCGGGCCAGGGCATGAACCGGGTGGGCGATCCGGCACGTTTGCGCCAGGTACTGTTGAACCTGCTCGGCAATTCCATCAAGTTCACGGAACAGGGAGAGGTTGTGGTCTCGGTCGCGCGCGAGCCGAGCGATCCCTCCGGCGCCACGCTCAGGTTCCGGGTCCAGGACTCGGGCATCGGCATCCCGGTCGCCAAGCGCAAGTTCGTCTTTGAAACCTTTACCCAGGTGGATTCATCCACCACGCGCAAGTATGGGGGCACCGGTCTCGGCTTGAGCATCTGTCGCAGCCTGGTGCAGTTGATGGGCGGGGACATCTGGGTCGAGGACGGGGCAGCGGGGCAGGGCAGCACCTTCGTTTTTACCGCCGCTTTGCCGGTGGATGTCACTGCCGCCACGGGGTCGCCGACGCCGGTGCAGACGGCGGCGCTGCGCGGGCGCAAGGTGATGCTGGTGGAGGACAATGGTTCCTGTCGCGAAGTGGTATCCGGCTATCTGTCCGCGGCGGGTATGCAAGTGACGGCCGTGGCTGGTGGCGCCGCCGCCCTGGCGCGCCTGCCGGAATCCTCCGGACTCGACGTGATACTCGTGGACTCAAGCATGCCCGAAGCGGATGGTATCGAGTTCGCCGCGCAGCTGGCCGGTGTCCGGCCCGGCAGCAAGATCCTGCTGCTGGTCGGCGCCACGGATCTGAATCAGCACATGGCGCAGATCAAGGAATTGGGCATTCATGGCTACGTGATGAAGCCCATCAAGCGCGCCGATCTCTACCGGCAGTTGGCCGGGCTGTTTACGCAGTTTGAGACTACACAGGCCGGTACGGAGGTGAGTCAGAAAATTTCGCCGCGCCGAATCCTGCTGGTGGATGACAACAGTGACAATCGCCTGTTGATCACGTCCTACCTGAAAAAGCTGCCCCATGTCGTGGTCGAGGCCGAAAATGGCCAAAGGGCCGTGGAAGAGTTCCAGGCGCAGCCATTTGATCTGGTGTTTATGGATGTGCAGATGCCGGTGTTGGACGGGCACGAGGCCACGCGTCGTATCCGGGCCTGGGAACGGAATGAACAGCGCCCGCCCGTGCCGATCATTGCGTTGACGGCCCACGCCAGCAAGGAGGAGGCAGATCGATCACTGGCTGCCGGCTGCACTACTCATATGACCAAGCCGGTAAAAAAGGCGGCCTTGCTCCAGGCCATCGAGACTTACACATCCTAATCCGGGGTCAGGTCTTGCAATCATGCATTGCTATCAGTTACGGACAGTAATGCATGATTGCAAGACCTGACCCCGGATTTCAAGCCTGCTCCGCGCGCACCACCACGTTTGCCACGTCCATCTTTGGCGGCAATTTCACGTCATGGCGTATGTGTTCCGCACCATGGTAGACAAGGAAATGTTTCCCTTGCACGCGGGACAACAGCGTAACTCCCAGATCGCGGGCGATCTTCAGCCCCATGTGCGTAATGCCGGATCGGGACATCAACACCGGGATCCCCATTTGTGCGACCTTGATAACCATTTCCGAGGTCAGCCGGCCTGTGGTATAGAAAATCTTGCCGGCGCCGTCCTGCTGGTCCAGCCACATCTGCCCGGCGATGGCGTCCACGGCGTTGTGCCGTCCCACGTCTTCGATGAACAGCAGGACTCGATCATCCTTGCACAATGCGCAGCCATGGACCGCGCCGGCATTCCGGTAGACCTCGTTGTACTCATTCAGTGTTTTCAACAACGCATAGAGGCGCGACTGCAATAACTGGATGGGCTCGATGCGAACCTCGTTGAGGTGGTCCATGATGTTTCCGAACACCGTGCCCTGTCCGCAGCCGGTGGTGACGATGCGGGGCCCCAGGCGTTCCTTCCAGTCGGCGCGGCCGGCGAAGGTCGTGATCGCGGCGGCATTGACCTCCCAGTCCACTTGAACGGATTTGATCTCGCGGATGTCATTGACGAGTCCCTGGTTGCGCAGATACCCGAGCGCCAGAAGTTCCGGGTGCGTGCCCAGGGTCATCAGCGTGACCAGTTCGTAGCTGTCTACATAAAGGGTCAACGCGCGTTCGTCGGCGATGTGCATCTCGCGCACATTGCCGTATTCATCCACGGCGCGGGCAGGGGAGGTGGCCGGGAGGCCGGCTTGGGTCAGTTCCGGGCGGTGCCGGAGATTCATGGGAGAACCTATCTCAAAATTGCTGTGCTTGCCGATACTGCGTTGAAAATGGACTCGAAATGCTCATTGACCGGAGTGTCAACTCCGCTTTCTCGTCCATTTTCGCCTTGTCTTACCGCCATGGATGGCGGGTATGCATAAGGATTGTCTGGAACAATCTATGCCGCCTTCGCTCGCTAATTTTGAGATAGGTTCTAGTGTGTTCAGGTCAGCCGCCGGTGACATTCATGTGCCGGAAGATGAGCGGTTTGGCAGACAGGTTGAATTCATGCCCCTTGGGCTTGATGTGCATGGAGTCCCGGATGGCCTGTTTCAGCGGCTCCAGTTCGCCGGGATGGGCGCGGAGCACGCGGCGCAGATCCACGGAATGCTCCTGCCCGAGGCACAGCAGCAGGCGACCCTCGCAGGTAAGGCGCACGCGATTGCATGATTCGCAGAAGTTGTGGCTATGCGGGGAAATAAAGCCAACGCGGGTGGCAGTCCCGGGGATGCGGAAATAGCGCGACGGCCCGCCAGTGTTCTCAGTGGTCGGGACCAGGCTGCAGGTCTGTTCCAGGTCCGCGCGGATCTGGTCGCTGGAATAATATGCCTCGGCGCGATCATGGTCGCCGATGACACCCAGCGGCATTTCCTCGATGAAACTGATGTCAATGCCACGCTCCACGGCGAAGCCCACCAGTCCGGTGACTTCGTCGTGATTCCTGTTCTTGAGGATGACCGAATTGAGCTTTACACGCTCGAAACCTGCGCTCAGTGCCGCATCAATACCGGCCAGCACCACGTTGAGGTCGCCAACCCGCGTGATCTTCCGGAAACGCTCCCGGTCCAGGGAGTCCAGGCTGATGTTGATGCGCCGCACACCGGCGGCGCGGAGTTCCGGCGCCAGGTGTGGCAATTGCGATCCGTTTGTGGTCAACACCAGTTCGCGCAGGCCGGGCAGCGTGCCGATGTCGTGGAACAATTTGATCACATTCCGGCGCACCAGCGGTTCTCCGCCGGTGATGCGGATCTTGCCGACGCCGAGTTCGATAAACGCGCGGGCAATGGTGCCCAGCTCCTCCAGCGTCAGCAACTGCGCGCGCGGGACGAATTCCATCTCTTCCGCCATGCAATATACGCAGCGGAAGTCGCAGCGGTCGGTCACCGAAATGCGGACGTAATTGACGGTGCGGCCGAAATTGTCGACCAGGTGTTCCATGGATTGTGCGGGTGCGTTCATTCCGGGGGGAATCTGCCGAAAAGGCTTTATCCATCAAAAGTATAGCATGGCTAAGCCGCGCGACGGCATGTCTCAACCGGTCAGGCAGGCGGGATGATGAAGAAACTCAACAGGATGGCCAGCGGGACGACCATGGGAACCTGCATGAACTGGATCAGAATGCCATTGCCCACACCCACGGGTTCGCCGCCCGGCAGCGCCACGCGGCGGCCAATCAGCACTGCCCCGGTGGCGATCAGGCCGACGGCGGCCAGGGCCGCGGGGACCTGCCAGGCCGAATCGGTGGCCAGCAGCGCGCCGGCTATGGCTGCGGCCACGATGTATTCCAGTGCGATAATCGCGTAGGCCACCCGCACCTGCATACTTACCTCGACCATGAGTCTCACCGCGAACCGGAGAATGAGGCCATGAACGGCCGCTGCTACCAGCAGCAATCCCAGATACAGCGCACCTTGTGTTGCGGTCATCAACATTGCTCCCGTGCCGGGAATTCAGGTGTCCATCCCCAGACTATTTTAACAACCTGTTAAACTCTGAAAATAGCATGACCCACCGGGGGGTTAAAGTGTTTGCATCGCTTGCCAAGGAACGCACGGTTGCCGGCCCGGGGTTCAATCGCTGGCTGGTTCCTCCGGCGGCACTGGCCATTCACCTCTGCATCGGCATGGCCTACGGATTTTCCGTGTTCTGGCTGCCGCTGTCCCATGCCTACGGTGTCGCGCAGGGCGGGACGGAAGCCGTTGCCTGTGCTCCGGATCTGAATTGGCTGGCGCAGATCATCGCCCGTGAGTGCGATTGGAAAATCAGCACACTCGGCTGGATGTATACCCTGTTCTTTGTGTACCTGGGCTCTTCGGCCGCGGTATTCGGGCACTGGCTGGAACATGCCGGCCCGCGCAAGGCGGGTGTGGTCGCTGCGCTGTGCTGGGGCGGCGGACTGCTGATCTCCGCCTATGGTGTCTACATTCACGAAATACGGCTGCTCTGGATCGGCTCCGGGATCATTGGCGGTTGCGGCCTGGGGTTGGGATACATCTCCCCGGTATCCACATTGATCAAGTGGTTCCCGGATCGGCGCGGCATGGCCACCGGGATGGCTATCATGGGTTTCGGCGGCGGTGCAATGATCGGTTCCCCGCTGGCGGATATCCTGATGCGGCATTTCCAAAGCCCGACCTCCGTGGGGGTGTGGGAAACCTTCGTCACCATGGGGCTGTTGTATTTCATCGCCATGATGTGCGGCGCATTTGGGTACCGGGTCCCGCCCACAGGCTGGAAACCCGCCGGCTGGGAGGCGCCGCAGGCCGGCGGCGGCATGATTACCACGCGGCACGTGCACCTGTATCGTGCACCGGCCACACCGCAATTCTGGTTGTTGTGGGGCGTGCTGTGCATGAACGTAAGCGCGGGCATCGGCGTCATCGGCATGGCCTCGCCGATGTTGCAGGAGGTATTTGGCGGCCGATTGATCGACCTGCCCGGCGCGCTGGCGGACCTCTCTGATGCAGACAAGCTCAAAATTGCCGCCATCGCCGCGGGGTTCACCGGGCTGCTGAGTCTGCTTAACATTCTCGGCCGTATCTTCTGGGCCTCGTTGTCGGACTATATCGGGCGCAAGCGTACGTACATCATCTTTTTCCTGCTGGGTATGATTCTTTACGCTTCGGCCCCCTATGCCGGCGGATTGGGCAGCGTGGCGCTGTTTGTCGGAATATTCTGCCTCATCCTGACGATGTATGGCGGCGGGTTTGCAACCATTCCCGCCTACCTTGCCGACATGTTTGGAACCCAGTTTGTCGGCGCAATTCATGGCCGCCTGCTTACGGCATGGTCCATGGCCGGCATACTTGGGCCGGTCATCGTGAATTACATTCGCGAATACCAGATTGAAGTCATGGGGATACCCGCGGCGCAGGCCTACAACACGACCATGTATGTGCTGGCCGGGCTGCTGCTGGTGGGATTCTTTTGCAATATTGCCGTCAGACCGGTGGCGGAACGGTATTACATGACCGACGCAGAGCTGGAAGCTGAGCGTCGCCTGGCCCATGATCTGGCAACCAGGTGACACACCGGGGAGCGGGTAAATGAATCAGGAAACGACCGTTGTCCCGCGCCCGGACCGGTCCGGCTGGATCGCGGTGGCGGTCAGCTGGACGCTGGTGGGTATCCCGCTGGCCTGGGGAATATGGAAGTCGCTGGTCAAGGCGGCGATCCTGTTCAGATAATCTGCGGACTTTGCCCCATTATTTCCAGTTGCAATAGGGGTGTTCCACCAGGCACACGTTGTAATAGCGCGGGTCGTCCGACACCTCCTTCCCAAGCCAGGGCGGCGCCGTGAACGATTGATGCGGATGCGCCAGTTCCAACTCGGCCACTACCAGGCCCGAGTTTTCGCCGCGGAACTCATCAATTTCCCACGTGCAACCGTCGAACTCCACATGGTGTCGTGTTTTTTCGATCAGGGGCCGCATGCACAACGTTTCCAGGATCACGCTCGCTTCCGCGGCCGGAATCGGATAGTCAAATTCAGAACGGCTGACGCCCAGTGTCATGCTTTTCAGATTCAGGCTGGCGCTGTCGTTTTCCAGGCGCACGCGGATCGAACCGCGTTCGGTGTTGGCCAGATAGCCCTGGACGATGTCCCTGCTGCTGCTGACCGCGCTGCGCCAACTCGTGTCGCGCAACAAAAACTTTCGTTCAATTTCCGTGGCCATGTTGCGATACTAGTCATGTGCACTTGCTCCCGCAACCCGCCGGCAGTTTCGCGATGATGGTGTTCTCGCGCAATCATTGTAGTGCACACACTTGCTGCCCCCGCACCGTGACCAGGTCATGAGAGCATTATCGTGGAACCGGATTGGCGTCATGGCGCTGGTAGGTTTTGCTTCCGGCCTGCCACTCGCACTTTCCAGCGGCACACTGCAGGCATGGATGACGGATGAAGGCGTGGATATTGTAACCATCGGAATGTTTTCGCTGGTCGGCATTCCGTATGTTTGCAAATTCCTTTGGGCACCTCTCTTGGATCGCTTTGCCCCACCTCGATTCGGGCGTCGTCGCGGCTGGATGTTGGTCAGTCAGGTCGCGATCACCCTTGTCCTGGCCGCGATGGCGTCCACTTCGCCGGTTTCGGCAACACAATCGGTGGCGCTATTGGCCTGCATGCTGGCGCTCTTCTCGGCGACCCAGGACATTGCCGCCGATGCCTATCGGGTCGATGT
>MGYT01000148.1:0-1477 GCA_001801865.1 Gammaproteobacteria bacterium RIFCSPLOWO2_02_FULL_61_13
AGGCAGTTGCCGAACAGCACTTCATCGACCTTGTCGGGCGCAATGCCGGAGCGCTCGACCGCGGCCTTGATCGCTGCGCCGCCGAGGTCGTGGGCGGCCAGGCTGGAAAAGTCGCCCTGAAAGCCGCCCATTGGAGTGCGGGCGGCGCCCAGGATAACGATGGAATCAGACATGATTTACTCCTTCTAAACGTAAATAGGAACATTTTGCCGCGAATTCTTGCACCCTGGAGGACAGGGCCAGCAGCAGCCATTCGGCATGCTGCCGGTTTTGAAATCAGCGGCGCTACTCAAAGCGATTTCGCAACACACCAATTCCCGCAATTTCAATTTCCACCGTGCTGCCCTTGCGCATGCGCTCGGCGCCGATCGACGTGGCGCAAGCAATCACGTCACCGGGGTTGAGCGTCATGTCGTGCGACAGGAGGCTCACAATTTCTCGCGGACGATAAAACATGTCGGTGACGGGATAGTTTTGCTTTTCGACATCGTTGACCAGCGAGCGCACGATCAGCTGATCGGGCTCGATACCGCTGGCGATCACCGGGCCGATGGGGCCGAAGGTGTCAAAACTTTTGGAGCGGCCCCACTGGGCAAAGGAAGGATCGGCGTTGAGTATGCCGACTGCCGTCACGTCGTTGACGCAGGTATAGCCAAATATATATTCATCCGCTTGCTCAGGACTGATCGCCCTGCAGGTCTTGCCGATGACCACGCCCAGCTCCCCCTCGAATATGACGGGTCCTCTGTAACTTGCGGGTTGGCGTATGGTCTGTTCGGGAGCGAGATAGCAGTTGTCGGTCTTGGCAAAATACAAGGGATGCGGGGGTCGTGTCAGACCTTCCTTCTCGGCGCGTTGGTGAAAGTTGTTCCACAGCCCCAGCAGTTTTCCGGGAACACAGGGCGTGAGCAAGCTGACATCCGCACGCGGGATGGTTTCTCCCGTGGCATGGTTGTCACCGAACATTTCCCCGGCGTAGATGCTTATCGTCTCGTGGACAAGCTGGCCGAAATTGATGTTCCCCGCATGTTCAAAGCGGATCCAGTTTGGCATTTTATTTTCCTTGGCGGTGGTCTGCAAAATTGGATTATGAGGTCAAGAAGTCCCCCCAAACCCGAATAGCGCCACACACGCTCAAGCCCCACGCATCAAGCTGGAATGAAGCTGCGCTGGCGGACAGCGGGCTGGGCTTGTGCCTGCCGCGAGTCGCTCATTTGCACCCACCTCTGACGCCCGGCCCTCTCCCCAGAGGCGCGAGGCAGAGGGAGAAGAAAACGATCACGCCCTGTGGTCTTGTCGTGCGCAAGGCCTCGTGCCGGTGGCGGCGCGGGCCACCGGTCAAGGTAAAATATCTTTCTTTTAAGAGCCCAGGTGGCCTATGAGCCTTTCACCCATGACACTGCAAAGCCTCCTGCGCGTCGGCGCCGACGATGACATCGCGATCGCGGCACCGGGCCGCCCCTCGCTCGACTACGGC
>MGYT01000148.1:1504-5101 GCA_001801865.1 Gammaproteobacteria bacterium RIFCSPLOWO2_02_FULL_61_13
CGCAACGACCGCGTCGCGATCGTGCTGCCCAATGGCCCCGAGATGGCGAGCTGCTTTCTCGCCTGCGCATCCGCGGTGACCAGCGCACCGCTGAACCCCGCGTACCGGGCCGACGAGTTCGCGTTCTACCTCGAAGACCTGCAGGCCAAGGCGCTGATTGTCGAGCGCGGCAGCCAGTCGCCAGCGATCGAGGCGGCGCGCACGCTGGGCGTGCGCATCATCGAGCTGGTGGTGGCCGAGGGCGCGCGCGCCGGGGAATTCACGCTGGAAGGCGGCGCCGCTGCGGCCTGCGCCAACGGCGGGCCGGCGCAGCCCGAGGACCTGGCGATGGTGCTGCACACTTCGGGCACGACGTCCAAGCCCAAGCGGGTGCCGCTGTCGGTGGCCAACCTGTGCGCCTCGGCAAGCCACATCGCCACCACGCTGCAGCTCACGTCCAAGGACGTGGGCCTCAACATCATGCCGCTGTTCCACATCCACGGGCTGATCGCCGGTTTGCTCGCGCCCTTGTCGGCCGGGTCGCAGGTGTTCTGCACGCCGGGTTTCAACGCCCTGCGCTTTTTTGCGTGGATGGACCAGTCGCACCCCACCTGGTACACAGCCGTGCCGACCATGCATCTGGCGATCGCCTCGCGCGGCAAGCACAACGCGGCCGTGATCCAGCGCCACCAGCTGCGCTTCGTGCGCTCGTCGTCGTCCGCGTTGCCGCCGCAACTGTTCGACCAGATCGAGACCATGTTCAACGCGCCCCTGATCGAGTCCTATGGGATGACCGAGGCGACGCACCAGATGGCGTCGAATCCACTGCCGCCGCTGGCGCGCAAGCGCGGCTCGGTGGGCCGCGCGGCGGGCCCCGAGGTCCGCATCCGTGGCGAGGACGGCGGCTTCCTCGGCCCCGACGAGACGGGCGAGATCGTCATCCGCGGGCCCAACGTGACCAGCGGCTACGAGAACAACCCGAAGGCCAACGCCGAGGCCTTCGTCGACGGCTGGTTCCGCACCGGTGACCAGGGCACGATCGACGCCGACGGCTACCTCAGCATCACCGGGCGGCTCAAGGAGATCATCAACCGCGGCGGCGAGAAGGTGAGCCCGCGCGAGATCGACGAGATCCTGCTCGACCATGTGTCGGTACATCAGGTGGTGGTGTTCGGCGCGCCGCACAAGCGGCTGGGCGAGGAGGTCGCTGCGATGGTGGTGCTGCATGAGGGACACGAGTGCAGCGAACGCGAGCTGCAGCAGTTCGTCGCCAAGCGCGTGGCCGCCTACAAGGTGCCGAAGAAGATCCTGTTTGTCGACGAGCTGCCCAAGGGCGCCACCGGCAAGCTGCAGCGCATCGGATTGGCGCAGCGCATTGGCTTGGGCTTCGGCTCCTACGTGGCCGGGGAGTTCTAGGCCATGAAGTACGCGATAGTCGGCGCCGGTGCGATCGGCGGCTACCTGGGCGCCAAGCTCTCCCTTGCCGGCGAGGACGTCACGTTCATCGCGCGCAACAAGAATCTCGCGGCGATCAATGCGCGTGGCTTCCGGCTGGTTCTGCCCGACGGCAGCGAGCAGCATGCGGGCGGCGTTCGCGCCGTGCAGGACATGGCCGACGCCGGGCCGCAGGACGTGGTGCTGCTGACCACCAAGGCGCACCAGGTGCGCGAACTGCTGCCGGGCCTGCGCGCTCTGTTCGGCCCCGAGACCCTGGTCGTCACCATGATCAACGGCATACCGTGGTGGTACTTCGACAAGCTCGCCGGGCCGTACGAGGGCCGGACGATGTCGAGCGTCGATCCCGACGGCGCGCTGGCCGCAGGAATCGAGACAGATCGGATCATTGGCAGCATCGTCTACCCGGCGGCCGAGCTGGTCGAGCCGGGCGTCGTCAAGGTCATCGAGGGCAATCGGTTCACGCTCGGCGAGCTGGACGGTGCGCGCACGCCGCGCATCGAGGCGCTCGCCAAGTCGATGATGGCGGCCGGCTTCAAGGCGCCGGTGTCGCGCGATATCCGCTCCGAGATCTGGGTCAAGCTGTGGGGCAACGTCAGCTTCAACCCGATCAGCGCGCTGACGCACGCGACGCTCGAGGACATCTGTCGCTTCCCGCTGACCCGCGAGCTTGTCACGCGGATGATGACCGAGGCGAAGGCTGTGGGCGAGAAGCTCGGCGTCGAGTTCAAGATCTCGCTCGAACAGCGCATCGCCGGAGCCGAGAGCGTGGGCGCGCACAAGACGTCGATGCTGGTGGACGTCGAGCACGGCCGCGCCCTTGAGCTGCAGGCGCTGGTCGGCAGCGTGGTCGAACTCGGGCGTATCACCGGATCGCCGACGCCGACGATCGAAGCGATCTACGCCGTGACGGCACTGCTGGCCAGGACACTGGCCGAGCGGCGCGGGCGCCTCGAGCTGCAGCCGGCCTGACCGCGGCGGGCGGCGGGGCCTCGCCCGCCCCCATTCACCAACGCATCCGCCGCCTCCCGCTTCCCGCTTCCCGGGCACGGCGGACTCTGCAGGCTGCCTGAAAGCGCTACATGCTGGCGCGCAACCGCGAGAAACGCCGGCTGCGCTCGTAGGGGAAGACGTCGTGCACATGGCCGGCCAGGATGCGTTCCTTGTGGCTCTGCCAGAACTCCACGTCCAGCAGGTCGGCGTGGTGCTTCATGAAGACCTCGCGGACCAGTGGGTTGCCCAGCAGGAAGGGGCCGAAGGTTTCAGGGAACACATCGCGCGGGCCCACGCTGAACCAGACCTCGCCGCTCATCTCGTCTTCCTCATTGCGCGGCTTGGGCACGCGACGGAAGTTGCAGTCGGTGATGTACTCGATCTCGTCGTAATCGTAAAACACCGCCTTGCCATGGCGCGTGATGCCGAAGTTCTTGAACAGCATGTCGCCCGGAAAGATGTTGGCCGCCACCATGTCCTTAATGGCGTTGCCGTACTCGATCACGGCGCGCTCGACCTGCGCCCTGGCCTCGGGCAGCTGCACACCGATGTCGAAGGCCTCCTGCAGGTAGATATTGAGCGGGATCATGCGCCGCTCGATATAGACATGCTTGATGATGACCTCGACATTGCCGTCGTTGTCGCGGTCGCTGATCTCGAGCTGGCTGGGCGCGAATTTCTCGATCTCGGCAATCAGCGCGTCGTCGAAGCGCCCGCGCGGGAAGGCGACCTCGCTGTACTCCTGGGTATCGGCCATGCGGCCGACGCGGTCGTGCTGCTTGACCAGCAGGTACTTGCCCTTGATCTGCTCGCGCGTGGTGTCCTTCTGCGGCGGGTAATAGTCCTTGATGACCTTGAACACGTAAGGAAAGGACGGCAGGTCGAACACCAGCATGACCATGCCCTTGATGCCGGGGGCGATGCGGAAGCGGTCGGTCGAATGGCGCAGGTGGTAGAGGAAGTCGCGGTAGAAAAGCGTCTTGCCCTGCTTGGCCAGACCGAGCGCGTTGTAGATCTCGGCGCGCGGCATGCGCGGCATCATGCTGCGCAGGAACTGCACATAGGCCGAGGGAATGCCCATGTCGACCATGAAGTAGGCGCGCGCAAAACTGAACAGGATCAGGAGGTCGTCCTCGCCGATCAGCACGGCATCAATCGCCAGCTTGCCCG
>MGYT01000149.1:0-2561 GCA_001801865.1 Gammaproteobacteria bacterium RIFCSPLOWO2_02_FULL_61_13
TGGAACGGCATGTTCGCCCCCGCGAGGACGCCTCGCCCCATCATCGACCGGCTGCACTCGGAAGTGCAGAAAGCGCTCGCGCTTGCGGCAGTGAGGGAGAAGTTTTCCCTGCAGGGTATCGAACCGATGCCGTTGAGCCCGGCCGAAATCGACGCCCTAATCCGCAGGGAAGTCGTCAGCAATATCGCGATCGCGAAGGCGGCCAAGCTCAAGTTCAATTGACCTGGCCTCGCCCGAAAAAACCCGACGGCCAGTCGACCGGGACTGGACATCCTCAGCGCCAGGGGCACTACTTCGAGTAGTCGCGGTCCGCGACGGCCCGCGCATGACGCGCGGAGCGAGCCCAGTGGGCGAAGTTTCGCGACGCCACTATCCCGCGGATAAGACCAGGGGCCAAACTCCTTTTCTAATCTCACACCATCGCGTAACCGCCGTCCACCACGATGGTCTGCCCGGTCATGAAGGCGCAGTCCTCGCTGGCGAGAAAGCTGGCGATGCCGGCGAGGTCTTCGGGAAATTCATCGCGCTGTATCGCCAGCGCCTTTAATTGTTCGCGGCGGAAGAACTCAACGCGATCTTTTTGTTTGGCGATGCGCTCGCTCAGGGTAAACCCCGGGGCGATGGCGTTGACATTGACGCCATCCTTGCCGAACTCGCGCGCCAGCGCGCGCGTGAAGGCGATGAGGGCGCCCTTGCTCGAGACGTAATGCAGCATGTAGGGCACGCCCAGGTGCACCGTGTCCGAGGCGACGTTGATGATGCGGCCATACTTCTGCTTGCGCATGTAGGGCGAAACTGCGCGGCACAGCAGGTTGGGGCCGATGATGTTGGTATCGAGCATGCGACGCCATTCCGCAATCGGTATTTCCTCGAAAGGGCGCGGCGGCGCGGTCATGGCGGCGTTGTTGACAAGAATATCCACGCCGCCCAGCGCGGCGATGGTTTTTTCCACGGCGGCGGCGGTGTCGGCCTCCGATGACACGTCGGCTCTTATCCCGATGGTTTTGACGCCGGTCTTGGCGAGTTCCGCCGCCGCAGCCTCGGCATTGACGAGATCCACGACGGCGATGTTGGCGCCGTCGGCGGCGAGGCGTCTGGCGATAGCATTGCCGATGCCGTTGGATGCGCCGGTAATGAGGGCGGTTCTGCCTTTGAGTTTCATGCTGGTTACCCTGGATGGTTATCGACAAGACATAGCATGCACGGCATTTGAAAATTCTGCATTGACAGGCGTCGCTGCGCCAACGCAGAATGAACCGATCAAAAGCGGCGGGGGGAAATCCATGAGGATATTGACGCATTGGTGGTTTGCGGCAGTGTTGTTGCTGGTGTCGCCCCTGGTCCCCGCGCAGGCGCAATCCTTTCCCAGCAAACCCATCCGCGTCATCGTTCCCGCCGCGCCCGGCTCGACCATGGATTCGCTGCCGCGCATGCTGGGAATACCTCTGGCGGAGATTTTCGGCCAACCCGTCGTGGTGGAGAACCGGCCCGGCGCCAACAATGTCATCGGCTCGGATTACGTGGCCAAGTCGCCGCCCGACGGGCATACGCTGGTGATCACCACGCCCAGTTCGCATATCGTCGCGGTTTACCTCATGAAGAAGCTGCCCTATAACCCGAAGACGGATTTCACGCCGATCACGGCAGTGGCCGATCCGCTCACGGTGCTCGCGCTGCACCCTTCCGTGCCTGCCAATACCACCGCGGAGTTCATCGCGCTGCTGAAGAAGAGTCCCGGCAAGTATGCCTACGGCAGCCCCGGCGTCGGCTCGGTGTTTCATCTCATGGGGGAACTTCTCACGCTGACCGCGGGCGTCAACATCATCCACGTCCCGTACAAAGGCACCGCCCCCGCGGTTGCGGACACGGTGTCGGGGCAGGTGCAGTTCGTGTTCAGCGCCGTCAACAACGTCATTCCGCAGATGAAAGCCGGAAAGCTCAAGGTGCTGGCGGTGCTTACCCCGCAACGCTTTGCCGGACTGCCGGAGATCCCCTCGGTGGCCGAGGCTTTACCCGGTTACGTGCGGCCTTCCAGCTGGTACGGATTTTTCGGGCCGGCGGGCATGCCGGCGGCGGTGACGGCGCGCCTGTCGGGTGAAATCGCCAAGCAGGTGCATGCGCCCGAAATGCGCGCCAAGCTGCAATCGATGGGGCTTGCCGTGATCGGCAACACGCCGCAGGAATTCAGCGCTTTGTTCCTCGGCGGCTTCGCCGTCTACGAAAGGGTCATCAAGGCCGCTGGCATTCAGCCTGAATAGGCGCAAGAACGCCCCAGCGACCCGCGGGCAGGGGTCTTGCGCCTGAGGTCCGCACTTCGCATACTGCGCATGCCGCTGGCCGAGTATCCGCGTTTTGGCGAATTACGATCATAGGGGGATGACATGACAGGAGTAGCACGCGCTTTATTCCGTCTCGCCGCGGCGCTGGCAATGCTTGCCGCTGCGCAGGCCGGGTCGCAAACCTTTCCGAGCAAGGCGATAAGGCTGATCGTGCCCTTCCCGCCGGGCGGCGTGGATACCACCATCCGCCTGATACAGAACCAGATGGGCGATGAGCTCGGC
>MGYT01000149.1:2570-5642 GCA_001801865.1 Gammaproteobacteria bacterium RIFCSPLOWO2_02_FULL_61_13
ATTCTGGAGAATCGCGGCGGCGCCAATGGCTTCATCGGATCGGATCTGGTGGCGAAGTCGGCGCCCGATGGCCATACGATACTTGCCACGACTTCGAGCACGCTGGTTGCGGGGCCGCTGGTATCCAGCAACGTTCCGTTCGATCCGATCAGGGATTTCACGCCGATCACCATGATCTACCTGACCATCAGCACGCTGGGAGTCAAGGCGACGCTGCCGGTGGGCTCGGTGAAGGAACTGATCGATTACGCGAAGAAATTTCCGGGCAAGCTTTCCTATGGTTCGAGCGGCATCGGTTCGGCGCAGCATCTGGATGGTGAAACTTTCAAGCTGGTGGCCGGCACCGACATCGTGCACATTCCCTACAAGGGCGGCGGACCGCAGGCGCAGGGCCTGGTGGCCGGCGAGATCGATGTGTCCTTCCAGCCGCTGCAGCAACTGCGGCCGTTTCTTTCCGGCGGAAAAATCAAGCTGCTGGCGTATTACAACGGGCCGCGGCCCGCCGACCTCACCGGCATTCCCGACCTGGCCGACGCGGTGAGCGGCTTCAAAGCGGGGCCAGGATTTATCGGACTGCTTGGGCCGGCAAAGATGCCGGCGCCGGTGGTCGCGCGCCTCAACGCAGCCGCGGTCAAGGCGATCACCGCGCCGGATACGCGCGCCAAGATGGAAGCCAATGGCGCCATCATCGTCGCGGGCACGCCGGAATCGTTCGCGGCGGCTTTGAAAGCCGGCCTTGAGGGCACGCGCAAGTATGTCGAGGCGATCAAGGCGCGCGGCGTGAAGTTCGAGTAACGGCAAACCACGGCACAGGAATTCCAGCATGCAGGCAAGGCGCGTTCGTTTTACCGGTCCGGGCAAGGTCGATTTCGAAACTTTCGAAGTCGAAACACCGCTTGAAAATGAAGTCCTGATCGAGACGCATTACACCTGCATCAGCCCGGGGACCGAGCGCTCTCATTATCTCGCCGAGGAAAACACGGTGACGCGCGACAAGCCCGGGCCCTTCTATCCGGGCTATTCGAATATCGGGCGCGTCGCGCAGGTGGGACCGGGCGTGGACAATCTGCGTGTCGGGCAATTGGTGGCGACGGCGCTGCCGCACCTGTCGCACGCGCTGTTTCCCGCCAAGCCGGGCGGTGCGCAGCGCAAGCTCGCCTCCGCCGTGCCGCCGGGGGCTTCGTTCTCGCCGTCCAAAGCCATTTTTCCGCTGGCCGATGGACTGGACGCGCAGCTTCTGAAGGAATGCTCCACCTACTGCTTTTCGCGCGTGGCCCTGCACGGGGTGCGCCGCGCGCGCATCGAGCTGGGCGAGGCGGTGCTGATACTGGGCCTGGGACCGATCGGGCTGCAATGCGTGCAGTACGCGCGCATGAACGGCGGGTTTCCTGTGGTCGCCATCGACCCGACCGCCGCCCGCAGGAAGGTGGCGCAAGCCATCGGTGCCGACCATGCGTTCGCGAATGCGGCGGAGTTCGAAAAAGCCGGATTGTTCAGGGCGGGGACCGGACCCGCCGTGGTGATCGAGGCGACCGGTCTGCCCGACCTGATTCCGCCCGCGTTTCAGCTATGCGGGCGCAACGGCCGCGTGATATTGCTGGGCTCGACACGCGGCGAAACCCATAAGGTCAATTTCTACACCGATGTGCACAAGAAGGGCATTACCGTGATCGGCGTGCATGCCGGCACGCGCCCCGTCCATGAGAGCCGGCCCGGCCATTGGACCGCCGAGGATGAAGTGACCCTGATCCTGAAGCTCATCGCCAACGGCCGCATCCAGTGCAAGCCCCTCATCACGCATGAATACCCGGCGGCGAGGGTGGCCGAGGCCTATGAAATGGTGCGCAATTCGCCCGAGGCGATCGCCGTGGTGCTCGACTGGACCGCGAAGTAGGCCGCATGGCGAACGCACGCCGCGTTGTATTCGCCGCAGCCGGCCGTGTCGAGGTGGAGTCCTTCGCGGCGCCGGCACCTGAGGAAGACCAGATCCTGATCGAGACGCTGTATTCGTCGATCAGCCCGGGCACCGAGCGCGCGCATCTGCTCGCCGAAGAAAACACCATGACGCGGGCCAAGGGTTTCCCGTTCCAGCCGGGGTATTCCAATGTCGGCCGCATCGCCGCGGTCGGGGCGCAAGTCAGCGCCTATCGGCCCGGACAACTGGTGGTGACCGAGCAGCCGCATCTGTCGCATGTCGTATTGCCCGCGATGGTGGGCAACGGCCTGCTTCCAGAGAAGTATCGGGACAAATATCATTCGGCGCTGTCGCCGGATGCCGCGTTCACGCCGCATCACCTGATCTGGCCGCTGCCCGAGGGCACTGACGCGCGCAGCTTGCAGGCCTGCTCGCTGTTCAGCCTCGCCAAAGTCGGGCTGCACGGCATTCGCCGCGCGTGCGTGGAACTGGGCGAGGCGGTGCTGGTGATCGGACTGGGAATGATCGGTCTGCTGGCCGCGCAGTTCGCCCGTTTGCAGGGCGCCTATCCGGTGCTGGGTCTGGACCCATCCCCGGCACGCCGCAAGTTCGCGGCCGCGCACGGCGTCGATGCGGTGTTTGCCGATGCAGCGGCACTGGCGGCCGGCCATGCGCTGATGACAGGCGCAAAACCGCCGGTGGTGGTCGAGGCGACCGGCCGGTCCGAGGTGATTCCGCAGGCGTTCCGGCTTTGCGCGAAGAACGGACGCGTGGTGCTGCTGGGTTCGACGCGCGGAGTGACTGCGAACGTAAACTTCTATACTGACGTGCACAAGCAGGGGCTCGACGTGATTGGCGTGCATGCGCTGACGCGGCCGGTGCATGCGAGCGTGCCGGGCAACTGGACCGATTGGGACGACACCCGCTTTATTCTCGATCTTGTCTGTCAAGGGCGCCTGGATGGCGCGGCACTGCTCACCAACGAATTTCCGGTAGCGCAGGCCGCCGCGGCTTACCGATTGATCTGCGATTCCCAGGACGCGATGGGCGTCGTCCTCAACTGGAAGGAATGATTCATGGATACCCTTGAAAAGGCCAAGCAGACCGCGGCGGGCGGCTACACGCCCGTCCCGGGCATTACGGCATTCATCGTCGAG
>MGYT01000149.1:5749-14664 GCA_001801865.1 Gammaproteobacteria bacterium RIFCSPLOWO2_02_FULL_61_13
GCTGGTTACGATGCTGCGCGCCGAAGCGCGCGAGCAGGGCGGCAATCCGCTGGCCACCGTGGTGTATCACGGCGAGAAGACCTCCACGGCCTATGCGGCGCTCATCAACGGCGCGATGGCCGATGCGCTGGATTTTTCCGATGCCAACCTTGCCATGCGCGGGCATACCACGCCCGCCAATGTGGCCACGGCTCTGGCCATGGGCGAAGCGCAGAGTGCCACCGGCATGGATTTCATCCGGGCGGTGGTGGCGGGCGTGGAAACCGGATGCCGCGTGGGCACGCTGGTCAATCAGCCGTATCTGCGCAAGGGCTTTCATCCCACCGGCAATCTGGTGCCCTTTGGCGCGGCCGCCGCGGCATCGCAGATGCTGGGTCTCAATGCCGGGCAGTGGGCGCACGCGCTGGGGATCGCCGCGACGCAGGCGGCCGGATTGCTGGCCTCGGGCGGCACCATGTCCAAGCCGTTTCATTCGGGCAAGGCGGCCACCAACGGCGTGATCGCCGGCCATCTCGCGCGGCGCGATTGGATCGCGCGGCCCGACGCCCTCGAAGCATCGGAAGGATTCCTCGCCACCCATGCAACCGGCATGCACCACGACCGCCTGTTCGCGGCCAAAGGGCGCTTTTTCATCCTGGATACGGTGTACAAGCAGCATGCGGCCTGCCAGCTCACGCACAGCAGCATCGAGAACCTGCTGAAACTGAAGCGCGAGCATGCGATCAAGCCCGCCGAGGTGAAACGCGTCGAGCTCAATGTTCCGCTGCCGCACCTGGCGGTGTGCAATATCCAGCAGCCAAAAACAGGCCTCGAAATGAAATTCAGCCTGAAGGCGACGGCGGCGATGACATTGCTGGGCGACGATACCTACGCGATCGCGGCCTACAACGAAAGGCGCGCGGCGGATGCCGAGCTGACCGGTCTTGCCGCCCGGGTCGAGGTCAACGGCAAGGACGAACTCAAAGCCGGCTTGTCGATTTCCACCATCGAACTCGCCGATGGCAGGCGTTTCACCGCGCAGTGCGACACTTATGAACCGCTGCGCAATTTCCCGTACCAGCGCGAACTGGTGTCGAAGAAATTCCTCGACCTCGCCGGGGCGAAGATCAGCGAAAAAGCGGCCAAGGACCTGCAGGAACAGATTCTCAAAGCAGAGCAGCTTGCCTCGGTGCGTCCGCTGCTCGAACTTGCAATGAAAAAAGCCTGAGTCGCATGGATCGGCTCCCGGTCATCGATTTCGCGCCCGACCTGTTCGACTCGTAATAATAGATTCAAGGAAATTCAATGGACACCAGAGTAAAAAACGCCAAACTCGATCCGGTCACACTGGAAGTCATTCGCAACGCGCTGCCGGCGATTTCGACGGAGATGGCCGCCGATCTTCAGCGCACCTCCTACAACATGATGATCTACGAGGTGCGCGACTTCTGCACCGCGGTGCTCACCGCCGACGGCGAACTGGTCAGCCAGAACGTGGGGGGCGTGTCGCACTTCGTGGCCGACCTCGGCGTGCTGATCGTCGACGGCGTGAAGCGCTATGGCAAGGACGGTTTCAAGCCCGGCGATGTGATGCTCACCAACCACCAGGCCGTGGCCGGGCAGCACCTCAACAACGTGGTGATCTACGTGCCGTTTTTCTTCGAGGGCGAGCTCATCATGTTCACCATGGTGCGCGCGCACTGGATCGATGTCGGCGGCGCCAGCACCGGATTCGGCGCGGGGCCGAGCGTGCCCGATCCCTGGATGGAAGGACTGCAGTTCGACCAGTTGAAGATCTACGAGGCGGGCCGCGTCAACGAAATGCTCTACCGCATGGTCAGCGACAACATCCGCTTTCCCGAGTCGTCGATGGGTGACATGAAATCGCAGATCGCGGCCTGCAAACTGGGCGTGCGGCGCCTGGAGGAAATATTCAAACGCTATGGCAAGGAGACGGTGCTCGCGGCGCTGGCGCGGATCTACGACGAATCGGAACAGAAATGCCGCAACGTGGTGTCGAAGTTCAAGGACGGGGTCTACGAGGCCGAATCCTTCCTCGATGGCGACGGCATTAACCCCAAGGACAAGATCACCATCAAGGTGAAGGTCACCATAGCCCGCGGCCACATGACGATCGACATGACCGGCAGCTCGCCCGAGCGGCCGGTATCGGTGAATGCGCGCACCTACGCGGGGCCGCGTATCGCCTACAAGGCGCTGACCGCGCCGCTGGAGCCGGTAAACGAGGGTGCGTTCCGCGCCCTGAAATGCATCATCCCCGAAGGCAGCATCATGATGGCGCGCTATCCGATCCCGATGGCGCAATGGTCCACCAGCATCAATATCACGGTTGACACCATATTGAAGGCGCTGGCACCGGCGATGAAGGACAGGACGCCCGCCGCGCACCACGCCAACATGGGCGGCCACAGTTTCTTCGGCAATCATCCCAGGACCGGCCGGCGCTTTGTGCTGCAGACCATCGACGGCGGCGGCTGGGGCGGGCGCCCGTTCGAGGACGGCGAATCGGGCGCGGTGTCGTCCTGCCAGGGTGATGTGCGCAACGGCTCCATCGAGGGCATAGAGTTGAAATGCCCCATCATGATCGAGGGGCGCAAGCTGCGTCCCGATTCGGGCGGCGCGGGTCGCTGGCGCGGCGGCCTGGGCATCGACCTGCAGGTGAAAAACTTCGTCGAGGGGCGCTGGAACTTCACCGCCACGCATCGCGACGGCTGCCCGCCCTGGGGTCTGTGGGGCGGCGACGATAGCAGCGGCGGGGGCTACCTGTTGAAGAAAAAGGGCGAGGCCGAATTCAAGCGCGTCATGGGCATGCGCCAGTCAGTGCCTGCGGGTGCACAGGTGATAGGCCAGTCGCCCGGCGGCGGCGGCTGGGGCAATCCGCTGCAACGCGAGCCTGAGCGGGTGCAGTGGGATGTGATCGAGGGTTTTGTGACGCCCGAGATGGCGCGCGACCGTTACGGCGTGGTGCTGCGCAAAGATCAGTCGATCGATGCCGATGCGACCGCGGCGAGACGCAGGCAAATGGCGCGGGGCGCCTGAAAATACGTTGCTGCGGAAAGCCCCCGCCGCTCAGCGCGCGGGCTTGACCCGCAGCGAAGCTTCCAACTGATCGATCAGCACGCGCGTGCCTTTCTCGCGGCCGCCGGCATCGTCGTAGCCGTCGAGAAACACGGATTGCTCCGTAAAAACCATGCGCGTGCCGGCACCCGAGGGTGAGAATTGCACCGTCACGAGGGAAATCGAAATCCTCGCCTGATCGATGTGCAGGTCATAGGTGTAGACGATGCGCTGCCCGGGCACGATGTCCAGATAGCGCGCGGCGAAGCTCGAGACTTTTCCATCCGCCCAGACCCCGACCAGGCCCTCGCGCCCGCCGGCACGAAAGTTGAACTCGCGGCTGCGTTCCTTCCATTGACCGCGGGGCCGGCGAACCAGCGTGATTTGACTGAAGGTTCCGACCAGCTCTTGAATACCTGGGCCGGGGGAGCGTTGAGGACGCGATCGATCGTGAATGTAGTGTGTTTGGCAAGCGGTTGGCTCATGGTTTTCTCCGGATTCGCGATTGAAATCCTCGCACAATTTGTCGGCCGATGCGCTTCGAGTCTTCATTCGCGCTTCTCTTCTGCATTGCCTCAAGAATGCGCGCCATACCGAGGCGGATACCGAAAGCGCCGCGAAGTGGCGAATTAGCAGTATGCTCCGGCCTGCGGGCCAGTCACTTAATGTCCTTGGAGGGGGAACCGGTGAAGAAGTCCCATTCAAAAGGACTGTCGTCCGCCGAAATCCTGAGCGACGCGGAACTTCGCGCCATCGCGCGGCGCGGCTCGGCCCGCAGCTATGCCAGGAACACCGTGGTGGTTGCCGAGGGCGACCTCACCGACACTCTCTACATCATCGTCAGCGGCCGGGTGCGCGTGTACGTCTCCGATGCGCAAGGCAGGGAAGTAACCCTGAGCGAGCAGGGCGCGGGCGAGTATTTCGGGGAAATGGTGCTCGACGAAGGGCCGCGCTCGGCTTCGGTGATCACGCTCGAGCCGAGCCGCTTCCTGGTGGTGCCGAAAAACGACGTTCTCGAGTTTCTGGGCGACAACCCGGCATTCGCCGTTCACCTCATCGGCAAGCTGATCCGCCGCAGCCGCGTGCTCACCGAGAACGTCAAGAGCCTCGCGCTGCTCGACGTCTACGGCCGCGTCGCGCGTCTGCTGCTCGAACTTGCCGAGGATCGCGACGGACTGCTCCTGATCGAGCCGCGCCCGACGCAGCAGGACATGGCGAGCCGCGTGGGCGCCTCGCGTGAGATGGTGAGCAAGATCCTCACCGATCTGGCATCCGGCGGCTACGTGCGCGTCGAGGGCCGGCGCATGGTCATCGCGAGAACGCTTCCGAGCCGGTGGTAGCGCGGCGCGGAATGTGAATATTCCGCATTTTTCGTGTTGATTATTCCGATGTCTTAGCGAACGCGCATTCCTATAGTTGATGCCACGCCCGAATGGCTGGCGTGCCACGCACGGGCAGCTTAGGCAGGGGGCCACCATGCAACGCCGACAAATGTTGTGCCTGGACCAGGTGATCGAATGAGTACGCGGCGCACACTACCTGACCGCGTTGACCGAACACTACGCGGCCATCTTCAGCTCGGCGATGATGGAACTGTAGGGTACGCGAATCCGGCCATCCTCGAGACGCTCGACCAGGCCGATTTCCATCAGCCGTCTTACGTCGCCGTGGACGTTCTTGTAGTTTCTTCCCAGTTGTCGCGCGAGCGCATTGATGCTGAGCGGTCCATTCCGCTTGAGATGCTCGACCATGCGCCAGCGTTCGCTGGTCAGGGTTTTCAACAACGTCGGCATATCGGCAAAAAACAGTTGCTCCCGCCTGCGGACCGTCGCGCCTTTTTCCAGAGCGTGTGCCGTCTTCACAAATTCCGCGGCCGCTTTCTTGAGGCTGCCCACGCCAATTTCAAGTCTTGTCATCTTTGCCTCCAGTCAGCCTATCCACGTCGGCGAGAAAATCTTCCATCAGGGTTTCCCAGGTGCGAAAGCGGTAGCGCTGTTCGAGCTCGCCATAGTGCCGGTGATCGCCTTTGCCAGTCTCGTTGTCATAGCGCACCAGGCATTTGCCGTCCCGACCGCAGTAGAGGCGGTATTTCAGCGCGTGCGGCCGGTCGGGTGTTTCCCGCGGCAATTCCCACGCCACCATTTCGACGACGGCACCGTCGGGCAAAACCACACGGCTGCGCAGACGCAAGATTGCTTTCACGGCGAGTATCCTACCACAGAGCCATATGGCGTGAAAACCATAGTATCTGGGCAGGTGATTTTCGGCCGTGCCCGTCCGAGGTGACCGAATGATCGCGCGCTCCGCTTTACGCGGCGGCGAAGAAACTCGGTGTCGAATTGCAGCACTACACGGTCGAGCGGCAGGAAGACTTCGAGCCGGTGTTCAAGAAAATACATGCCGCGCGCACACGGGCGATGAGTGTGTCCAACACCGCGCTGACGTTTCGGGAACGCAAGAAAACCATAGCCTTTGCCAACCGCACCCGCATTCCGGCAATGTACGGCAGCAAGGTCTGGGCCGAAGAGGGAGGGCTTATCGCATACGGGGCGGACGCACAATTGGTGACTCTGGAATCCCTGGACCATGTCGACCGCATCCTGCGAGGGGCCAGGCCGGCCGATCTTCCCGTCCTGCTGCCGACCCGGCTCGAACTGGTGGTAAATCTCAAGACCGCCAAAGCATTGGGGCTGACGATCCCGCAATCCATCCTGCTGCGCGCTGAGCGGGTGATCGCATAATTCCGCCATCATGTCTACGACCCCAGGACTGTCCGATCAAATGCAATGTCGATTCAGCCGAGAATCTGATGAAGGCCGCGTGTATCGAAGCTGAATGAGCCGATCGCGTTTACACTGTTGAAAATTGACGGGAGGCACAGCATGAAAATCAACAGCAGAAGAATGCCCGTGTTGGCCGCTGCGATGGCCGCCGCTTCGGCCGCAACCCTGGCGCCGCAGGCGGTCTGGGCGCAGGGATTTCCCGCCAAACCGGTGCGCATGGTGACGGAGTTCGTCGCCGGCAGCGGCGGCGATGCGCTGTTGCGCGTGCTTGTGGCCGGCATGGGCACGCATCTGGGCCAGCCGGTGATCATCGAGAATCGCGCCGGGGGCGGCGGCATGGTGGCGGCCGAAGCGGTGTCGCGCGCCGCGCCCGACGGCTACACCCTCCTGGGGGCCACGCCCAACGTGCCAGTGGTGCGCGTGCACATGGCCAAAAACCATACCTTCAACCCCTTCCGCGATCTCACCCCCATCACCGACCTCGCCGAGCCGGCCATTGTGATCATCGCGCACCCGTCGCTGCCGGCGAACAATCTCAAGGAGCTGATCGAGCTGGCCAAGCGCGAACCGGGCAAGCTCTCTTATGCCAGTTCCGGTATTGGATCGACTCACCACCTGTCGGGCGAACAGATCAAGATGCTGGCCGCCATCAACATTGTGCACGTGCCCTACAAAGCGCTGGCCGACTCGATCCGCGACGTGGTGAGCGGCGTCATACCGCTCGCATTCAACCTTTCGGGTCCCGCCTCGCCCATGATCAAGGCAGGCAAGATCAAGCTGCTTGCCATCAACAATGCCAGGCGACTGCCGGCGTGGCCGGAGGTGATGACCACCGTGGAACAGATTCCAGGTTATGAATTGCCGCCCTCTGGAACCGGCCTGTTCGGCCCGGGCAACCTGCCCGCGGAAATCCTCAAGCGCGTGCATGGCGACACCATCAAGGCCTTGAACGACCCCGAGGTCAAGGCCAAGATCAATGCCGGCGGCTTCAACACGCTCGGCCGCACCCCGGATGAATTCGCCGCGCTGCTCAAGCGGCAGATAGATCTGGTGGGCCGCATCGTGAAAACGGCGGGAATTCAGCCGACGGAGTAAGACGTCGTCGCCAACGCGCTGCCGAGAGCCTGAATCCGCCTGGCGGCCTCTTGACCGAGTGTGAAAATTCCACATCATTTCTGCCTGACATTTCACCGAATTAATCGAATCGAACCTGTAAGCTCGGGTTAATGACAGACTGGAATGGAGCTCATGCCGGGGCCTGGATGAATAAAGTTCGGGCGCAACCCCATCGAAGCGCCCAAAATACCCCGCAGTACCCGCAGTTCTCTCCGGAGAAACGCCATGACACTTTGTCCCGTCGCAATCGCAGTTGGCTGCAAAAAATGTCCGGCATTCGCGCTTTGTCCGTTGAAAGGCGTCGTCGGGGATGTCGAGAAGAAAGAGCAAGAGAAAAAAAACAAGCAGGACAAGGCAAAGCAATGAGCGCGCGCCGCCGCTTGCTCATGGCAATCGGCGCGGGCGCGCTTACCACGCCGTTCGGCGCATTTGCCCAGCAAACCATCCGGCGCATCGGCGTTCTGCATGGCGGCACGGAGGCATCCAACCGCGAAATGCAGAACGCGATGCTGCGCCGCATGAATGAACTGGGTTATACCGAGGGAAAGAATCTCCTCATCGAAACCCGCTGGGCTGACGGAAACATCGAGCGGCTGCCCGCGCTCGCCATGGAGTTGCTGGCGCGCAAGCCGGACGTATTGCTCGCGCCTTCGGGCATCGCCGCGCAGGCAGCGCAGAAGTCGGGCACGAAGATACCCATCGTATTTGCGCTGGCGCCCGACCCGGTGGGCCAGGGTTTCGGCAAGAGCTTGGCGCATCCTGGCGGGAACATGACGGGGCTGACCAGCACCCATGCCGAGTTGTCCGCCAAGCGCGTCGAACTGATAAAGGAGGCCTTGCCCAAAACCCAACGCATCGCCGTTCTGTATTTTCTGGCCCAGGCGGCGGCAGGCGTGCAGCAGCAGCTCGCGGAAACCGCGCGCGCGGCGAAGAAGCTCGGCATCGCGCTCGCAACCGAGGAGTGTTCCAGGCCCGAGGATTTCGGACGCGCATTCGCGAACCTGCGCAAGCAACGGCCGGATGCGCTGATCGTCATCGAGAATCCGATGTTTTTTGCGAACCGGGCGCGCCTTGCCGAACTCTCGGCCGAAGCGCGCCTGCCCTCGATCTACAACGTCGCGGAATACGTCCAGTCCGGCGGGCTCATGAGCTACGGCGCGAACTATGTCGATTTGATCCGGCGCGCCGCCACGCACGTGGTCAAGATCCTCAATGGCGCGAAGCCCGGCGAGCTGCCGATCGAGCAGCCGACTCAATTCGAGTTGGTGATCAATATGAAGACCGCCAAAGCCCTGGGGCTTGTCATTCCCCAATCGGTGCTGCTGCGCGCCGAGCGGGTAATTGAATGAATCGGAGTGAAGCAGTATTCGCACTGTTTGCCCTTGCTGCAGCGCCGTTCGCCGCGCGTGCGTAACAGTCACCGCGCATACGGCGCATCGGCTTTTTGGGCCTGTCGCGTGCGCAAAACGATATTTGAGGTCGTGCTCCACAGTTGACAGACGGTGCCCTCGTTGGTGGAATCGCCTGGTTTCTTGCGGTACCCTTGCGATGCCATGGACAACGATTCCAACACGAGCGGTTCGACGCTGACGCGGGAAGCCATTCTCGCGGCGCTCGGTGGACTGTCCGATGAGCTCGGCACGCAAGGCGTCACCGGAGAGCTATGCCTCTTCGGCGGGACTGTCATGGTATTGGCGTTCACGGCGCGGCTCGCGACCAAGGACGTGGACGGGATATTCGAACCGGCGCAACTGGTACGAAATGCCGCCGAGCGGGTGGCGGCTCGGCAACATCTCCCTTCAACCTGGCTTAACGATGGCGTGAAGGGTTTCACGTCGCAGCGACATGAGACCACCGCCGGAAGCCTGCCGCAGTTCAAGCATCTGCGGCTGAGCATGCCGGTGCCCGAGTATCTGCTTGCGATGAAATGCATGGCTTCGCGCATCGGCGGCACGGCCG
>MGYT01000149.1:14694-19759 GCA_001801865.1 Gammaproteobacteria bacterium RIFCSPLOWO2_02_FULL_61_13
GGGGATCAGATCGGCGCAGGAGGCTCTCGACATCGTCGCTCGCTACTATCCCGCTAATCGAATTTCGGTCAAGACCCAGTACTTGCTCGAAGGACTGTTCGACGAGGGGAAATTATGAGGCCGAAGTCGTTGGCCGAAGTCGCCCGGCTTACCTTGGGCGGCGATTGTTTCGATTTATGCCTGGCGAATTTTCTGGATGAGTTTTACGCAGCGCCGGGCCCGTCGGGACTGGCGGAGATGCCCGGGCTGCTTGCGCCTGCCCTTGGCGAAGCGGGACGCGTGCAGGACGCCTACCTTGCCGCGACCGCCGAGGAACTGGCCCGCGCCCAGGGATTTTCCTGCCCTGTGTGGACTGCCGCCGACACGAGGCGCCTGCATCGACCCTGGTTTGCTTCGCCGCTTGCGGCACTGCGAACCGTGCTCATCATCGAGAGCCCCGTTGGCTTTCGCGCGCGAAACCTTTTCGTCAGCGGCAATGCGCTGTCAAGAGCCTGATCCGCATCGCGGCCTCATGAGCGCGTGCGAATTTCCTCATTCTTGGTGTATTTCAACATTGTTGGTATTTATGAGAGCGCTGGGCAGGGTGTTCGTCTGCGCTGCACTGCTCGCATTCCTGCCTGCTGTCGCGCAACAGCCGCCCTACCGCGTCGGCTGGATCTCCCCAGACGGCGACGTCTACACCCAGCCGGCCCTCGAGGCTCTGAAGGACGGTCTGCGCAAGCTCGGCTACGTGGAAGGGCGCAATCTGCGGATCGACGCGCGCTGGGCCAAGGGGTCCAACGAAATGCTCGAGCAGATGGCGCGCTCGCTCGTGAACTCGAAGCCCGACGTCATCGTCACCCAGACCCGGGCGGTGTTTGCCGTGCGCGGTGCCGGCGCGATTCTGCCGGTGGTGTTCGGCTTCAGCGGCGATCCGGTGGTGGCCAAGCTCGCCGAATCTCTCGCGCATCCCGGCCGCAACTACACCGGTGTGTCGATGCTTTCCCTCGACCTGGTCGGCAAGCGCATGCAGCTGCTCAAGGAGCTGTTGCCAAAGCTTCAGCGGCTGGCCGTCATTGCCAACCCGGGCCACCCGGGAGAGGAGGCGGAGCTGCGCACTTCGCAGGAGGCCGCGAAGCGGCTCGGTATAGCGATCGATTTCTTTCCGATTACCAGCTCGACGGAATTCGACGCCGCGCTCAGCGAAATCCGCAAGCGGCGCTCCGAGGCGATCATGGTGTTCCCGGACAATGGCACCATCCGGTACAGCGAGCGCGTTGCCGGGTTTGCGCAGCGCAATCGCGTTCCCGCGATCTCGGGCTGGGGCGAATTCGCCGAGCGCGGCAACATCATTTCCTACGGCCCTGAACTGCGCGTCATGTACAGCCACCTGGCGACCTACGTGGACAAGATCCTCAAAGGGGCCAAGCCCGCCGAGCTGCCGATCGAATTGCCGACGCGCGTCGAGTTGGTGCTGAACGCGAAGGCCGCCAGGGCCATCGGCCTCGCGATTCCGCAATCGATACTCTTGCGCGCGGAAAGGGTCATCGAATGAACCCGCGCCGCAAATTCCTGGTTGCGTTCGGCGCGTGCGGACTTTGCGTCGCTCTTCCGACGCTAGCGCAGCAGTCCTCTTGCGCGCGCCTTGCGATACGCTGCCGCCGCCGTTTTGAGTGCCCGCAATACGCGCACCCAGGTCTCCTCCGCCGTCGTCTCCAGGCACACTTGCACCAGCAATGGGGGATCGCCGCTCCGATCTTGCCCACCGGCACGCCTTGTGCGCAGGGTGTCGTAGTATTTCTTGACCGAGAACGCGCCGCCCGGGAAACCGGCGCGCGTGTTCATCGATGAGCCAGGCCAGCTCGCCGACCGTCATGTCGGCGAGACGCTCGTCGTCCAGCGAAATCAGAAGCTGCGACTCGGGCAGCCGCCCCGCGGCCAGGCGATCCGAATGACATTGCCGCAGAAACGAGGTTTTGCCCCCGCGCCGCACGCCAATGACCGCCAAGGCTTTGCCGGGAATGCCAGGCAGACGCACATGTGTCCGGTAGATTTTAACGTCACTTGGCCGTAATCCAACATTGACGCGGGTTTTGACGTGATTGCCGCTTCCGACGATTTGAGATTGCAAGCGGTTTTTGCGCCGTATCGTTGCCAATTTTCTTGGCAAACGAGGCGGCTCCATGAATCGCGGTCAGTCGGTTTTCGCATTCGCCAACCAGTTTGCCGATGCGGGAGCGCTGATGAGCTACGGCCCAAACTTCGCGGCGCATTTCCGTCGTGCGGCCTACCTCGTCGACCGGATTCTCAAAGGGGCCAAGCCAGCCGATCTGCCGTTCGAAGAACCGACCCAGGTGGAGATGGTGGTGAACATGAAGACCGCCCGGGCGCTGGGTCCGAAGATTCCGCAGTCGCTGCTGCTGCGGGCGGATCGTGTGATTGAATAGACGCAGGCTTGATCAACCGCAGGCGGCCGAAAGCGGGGACCCCCATTGGTGCGATCAGCCCGGCGCGCCGCGAAAGCGCAGGCCCCGCGTCAGGTCGGCAAGACCACCTTTGCCGTTGGATGCATTGCAGTAGCACCATTGTGCTACGCTTGTTACTTTCACACGGAGCTTCTCCATGTCCACAACCACTATTCGCCTGCCGCCGGAACTCAAGCAGCGCGTCGCCAGCGCGGCGGAGCGCGCCGGCACCACGGCTCACAGTTTCATTCTGGAGGCGATAGCCGAAAAGGCGGAACAGGCGGAGCTGAGAGGGGCTTTTCGGGAAACCGCGGAACAGCGCTACGCCGCGATTGTCGCCTCCGGCAAGACCGTGCCGTGGAAGGAGATGCGCCGCTACCTTGAGCGTCGCGTCGAAGGAAGCAAAGTTTCGCGGCCCAAGCCGCGCGCGCTTGCGCGTTAGCCGTGTCTCGCGTAGAGCTTGCCCCGGGAGTCGGGGACGATTTCGATCGCATCCTGGAGCACCTGTTGTTGCACGATGTGGCGCAGGCGGCATCGCGCATCGAAGACATTATCAAGGCCATCGATGTGTTGGAAAACAACCCCTTGATCGGCCGGCCGATCCGCGAAGACTTGAGGGAACTTGTCATCGGCCGCCAAACGCGCGGGTATGTCGCACTCTATCGATACGTGGCGGACCTTGACACGGTGTTCGTGCTTGCCCTCCGCGGGCAGAAGGAGGCTGGTTATGCGGGAACCGAACCGTGACGGGACGCTTCCCGTGGACCTGTGGCCGCAGGGGGATGAGGTGCCCGGAAGGGCAACACGCGGCAGAATGGAATGTAAATAGTTCACATTTTTTGGGCGTATTTCATTTCTGCTAACATAATTAAAGGAATATTCGGTGGCGGATTTTCATAGCCGGCGGTTTGGGAAGGACGTTTGGATCACCCGTCATGCGCGTAGCAGCATGCACAAACGGAATATCGATCTTGAAACGCTAAAGCGCGTAATCGAAGATGGCGAGATCAAGCGGAAGAACGATTTGAATTTGTGGATCTTCATGCACATCGAAGGACGAACCGACAATCCAATCTGTGCCGCCGTCGTGGAAGCGGACGCGTTGATAGTCAAGACGGTAATGATCGGCTGGCAACTGGAGGATGAAGCATGAGAATCGAATACGACGAGCACGACGACATCCTCCATATCGAGTTCTCCAAGGATCCGATCGTCAAAGACGTATCTCATGGCTGGAATGTGAACACCGGTTACTCCGCAAAGGGAATCGCCGAAATCACCATTCTCGATGCCAGGGCAAAAGGCTATTGGCCCCTGGAAAATATTAAGGATCTGCTGCCTCGCGCGGCTTGATGATTTGCCCATCCCAAAGAAGGCGCCTGCCGATACCCCAGCCCGCGCCCGGGCATCAGCCTTCCCGGCTAAGACGCGTTGACCGCCTCAGCGGCGGAAGCCTCCAGTCATAGCGGTTCAGGAAAAAGTAATGCCGATCACACTATTCGCCTAAAGTGTTTGCCATCCGCGGACAGAAGGAGGCCGGCTATGCAGGAACCAAACCGTGGCGGCATGGCGCCGGAAAAGCTGAGGTAACGGGTGGATTCGGTGCCTGGAAGAGCAATACCGGGCTGAATGAAATGTGAATATTTCACATCTTTCAGGCGTAATTCATTACAGTACTTGCCGCCGCATCGGGATAACTTCGTCCAATGAAAATCTACCATTGGGGGGCTGTTTGAGCCGCATTTACCGCCGGAATTTCCTGATGGCGGCTGGGGCGCTTTGCATGGCTCCCGCTATTGCCTTGCCACAGGCCGGCAAATCGGTTCGGCGCATCGGCTTTCTGTCTCCGGGCACCGCAAGCGAAAGGCAGGCGGAAAGAGACACATTCCTCGATGAAATGCGCGTGCTCGGTTACCTCGAGGGGCGGAATCTGGCGGTCGAATACCGGTGGGCGGAAGGAAAATTCGAGCGCCTGCCGGAATTCGCCCGCGAACTCGTCAAGCTTCGCGTGGAATTGATCGTGGCGCATACCACGCCCGGCGCCGTTGCGGCAAAGCAGGCAACAAAAACCATACCCATCGTCATGACCAACGCCGGCGACCCGGTGGGCACGCAACTCGTGACCAATCTGGCGCGGCCCTCCGGCAATGTCACCGGCCTGAGCATGCTCAATGCCGAGTTGGGCGGCAAAAGACTCGCGCTTCTCAAGGAGGTCCTGCCCAATCTTTCGAGTGTTCAAGTCATCTGGAATCCGGAGAATTTCGGCAACGTCTTCATCATGAAGAACACCGAACTCGCGGCGCGGAAACTTGGGGTGCAAGTTCATTCGCTGGAAGTGCGAAAACCCGAAGATCTTCAGGCGGCGTTTCGCCGCATCGCCGCTGCCCGTTCCAGAGGTCTGATCGTCATAGAGGACCCTGTCACCCTCGACCACCGAAAGGACCTGGCTGATTTCGCCGCCAAGAACAAGATTCCTGCCATGTACGGACTCTCCCAGTATGTGGATTCAGGAGGCCTGCTTTCCTACGGGATAGTGCTGCTGGATTTCTTCCGCCGTTCCGCGCATTACGTCGACAAAATACTCAAAGGCCGAAAGCCGGCGGATCTTCCCGTCGAGCAAC
>MGYT01000149.1:19792-39187 GCA_001801865.1 Gammaproteobacteria bacterium RIFCSPLOWO2_02_FULL_61_13
CTTCCCGTCGAGCAACCCACGACCTTCGAAATGGTCATCAATCGCAAGGCCGCCAAGGCGCTTGGACTGAACATTCCGCAAGCGGTGCTGCTGAGTGCCGATCGGGTGATTGAATGAACCTTCCTCGCGCTTCGATCAAGCAAGGCGCTGAAACCTGCAGATGGTGTCGTGCTCGTTGTTAATGCCGGCCCGCGCCGCGGTAGTGCTCCTTTTCGCCGCACCCCGCGCAGGTGCTCGGCCTTGCGATTCCGCCGCGGTGCCTGGGGCAAGCAAGCTGTTTAAGATTCCTGCAATCCATCACATTTCCTCCAGTAGCCAGCGCGCCGCCGGCGCCCAGTACAGTCCGCGCGGCAGCGCTTTTGCCGGCGGCCTGGCGTCCAGCGTCACCAGGAAAGCCCGTGCCTTGCGTTGCGCTGCCGCCGCCGTTTTCAGCGCACGCAATTCGCGCGCCCAGGTCTCCTCCGCCGTGGTCTCCAGGCACACCTGCACCAGCAACGGGGGATCGCCACTCCGGTGTGCCAGAAAATCCACTTCCCAGTCCGCGCCGGTGCGCAGGTACGAAATCTCGTAACCGCGCCGCTCCAATTCGAGCAGCACCACCGTCTCCAGCGCGCGCCCCTGATGCTCGCGGCCGCTGCGCTCGAACAGGGTGATGAGCCCCGGGTCCACCGGGTAGGCCTTGCGCGGGTTCACCAGGCGCTGGCGCTCCGAGGCACTGTGCATCGCCACCGTGCGCACCAGGAACGCGTCCTCGAGGTGGGCGAGGTAGTCATGCAGGGTGTCCTTGCCCACCGGCAAGCCTTGCGCGCGCAGGGTGTCGTAGTGTTTTTTGACCGAGAACGCGGCGCCCGGATTGGCAAGCAGCTGCCGCTCCAGCCAGCGCAACGCCAGCGGGTTGCTCACGGTGTGGCGCTCGATGACGTCGCGCAGCACCATGACGTCAACGTAGCCGGTGAGCAAGGCCGCACGGTCGCGTTCTGCCGCGCCCTGCGCCTCCGGAAAGCCGCCCTCGGCGAGGTAGCGGCGCAGCCGGTGATCGAGAGCCGCGCGCTCCGTCGGACGCAGGCGGTCCCAGCCTTTGGCCGGTTCGGCCTTTGCATGCCGCAGCGCCTCGCGAAAGCTGAACGGCAGCACCAGCACTTCCATGGCGCGCCCGCGCAGGCTGGTTGCCACCTCGCGGCTCAGCAGCCGTGCGGAGGAGCCCGAGACGAACAACTCCATGCCGCCCGCATCCACCAGCCGGCGCGCGAGGCCTTCCCACCCTTGCACCGTTTGCACTTCGTCCAGGCACAGCGTCATTGCGCCGGCCTCGCGCAGCCCGGGGAACTGGCGCGCGTGCTCATCGATGAGCCAGGCCAGCTCGCCCACCGTCATGCCGGCGAGGCGCTCGTCTTCCAGCGAAATCAGAAGCTGCGACTCGGGTGCTCGCCCCGCGGCCAGGCGGTCCGACAGGCACTGCCGCAGAAACGAGGTCTTGCCCCCGCGCCGCACGCCAATGACCGCCATGGCTTTGCCGCGAATGCCGGGCAGGCCCACATCGCGCCGGGTCAGGGCCGGCGGCGTGGCCGCCAGGGACTCGGCGAGCTTGAGACGAAGCAGGTCGGTGGATATAGTCATTAATTAAATGACAATTTACACAAATATTGTCACTATGTAAATGACAATTATGGACGCACCAGAATCTGTGGCGTCGATTGGCTTGGTCGTGGCTGTCGTGAGCACGCCAGGTTCGCCAGTCTTCGAGGTGTGAATATTTCACATTCTTCTTGCTTACTATTACGCCGAATTTGTCCGGAGGGTCTTATAAGGTGGCTAATCGCTGAATCGGGATATGGCTCATGATTTGCAGGGGCTTGGTGCTTTTTTTCGGATAAACATGAAGATTTGCCGGGTGATCGAATCAGGAGTGCCGGCGAATATTGCAAATTTCTGCTTGTTCGATGCAGGCACCGGCAAGTATCAATAGGGTCAGTCGCAGGTTTTCTGCATGATTCGGGCGAGTGCGTCGGCGGCGTCCATGATGGGGATGCGATGAAAATGCTTGAGGTTTCGCAGATGCTTGTCGCGGGATACGATGAGATCGGCGCTTGCGGGCAGCGCCGTGGCGAGCACGAGATCATCGTCGGGATCTTTGGAGACTGGACCGGACAGGAGTGCCGGTTCAACGACATCGGCAAGCACCCTGTAGCGTTCGATCAGCGCGGGAATCGACAACTGCTTTTGCTCCCAACGTCTTGCAAACTTTTGTCGAGGCAGAATACCCGCCAGTTTGTCAATCAACCCCGCACTGGTAGCCAGCAGGATTCGCCCCTCGATAGCGGCTTCGATGATGCTTCGAGGTTCGTTCTCCCAGAGGAACCCCGACACAACGGAATCGGTGTCGAGCACAACCCTCACGAATTGGCGCCGCGTTTCGCCCGACGTTCAGCCCGGTATGCGACTATTTCGGCCTGTACTTCTTCTTCTGTCATTGGGAGCGTGCCGTCGGCGCCGCGCTTGTCCAACATCGCCCGCAATTCCTGGCCCGCTTGCTTGCGCAGTTGTTCGCGTAGCAGCTTCTCGATGGCCTCCGATGTAAGAAGCCCCGCCGCCCGTGCTTTGCTCGCAAGATCGTCAGGCAGACTGATGGTCAGTTCAAGAGTTGTCATGGTGTTGCGCCCTCCTGGGCGCATCGGCGAATTGCGTGAACAGGCTCATGGTAGAACGCCTGGAAACGCTTGCCAAGCCAAGCGCGGAGAAAAGTGCGGGGGAAAAGGGGGCAGGCTCAAATTTCTTGACTGTTGCACCGAAACTACGTTGAGAATTCTCAGTAAATGCGTGCCTGCCCCCATTATTCGAGGGAAACCTTGGGCGGTCCCCCAATATTTCCCCGAACTGATGATCCATCGCAAGGCGGCGAAGGAATTCGACCTGACCACTCCGAACGAGCTATTTTTGCGCGCCGAGCGGGTGATCGAATGAACCTGCTGCATAAAACGCTGCTCGCGCTGGCCGCTCTCGCCCTAACATGGGTAAGCCCTTGTCTGGCGCAGTCAGGAGCGAAAGTCTCGCACATTGGCGTCCTCGCCAACGCTTCGCGACAAGGACCGGTCGAACGCAGCATGGCGGAATTCCTCCGCGGCATGCGGGACTTGGGCCATGTCGAGGGAAAGAACCTCCGCATTGAATGGCGCTTTACCGAAGGCAGATCTGAACGGCTCGCGTCAATGGCGGCAGAGCTTGTCGCGCTCAAGGTGGACGTCATCGTAGTCTCGGCGGGAGATCCTGCTCGCGCCACATTGGCGGCGACAAGCAGCATTCCTATAGTCATGGTCGCGGTATCCGATCCTGAAAATTATGTACGTAACCTGGCGCGACCTGAGGCCAATATCACCGGCTTTCCCCAAAACAGCGTGGAGTCAAGCGTCAAGTATGTGGAACTGCTTCGCGCCCAGTTACCCAAGCTGCAACGCGTGGCCGTGTTGGTTAACCGCTATCAAACGCACCAGGTAACGCTCGACCAGATCCGGAAATCAGCAAAAGCAAGCGGGGTCTCCGTGTTTCCGGTGACGGCTCGCAATGCTGGCGAGATCGAGCATGGTTTGAAGGCAGTTGTGAGCAACAAGTCCGAAGCAATTATTGTCGTACCTGATCCGCTGTTTTCCATATTGACGCCACAGATTTCGAAGTTTGCCGTTGAGCACCGGCTCCCCACCATGTTCGGCAATGCCGTAAACGTCGAACAAGGTGGGCTGATGGCTTATGGCGTCGCACCGCAGGCCCTCTACTATCGCGCCGCTACTTATGTCGACAGGATTTTGAAGGGCGCCAGGATCTCGGAACTGCCGGTGGAATTTCCGACCAAGATAGAACTGACGATCAATCTAAAGACTGCCAAGGCGATCGGCGTCACCATCGGGCCGGAGCTGCGGCTGCGGGCGGACCGGGTGATTGAATGACCGTGGTCAACATGGAATTCACAGCCGTACCTCAAGCCACCGGCACCGGTCCTGCAGCGACCAGTTTTTTGCGACGCGGGTCCACCTCCAGGTTCAGGCCTTCCAGGCTGCGCGCCCCGAGCAGCAGCAGGTCGCCTTTTTCGGCGAACACCACTTCATCGATGGTAAAGGATTTCTCCACTCTGACGATGGCGAACCCCACGCTGCGGGTACTGCGCTGGCCGTTCGCCATGATAAATTCGATATCCTTTTTTTCACGGGCGATACCGATTTTCTCCAGCGCAGCGCCCGATACCCAGGTGTATTCGCTGCCGGTGTCCACGAGAACGCGGCGCACGGTCACGCCTTTTGAGCGATTAACAACGTTTTCGATGCGGCAACCCACGGAAAAGGTACCCATGATTTTCAGCCTGCAAAAAGTTGGAAATCGAAGCTCATTGTATCTCCACGACAGTCAGAAGAGGGCGAACGAATGAACGCGCGCCTTCGTCTGCGGGTTACTCCAATCGAGTTGAAGCAGGCTGCGGATATCGCGCCCGCCTTCAAGCGTGCTGCCGCGCTGGGCGTTAACGCATACGTCAACACCCAAACTGCAATTTTCTCTGCTCAGTCTCAACCCATTGCCGATCACGGCTTGAAATTCAAAATCCCGGGCATTGGGTCAAATGAACTTAGCGTGGAAGCCGGTACTTTCATGTCCTATGGAGTCTCACTAAACGACAATTTCCGCCGCGCCACCGCCTACGTGGACAAGATCCTCAAGGGCACAAAACCCGGCGACCTGCCGATCGAGCTGCCGACAAAATTCGAACTGGTGATCAACCGAAGGGCGGCCAAAGCTCTCGGCCTCACTGTTCCACAGCAGCTATTGCTGCAGGCGACGGAGGTAATTGAATGAACACACGTCGGAAACTGCTGCTCGCATGCTTCTTTGGCGCACTTGGCGCGGACTTTCCAGCGGTCGCTCAGCAATCAGCCAAGGTGAGGCGCATCGGCATTTTAAGCGTCGCTCCCGGCGGGCCAGGCGGCATTAACATCAGCAACAATTTAGTCGAGGGCTTGCGAACGCTAGGCTATGTAGAGGGAAAGAACCTTCACATTGAATGGCGCAACGGGGACGGCAGTGTCAAGCGCGCGACGGAGCTTGCGGCCGAGCTGGTGCGGCTCAATGTGGAAGTCATCGTCACGACGGGCAGTGGTACGGAGGCGGCGCGCCAGGCTACCAGCACCATTCCTATCGTCAGTCCGACCCTGAACGAACCTGTCGGCGCGGGCCTGGTGTCAAGCTATGCGCGCCCTGGCAGCAATGTCACCGGGCTGTCGCAGAACTCCGGCGAGGTGACTGCCAAACATCTTGAGCTGATGATGAGCGTTGTGCCGAAGCTCGTTCGAGTTGCCGTCCTCATGAACCCGGATTACTCGAGCCACCCCGTTCTTCTGGAAAGCGTGCGCGCCGCGGCGGTGAAAGCCAGAGTAAGCGTGATGCCGGTCAGGGCTAACACGCCTGCGCAGATCGAGGGCGGGTTTGCGGCAATGAACCGCGACCGCGTGCAGGCGCTAATCATGCTTCCCGACCCGTATTTCGCTTCGCAACTCAAGCTCATTGCGGGGCTCGCTCTCAAGCACAAGCTCCCTTCGATATGGGGAGGCCGGACATATGCCGAAGCCGGCGGACTGATGAGCTACGGATTCTTCGGCGCAGAGGGTTTTCGCCGCGCTGCCGTTTTCGTGGACAAGATCCTGAAGGGTGCCAAGCCCAGCGACCTGCCCATCGAACAACCGACGCGGCTGTTCCTGGTGATCAACCGCACCACCGCCAAAGCGCTCGGCCTCACCCTCCCGCAGGACCTGTTGCTGCGGGCCGAGGAAGTGATCGAATGAATCTCCCCCACGCCCGAACGGCGACAAGTGCCTCAAACGCCTTGACCGCTATACTCGCACCCACCCATGGATAACCCATTGAATCTGCGCGGCTCGCTGTTTCGCAAATACGTCGCCTATTTCGTGGCGCTGGTATGCGGGGCGGTGCTCGTCAGCGGTCTGGTGGGCATCTACTTCACCTACCAGGAAAACAAGGCGGCGCTGCTCAACTTGCAGAAGGAAAAGGCGGCGGCCGCGGCCTCGCGCATCGAGGCCTATGTGCAGGAGATCGAGCACCAATTGGGCTGGATGCGCCTGCCCCAGGTCGGCGTCACCACGCCCGAGCAGCGGCGCATCGACTTCCTGAAGCTGCTGCGCCAGGTGCCGGCGATCACCGAGGTCGCGATGCTGGATCTCTCCGGCCAGGAAAAGCTGCGCGTGTCGCGGCTGGGCATGGATGTGTCCGGCGGCCAGGGCGACCTGTCGAACGATCCCAAGTTCACCGGCACCAAGGGCGGCAAGACCTACCTGAGCCCGGTGTATTTCCGCAAGGAGACCGAGCCCTACATGACCATGGCCGTCGCCGGCTCCAGCGAGGACACCGGCGTGACGGTCGCCGAGGTGAATCTGAAATTCATCTGGGACGTGATCTCGCGCATCAAGATCGGCGACAAGGGCCTCGCCTACGTGGTGGATTCGCGCGGGCAACTGATCGCGCATCCGGACATCAGCCTGGTGTTGCAGAAATCCGATCTGTCCAAGCTAGCCCAGGTGATGGCGGCGCGCGAAGCCAAGCCGGGGGACGAAATCGACAGCGTCGCGATCGCGCGCAGTCCGGCCGGGATTGAGGTGCTCACGGCCTACGCGAGCATCCCGTCGCTGGGCTGGCATGTATTCGCGGAACAGCCGCTCACCGAGGCGTTTGCGCCGCTGTACGACTCGCTGGAACGCACCGGCCTGCTGCTGCTGCTGGGCCTCGCGTTCGCGGTGGTGGTGGGCCAGTACGTGGCGCGCCGCATGGTCGCGCCGGTCAAGATCGTCCAGGCGGGCGCCGCCCAGTTCGCCACCGGCAAGCTCGACCAGCGCATCGAGGTGCGCACCGGCGACGAGCTCGAGGCGCTGGCCAACGAGTTCAACAACATGGCCAAGCAGCTGCAGGAGTCCTATACCGGGCTGGAGAGCAAGGTCGAGGAGAGAACCCGGGATCTGGCCGAATCGCTCCAGTACCAGACCGCCACCAGCGAACTCCTCAAGGCGATCAGCCGCACCACTTTCGACCTGCAGTCGGTGCTGCAAACCCTGATGCAATCGGCGGCGCGCTTGTGCGGCGCGGACCACGGCGTGCTGTTCCGCGCGGATGCCGAGGATAACTACCGGCCGGTGGTGAATTACGGCTACGAGGCCATGCCGGAGGCGCTCGAAGAACTCATGAAGCACCCCATCCGGGCCAGTCCCAGCACCGCTTCCGGCCGCGCCATCATCGAGCGCCACGCGGTGCATATTCACGACGTGAACACGGACCTTGAATACCAGCGGCAGGACCTGCAGCGCATGATGCGCTTTGCCACGCTGCTCGCGGTGCCCATGGTGCGGGACGGGGAGGCGATCGGGGTCATTACCATGATGCGCGGCCCCGAGCCCAAACCGTTTACCGGCAAGCAGATCGACCTTGTGACCACGCTCGCGGACCAGGCGGTGATCGCGGTCGAGAACGTGCGCCTGTTCAACGAAATCCAGGAAAAGAGCCGGCAACTGGAAGTCGCCAACAAGCACAAGTCGGAGTTCCTCGCCAACATGTCGCACGAGCTCAGGACGCCGCTCAACGCCATCATCGGGTTCTCGGAAGTGCTCGCGGAAAAAATGTTTGGCGAGGTCAACGACAAGCAGCTCGAGTACCTCAAAGACATCCACTCCTCCGGCCAGCACCTGCTCTCGCTCATCAACGACATCCTCGATCTGTCGAAGATCGAGGCCGGGCGCATGGAGCTCGAGCTGGCCCAGTTCGATCTGCCGCAGGCGATCGAGAACGCCCTTACCCTGATCCGTGAGCGGGCTTCGCGTCATGGCATTGCGCTGGGCTTCGAGGCTGACGCGGCCATCGGCGACTGGGTCGCCGACGAACGCAAGGTCAAGCAGATCCTGCTCAACCTGCTGTCCAACGCCGTGAAATTCACTCCGGAAGGCGGCAGCATCACGGTGGCGGCCCGGCGCACTGCCGGCGGCGCGGCGATTTCCGTGACCGACACCGGCATCGGCATCGCCGAAGGCGACCGCGAACAGGTGTTCGAGGAATTCCGCCAGGCGAGCGGCGACTACCTCAAGAAATCCGAGGGCACCGGACTGGGCCTTTCTCTCACGCGCGGGTTCGTCGAACTGCACGGCGGAAAAATCACCCTGCAAAGCGCACCGGGCAAAGGCTCCACATTCACCTTTACCCTGCCGGACAAATCACTGGAGGCGGTATGAGCACGATTCTGATCGTCGAGGACAACGAAAAGAACATGAAGCTGGTGCGCGACATCCTGCAGTTCAAGGGATACCGAACCATCGAGGCGAGCACCGGCAACGAAGGCCTGGCGCTGGCGCGCCAGCACCAGCCCGACCTGATCCTCATGGATATCCAGCTTCCCGACATCAACGGCATCGAGGCGCTGGGCATCATTCGCGCCGATGCCTCGCTCGCGAAGACGCCGGTGGTCGCGGTGTCCGCCTCGGTGATGCCCGACGAGCAGCAGAAGATCGTCGCCTCCGGGTTCGACGCCTATGTCACCAAGCCCATCGATCTGAAAAGTTTTGTCGCGACGGTGGAGAAATTCGCCGGCGTTCCCGCGAAGAAGTAGCCATGGCGCAAAAAATCCTGGTGGTCGACGACCAGCCCAAGAATGTCAAGCTGCTGGCCGATATTCTCGCGGTGAAGGGCTACGAAGTCGCCACCTCCGAATCCGGCGCCGATGCCCTGGCGCAGATGCGAGGCGCCCCCCCGGACATCGTGCTGCTCGATGTGATGATGCCCGGTATGAATGGCTACGAGGTGTGCCGGGCGGTGCGCGCCGACCCTCTTCTTCGTGCCCTGCCGGTGGTGCTGGTGACCGCGCTCGATCCGACCGAGCGCATCAAGGGTCTGGAGGCGGGCGCCGACGACTTTCTCACCAAGCCCATTAATCAGCCCGAATTGCTCGCCCGGGTGCGCTCGCTGCTGCGCGTCAAGGAATATCACGACACCATCCAGGCGCAGGCGCTGGAGCTGCGCCAGTGGAACGAGAAACTGGAGCAGCGCGTCAAGGATCAGGTGGCGCAGCTCGACCGGCTGGGCCGGCTGAAGAGATTTTTCTCCGCGCAGCTCGCCGAAGCCATTGTTTCGGGCGGCGGCGAGGAACTGCTCAAACCGCATCGCCGCGAAATTACGACCGTGTTTCTGGACCTGCGCGGCTTCACCGCCTTCACCGAAGCGGCCGAGCCCGAAGAGGTGATGAACGTGCTCGCCGAATATCACCAACTGGTGGGCAGCCTGGTGACCGAGCACAACGGCACCATCGAGCATTTCGCCGGCGACGGCATGATGATTTTTTTCAACGACCCGATGGCGCTGCCCGACGCGCCCCAATCCGCGGTGCGCATGGCGCTTGCCTTGCGCGAGCGCTTCACGGCGCTGCGCGCGCAATGGGCGAAGCGCGGCTATGAGCTGCACCTGGGGACCGGCCTCGCGCAGGGTTACGCCACCCTGGGGACCATCGGTTTCGAAGGGCGCCGCGACTACGCCGCGATCGGCAGTGTCACCAACCTGTCGGCGCGCCTTTGCGGCGAGGCCAAAGGCGGCCAGATCCTCACCAATCGGAAGACGCTCGGCCGCGTCGAGACATGGGTGCGATCCGAGGCGGTTGGAACGCTCAGCCTCAAAGGCTTTCCCCAGCCGGTGGCGGCATTCAATATTGTCGGGCTGCGCGAATAATCGGGATGTGAATATTTCACAGGATTCCTGAGGGCTATTCCGCAGAACCGGGCGGCCCGGGCGCCCAGAATGTCGCGAAACGGGGAGGGGACGCGATGCCTACGGCGCTGTGAACAAGTCGGCGACCGACGTGCGCGCCACGCCTTTCGCGCAGGTGGTGCCTTGAACATCATTGGAGGATAAGACGATGAATTTCTCGGTGGCATTCGAAATTTTTGGCGCGGCAATGGAAGGCTCGCACCTGCTCGACCTGGTCGGCAACGCCGCGCCGCTGATCGCGTTCTGCGCCTACCTGGTAAAAGATATCATCTGGCTGCGCACCCTCACCATCATTTCCGCGGCCACCTGGCTGCTGTACCTCTTCAGCGGCTCGCACATCCTGTGGCTCGCCGCGTTCTGGAACGCAGCATTCATCGTCGTGAACCTGGGCCGGATCTCCATGGAGATGCGCGAGCGCTTCAGCGTCAAGCTCACGCCGGAGGAGCGCGACGTGTATGCCTCCACCTTCGCCAATCTCTCGCCGGTGGAATTCCACAAGCTGCTGGCGGTGGGCAAATGGATGAATGTGGAGTACGGCCAGAACATCACCGAGCAGGGCAAGCCGGTCGAGAACGTGATGCTGGTCTACCAGGGCATGGCCGCGGTGCTCGTGAACGGCACGCTTGCGCGCTATGTGGCGCCGTGGGAATTCGTCGGCGAGGTGAGCTTTCTGACCAGCGACAAGGCCTCGGCGACCGTCTCCGCCACCGAGCCGATGCGCGTGCTGGCCTGGCCGCACAAGGATCTGCAGAAATTTCTCAACACGCATCTGACGGTGCGCTTTGCGATGCGGGCGATCATGAGCGAGAACCTGGCTAAGAAGTTGAGGGAGCGGGGGTGAATGGCCCAGACCCCGGCCACGGGGACCGACCATGGATTGGCAACGTTTGTTTTGTTGACATGACATCAAAACGGTCGTAGCTTGGAGTCTTCCTGCCACGGCATAGTGACTTCCCCATGAATACACCCCGCACCACCGGCCGTCCCCGCACCAGCCCGCTCACACGCGCCGAGCAGTTGCGCGCCGCCAAGCGCGCCCAGCGCGAACGCGAGCGCGAGCAAGGTCTCGCAAGCTGCGTGCTCAAGCTTCCCAAAGGCGATGCCGAGCGCCTGCGCGCGGCGATGGCGCGGCCCGGGTTCCTGCCGCGCCTGCGGGAGTTCCTCGCCAAGGAGTTGATCGCAGTCGAGGACTACGTCAATCTCGCCGCTCTGATGTGGAATCGCAGCGAGCGCTTCGTCACCGCCGAGGAAGCGTTCCGGATCTACGAGCGCAACTGGCGCTACGTCGACAAGCGCCGCATGAAGCCCGCGGAGCGGGCGCTGATCGATCGCCTGGTGCGCGAGTACGGCAACGGGGTGCTGCATGCCTGAATTCACGCGCCCGACTCACCGGCTGGTGCAAGGGGTGCTGCGCGCCCTAGACGCGGCATTTCTCGTCCGCACGCATTGTTACTTCGGCGGCGGCACGCGCCTCGTCATGGCGCTCGGCGAATACCGCGAGTCCGCCGACATCGATTTTCTGTGCGCCGACCGCGCCGGTTACCGCGAGTTGCGCTCCACGGTGAGCGTGCGCTCATTGGGCCACATCGCCCGCAGCGAACTCACCCTGGTGCGCGAAGTGATCGCCGACCGCTACGGCATCCGCACCGTGATCGAGACCGCGGGGGTGCGGATCAAATTCGAGATCGTGCTGGAGGGCCGCATCGGTATCGACGGCGCCAGCGACGACTCGCTTGGCGTCCCGGCGCTCGGCGTGGAATCGTGTTTCGCGGAGAAATTTCTCGCCAACGCAGACCGTTGGGGCGACGACGCGTTTCTCAACCGCGACATCATCGATCTCGCCTTCATGCGGGCGCGCTGGGGCGAAGCGGCGTGCGCGGCGGGTCGCGCAGTGGCGCGCGAAGCCTATGGCCGGACGGTCGATACCTGTACCCGGCGCGCCGCCACGCTGCTGCTGGAGGACCCCGCCTACCGCCGCCGCTGCGTAGCGGGGCTTTCCGTATCGGACACGCGCACGTTGGGAGTGGGGCTGAGGGCATTGGCGGCGCGGCGGGGCGGGAAGGTGGAGACCTGATCGGTCGCGAATTCGAATTCGACGATTGAAATTCCTCTAATGGAACGACGCTGAACACAGATTGGATATGAGCAGCATGTAACAGGAAATTTGCACCGGGAGCACGCAACATGACAGCACAACCGGCAGTCATCAGTGAACGCAAGGTGAAACGGCTCACGCGCGAGCGGGACGCGGCGCGCGAGGAGGCGGATGCGTTGAAGCGGAAGCTCGCGGAGGCACGCAAGAAGATTCGTGCGCAATCGCCCCGGCCAAGCACCCCACCGCAAGAGAACCTGGAGGAGGCGCTGCGCCGATCGCGCGAAGAGCAGCAGGCAACGCGCGAAGTGCTGCGCATCGTCAGCAACTCCGTCGCCGATACCCGCCCCGTATTCCAGGCGATCCTGGCGAGCCTGCTGCGCCTGTTCGAGGGGTTCGATGTGATCGTGTGGCTGCTCCATGACGACCAGCTCGTCCCGCAGGCGGAGGGCGGTCCTACAGTGACGCCGACGCACCAACCGATTCCCGTTTCGATCGACGAAGGCATGCTCGTCCTGGTTGGCGAAGGCAAGCCGCATTTTGTCGAAGACGTGAGGACGGACAAGGACATCAGCGATGCGTTTCGTCAACTGTTACTAAACCGGAAGCGCTTCGCGAGTCTGCGGGTCCCATTGCTGAGTCAGGGCAAGGTGGTCGGCGCCATCGGGCTTTCACGCGATAAGCCAACCCGATTCGCGGAGGAACACATCGCGCTCGCGCAGAGCTTTGCCGACCAGGCGGTGATCGCGATCGAGAACGCGCGCCTTTTCAACGAGCTCGAAGCGCGTAACAAGGCGCTCGCCGAAACGCTGGAGCAGCAGACCGCCACCAGCAACATCCTCGCCGTCATCAGCCGCTCTCCCACCGACATCCAGCCGGTGCTGCAGACCATCGTCGATAACGCCACTCACCTTTGCGAGGCGTCCGACGTACGCGTGTTGCTCCGCGAGGGAAACGAATACTGGCCAGCCGCTGTCGGGGGGAACACTGTGTGGCCACAGGGCCGCGGCATAGGTGTAAGGCTGAGAATCCACACGCAAGGCTCCGCTTCTGTCGCCATGCTGAATGGCCGCACCCTGAAGATTGCCGATACGCGCGATCCGCAGGTGCTGGCCGATTTTCCGATGAGCGCCCCCGTATGGGAAGCCATGGGCGCCCACACCCAAGTGTGCGTGCCGCTCATGCGTAACGGTGCCGCCGTCGGTTGCATTGCGGCGTTGCGTTCAGAATCCAAACCATTCTCGGACGCCGAAGTTCGTCTGATCGAGACCTTTGCCGACCAGGCGGTGATCGCCATCGAGAACGTGCGCCTGTTCAAGGAACTGGAAGCGCGCAATAAGGACCTTGCCGAAACGCTCGAACAGCAGACCGCGACCGCGGACATTCTTCGCGTCATCAGCCGTTCTCAGATGGATCTGCAGCCAGTGTTCAATGCCATTGCGGAAAGCGCGCTAAAGCTCTTTAACGGTTTCGACGTTGTGGTTCGGCTGGTCGAAGGCAACGACGTACCCGTCGTTGCAAGGGCAGGCAACAGCGGAACGGTTGAGGGTATCCCTCGAGAACTTCCATTGAATGCAGGGGGCGGTAAGGTTCGCGTCGTAATTGATGAGGGCATCGCTCAGTATGTGTCTGATATTGAGCATGCGACGGATATCAGCGAGCGTCTACGACAGTTGCTCCTGCGTACCGGAGCCCGCGCCATCCTCTGGGTTCCGATGTTGCGAGATGGCAAGTCCATCGGGCTCATCGCCGTGCGTTGCGCCCAGCCGACGGTTTTCACCGAAAAGCAAATAAACGTCCTGCAGACCTTTGCAGACCAGGCGGTGATTGCGATCGAGAACACGCGCCTCTTCAACGAGACGCGCGAGTCGCTGGAGCGCCAGACGGCGACTGCAGAGATCCTGCGAGTGATCAGCAGTTCGCCCACCGACATGCAGCCGGTGTTCGAGGCGATCGCAACGAGCGCGCAACGCCTGCTGGGCAGCATGGACAGCGCGGTATGGCTGGTAAGCGGCGATCAACTCAAGCCGGTCGCGGGAAGGCGTGCCCGCGCAGGGCTGGCCGGTGTTCCGCTTGATCGAACTACCGTGGCGGGCCGGGTGGTGTGCGATGGCGTGCCAATCCACGTTCCTGATTTCGACAAATTTTCCACGGTTCCCGGGTTCACCGGTGAATTCATGCGCAAGGGTGGCGCGCGCTCTGTTCTGGCCGTACCGATGATGCACAAAGGTGCCGCCGTCGGGATGATTGCGGCTCACTGGAGCGAACCGACAGCCATCGACAACAAACAGATTTCGCTGCTCAAAACCTTTGCCGACCAGGCGGTGATCGCCATCGAGAACGTGCGCCTATTCAAAGAACTTGAAGCGCGCAACAAGGATCTTGCCGAGACGCTCGAGCAACAAGAGGCGACCGCGGACGTGCTGCGTATCGTGAGCAGTTCCGTGGCGGACTCGCAGCCGGTCTTCAATGCCATCCATGCGAGCGTGCTGCGACTGTTCGATGGCATCAATACCATTGTCTGGCTGGTTGACGGGAACCAGGTGGTTCCGGTGGTGTGGGGTGGAAAGAATATGCCGGAGGAAGGACCGGTGCCTCAAACCCTTTCTGCTGACTCGTTGGCGGGCGAGGTCATTGTCGAATGCAGGGCGCGGCGGATCGACGACCTGGCATCGGATGCGGGAATCAGCGAGCGATATCGCACGGCGATGTTGCGAAGAGGCGTGGCATCCCAGATGGGCGTGCCGCTCGTACAGCAGGGAAAAGCCATTGGCGCCATCGTTATCGGCACTACGGAACCGACTCGTTTCACCGACCGTCAAGAGAAGCTGTTGCAGACATTCGCCGACCAGGCTGTGATCGCGATTGAGAACGCACGCTTGTTCAAGGAACTCGAAGCCAGCAACCGCGAACAAGCAGAGACGCTGCTGCATCAGAACGCAACCGCGGAAGTTTTGCGAATCGTGAGCAGTTCGGTTTCCGACGCACAGCCGGTGTTCAATACGATTCTTGCTAGCGTCAGGCGGTTGTTTGAAGGCTTCGATTCCACCTTATGGCTGGTAGATGGCGAGCGCTGCGTGCCCGTGGCCCACGGCGGACCAACGCAACCCGAACCGCCACCGTTTGCGCTGAACCGGGACTCTATTCACGGTCGCGCAATTCTTGATCGCGAGGTGCAATACACGCTCGATGCGCAGAACGAGTCCAGCCTGTCGGAAGCAATGCGCCAGTACGCCGTGAATATGAATCGGCGAACCCTGGTCGCCGTACCTCTGGTGCGCGATGGAAAAGCCTTTGGCAGCATCGGCATTTCCAAAAACGTATCGACGGCGGTTACGGACAGGCAGATGGCGTTGTTACGGACCTTCGCCGACCAGGCGGTGATCGCCATCGAGAACGCGCGCCTCTTCAACGAACTGCAGTCCTCGCTCGAGCACCAAACCGCCACCGGCGAGCTGCTGCGTGCGATCAGCCGTGCGAGCTTCGACTTGCCATCGCTGTTGCAGGGGCTTACCGAAACCGCCGCGCAGCTGTGCGACGCCAACCGCTGCAACATTTTCCGGCCCGACGCGGAGGGCAAATACCTGCCCTTCGTGCAATTCGGCTACGACGGCGATCCCGGGGCGCTCGAAATGCTGAAGCGCACGCCGCTCGCCATTGGCAGGCAATCAGCGGCCGGGCGCGCGGTGCTCGACAGGAAGCCGGTGCATATCCCCGACGTGTCGAGCGATCCTGAGTTCCGGCTCTCGGAGATTCAGAAGCGCCTGGCCTTCGCGACGCTCTTGGCGGTGCCAATGCTGCGCGATGGCGAGGTTATTGGCGTCATCACCATGAACCGGGGCCCCGAGCCGCGACCATTCAACGACAAGCACATCGCGCTGGTGACGGCCTTCGCCGACCAGGCGGTGATCGCCATCGAAAACGTGCGCCTGATCGAGGAGATCCAGGAGAAGAGCGCACAGCTCGAAGTCGCCAACCGCCACAAGTCGGAATTTCTCGCCAACATGTCGCATGAGTTGAGAACGCCCTTGAACGCCATTATCGGCTTCTCGGAAGTCCTCTCGGACAAGATGTTTGGCGAGGTGAACGACAAGCAGCTCCAGTACCTGAAGACCATTCACGCCTCCGGCCAGCATCTCCTGTCGCTCATCAACGATATTCTCGACCTGGCCAAGATCGAAGCGGGGCGGATGGAGCTGGAGCTTTCCTCCTTCAGCCTCGCCGCGGCCTTGGACAACGCGATGACGTTGATCAAGGAACGCGCCAGCCGGCACGGCGTCGTACTGGCGCTCGAATGCCCGCCCGATCTTAAGGAGTGGACCGCGGACGAGAGGAAGTTCAAGCAGGTGATGCTGAACCTTCTGTCCAACGCGGTGAAGTTTACGCCGCAGGGCGGGAAGATCACGGTGACGGCAAAGCGCGGGGAGGGAGGACTCGAAGTCTCCGTCACCGACACCGGCGTCGGCATTGCCCCGGAAGACCAGAAGGCGGTGTTCGAGGAGTTTAAGCAGGTCGGCAAAGACACCAAGAAAAAGGCCGAGGGCACCGGCCTGGGCTTGGCCCTCACCAGGAAGTTCGTCGAGCTGCACGGCGGCCAGATAGGTCTTACCAGCGAACCCGGCATGGGATCGACCTTCAGCTTCACCCTGCCCGAGAAGGGGGCGTCATGACAATGAGCCGCACAAAAGCACGGCCAAATCGGCCGGAAAGGCGCGCCAATGCTTGTTCTCCGCCATTTTACCCAGGCGCCCAATGCCGATCTCATGGCCGCCATCCGGCGCCGGCTGACAGGAACCTTTCCCATCTAAAACGGGAGGCAGCATGAGTAAAACCATCCTTATCGTCGAGGACAACGAGAACAACATGATGCTGGTGCGCGATGTGCTGCAGATGAAGGGCATGCAAGAATCGTGTGAGTTCGGTTCAACCCTGCTCTTGCAACAGATTGCGGAACGGATGCTGATTTTTCCATCGATAGGCATGAAAGTCGCGCTCATCCGTGCTGACGATGCGTCCCTCGCCATTCTCCTCGGCCAAAAGCACCAACGACGCGTCCGCCAGATCCATTGGCAAATCGGCGTATTGGCGCATCAAGGCAGCAAGCCGCGACAGATGATCAGCGCCCATGACAAAAACGCCCACGCCTTGTGCTTCCAAAGTTTCCACCCAGTGAATCGTTTTCGTTACCCCGATCCGGGTAAACATCAGGTGGACGCATTCCACCAGAACCGGATACTTCGTCATCAGCGGCTCGCGGTTATTCCGGAAAAACTCACGGCAGCGGCCATGGTAGGCATCGCCGCGATCCGCCAAGGCCAGCCAGGCGCCCGTGTCCACCAGAACCATTACCGGCTGCCCCGCTTGGCCGAGAAATTGAGTTGATTCTTATATGTGGTGGAAAGCTGCTCATTGGTGTCGATACAGCCTACAAACTCGACGGCCTCCAGCGCCCGAAAGAGGCTTGAGTCTCCCGTTTCCGGCGCCGTGGCAACGGGCGCGGCCGGCAGGCCATGCCGCTGCCTTACCAAGCGCACAAAATCCAGCACCTCGGCGCGCAGATTGGGAGGCAGCGCCGCAATTTCCAATTGAATGTCGCGCAGAGTGGTCATCGCGCATTCCTTTCCATTTGTCGTATAGCGTGTATCGTCGCCGACCTGCATACGCACGTCAATTCGGAATGCATCGAGCGGCCAGAGTTCCGCCTTTCGATATCGCCCTGAGACTGACCAAGGAACGCGCCAGGCGTCACGGGCATGCTTTGCTGTCGCGCCTGTGGGCGTTAGCAAACCGGCCGGAACCCTCGCCGGTGTTTGGTCTTGGCGGCATACGCCGGATATCCACCGGCATTTTCCTGAGCGCAATCCAACCCCTGGGAACCTGTCCCATTCAGGCCCTATAGCGGAGGTCGCATGAGCAAAACCATCCTAATAGTGGAAGACAACGAAAACAACATGATGCTGGTGCGCGACGTGCTGCAGATAAAGGGCTACACGGTGCTGGAGGCCACCACCGGCACCGAGGGCGTGCGCCTGGCCCTGGCGGCCAGGCCCGACCTTGTCCTTATCGACATCCAGCTCCCCGATATCGACGGCATCACGGTGTTCGCGCAGATCCGCGCGAACGAAGCGACGAAAGGCATCCCGCTGCTGGCGGTGTCGGCCTCGGTGATGCCCGATGAGAAGCAAAAGATCATCTCCTCGGGGTTCGATGCCTACATCACCAAGCCGCTCAACATGAAGAGCTTCGTCGAGACGGTCGAGAAATTCATTGGAAAAGCTTGAGCCACGGGCCGATCGCCCGGCCAAGCAAGGAGTGAAACATATGAACACAGCAATCGCCGCGAGCGAACGCCGGAATAAAACGCTCTCTCGCAAACTCGCCAGCGCCGAGGACGAAAACGCCGCGCTCAAGGAGAAGCTCGCCCAGGCGCGCAAGCGCATACGCGCTCTCGGGCGCAAGGATGCCGGCGCAGGCGGCGCGGGTGACGCGGCGCAGGACCTGGCGCGCGCACGCAAAGAGCTGGACGCTCGCAACAAGGAGCTCGCCGAATCCCTGTCGCAGCAAACCGCCACCGCGAAGATCCTGGGTTTGATCAGTAAATCGCCGGGCGACATTGAGTCCGTACTGAGTGGCATTGCCGAACAGGCAGCACTCGTTTGCAATGCCGGCGATGCCGGTATCGACCTGGTTGAAGGGGATCTCATCCGCTATTGCGCGCATTACGGCGCGATGTCCTCCGCGTTGCCCCTGGGCAGCATCCGCCCCTATACCAGGGATACGGTCCGCGGCCGCGCCATCATCGAGCGTCAAACCATTCACGTTCACGACCTGGCCTCGGCGAGCAACGCCGGCCTCGGTACCGGACGGGCGCGCGGGCAACAATCCGGTCAGCGCACCACGCTGTCCACGCCGCTGCTTCGAGAGGCTGCAGCGCTTGGCGTCATCACGATCCGGCGGACCGAAGTGCTCCCGTTCACGGACAAGCAAATTCAGGCGTTGCAGTCATTTGCCTCCCAGGCAGTTATCGCAATAGAGAACGCGCGCCTGTTCAACGAGCTCGAAGCGCGCAACAAGGACCTTGCCGAGACCTTGGAGCAGCAGACGGCGACGGCGGACATCCTTCGCGTCATCAGCCGTTCGCAAACGGACTTGCAGCCCGTGTTTGATGCCATCGCAGAGAGCGCGCGGAAGCTTTTTGACGGCTTTGATGTGGTGGTGCGGCTGGTCGAAGGAGATAACGTGCCCGTGGTCGCAAGGGCGGGAAACAGCGGAACCCTTGATCGAATCGGGCGCGACCTACCATTTCGATCCGGAGGAATCGCAAGACGCGTGATCGCGGAAAGTGTCGTACAGCAGTTGCCCGATATCGAACGTGCCACGAACATCAGTGAACAGTTTCGCAAATTTCTCCTTGACACCGGCGCCCGCGCCATCCTCTGGGTTCCGATGCTGCGCGATGGCAAGTCCATCGGGCTCATCGCTGTGCGTTGCGCCCAGCCGACAGTTTTCACCGACAA
>MGYT01000149.1:39344-40469 GCA_001801865.1 Gammaproteobacteria bacterium RIFCSPLOWO2_02_FULL_61_13
GTGGCGGATGCACAGCCGGTTTTCGACGCAATCCTGGCCAGTGTACTGCCGCTGTTCGCCGGCTTCGATGCATCGCTCTGGTTGGTTGAGAACGACAGGGTGGTTCCGGTTGTTTCGGGCGGGCCCACGATCGGTGCCGGTCCTCGCGCGGCTCCTCTGTCGCGGGAGTCCCAGATGGGTCAGGCAATTCTGGAGCGCAAGGCCTTCTACGTACTGGACGCGCAAACCGACACCCAGATCTCGGAGGCCCAGCGCCGCCGGCATCTGGAGGCCAATCGGAGAACAATCGTCGCGGTGCCGCTGCTCCGCGACGGCAAGGCGTTCGGCAGTATCGGCATCTCGACGACGGTACCGACGGCCGTCTCCGAGAAGCAATTCGCGCTTCTGCGCACCTTTGCCGATCAGGCGGTGATCGCCATCGAGAACGCGCGCCTCTTCAACGCGCTCGAAGCGCGCAACAAGGACCTCGCCGAGACGCTGGAGCAACAGAAGGCCACCAGCGACATCCTGTCCGTCATGAGCCGCTCGCCGACGGACAGCCAGCCGATGCTGGAAACCATTGTCGAGCACGCGGCGCGCCTGTGCCAGGGCGAAGACGTCCGGGTCATTCTTTTCGATGGCGAAGAGTTGTGGGTAGCCGCGCTGCGCGGCAAACACGTGCCGGCAAGTCAGGCGCGGGGCTCGCTGGGTATCCGGCGGCGCGTAGGACTGCCGGCGATGGTGGATACGGCGCTGCTGGAATGCCGCACTGTCTACCTGCCCGACATCGACGATCCGGAAACTGTCGCGCGCTTTCCCCAATCGGTTCCGATGTTCCGCTCGCTCGGTTTTCACGCTTGCGTAACGGTACCGCTCATCCGCGGGGGACATGCCGTCGGCGCGATTACCCTGGGGAAGGAAGCGGCAGGGGGAATCCCCGACGCCTACATCAGGCTGTTGGAATCGTTCGCCGACCAGGCGGTCATCGGACTGGAGAACGTGCGCCTGTTCAACGAGCTGCAATCCTCGCTCGAACACCAGACCGCCACCGGCGAGCTGTTGCGAGCGATCAGTCGCACGAGCTTCGACCTGCCTTCGCTTTTGCGGGGCCTTACCGAAACCGCGGCACGGCTGTGCGATGCCAAT
>MGYT01000149.1:40507-40646 GCA_001801865.1 Gammaproteobacteria bacterium RIFCSPLOWO2_02_FULL_61_13
TCGCCCGTTCGTTCAATTCGGCTACGACGATGATCCCGACGCGCTGGAAATCCTGAAGCGCACCTCGCTTGCCATCGGCCGCCATTCCGCCGCCGGACGCGCGGTGCTCGACCGGAAGCCCGTACACATCCCGAATGTA
>MGYT01000150.1:0-5363 GCA_001801865.1 Gammaproteobacteria bacterium RIFCSPLOWO2_02_FULL_61_13
AATGGCCGTTACAAAAGTTGGTGGAGCGAGTCTGGGACTCAACAATTAATCAATTCGGGAAGTAATCCCAGGTCGCAGCCTGAATGAAACAACAATCGGTTCAGTTGGAAAATCGCGCCCAGACTGCATTTCCTGATGATGTGGCAATAAGGTCACACGATTTGTTGTAACGGTGTTGCGTTTTGCAGAGAAACGTCGCATCGTCTATACTAATTTGGCAGTACAAAAGTTCGATATACGAACTATCGTCGAGAGTGTAGAAACATAAAAATCCCGGGGGAGTTGTTATGAAAAATTACGCCGTCAGCCTTCGACCTGCCCTGCAAGTGTTCATTGCGATGCTTGGCCTTGGTGTTCTGTTACCGGCCAGTGCCGCCGAACTCGAAGAAGTCGTGGTCACCGCGCAGAAAGTAGTTCAGAACGTCCAGAATGTGCCCATCGCGATCACTGCGTTTACTGCTACCGAAATCCAGACCAGGGGGCTCACCGACCTGACACACCTGTCGGCCCTCACCCCGAACGTCAACCTGGATGGCGGCTCGCCGTTCTCGGGCGACAGCTCGGTGCTGTCGGCCTCGATCCGCGGCATCGGCCAGGACGATTTCGCGTTCAACCTCGACCCCGGTGTCGGTGTGTACCTCGACGGCGTGTACCTCGCGCGCACCATCGGCGCGAACCAGAACCTGCTCGATGTCGAGCGCATCGAAATCGCGAAGGGGCCGCAGGGCACCCTGTCCGGCCGAAACACCATTGGCGGCACGGTCAACATCCTGACGCATACTCCCGGCAACGAGTTCAAGTTCGCCGGACAAGCGACTCTAGGTAATTACGAGCGCCGTGATGTCCAGTTGATGGTGGACGTGCCGATCACGGACCGGATCCTGAGCACGCTGAGCGTATCGACGCAGTCCAGGGAAGGCTGGACGGACATCGAGCCGTACCCGGCCAACTCTTCGATCGGCATGAATCCCTTCAAGGTCATGGGCCAGTCGGACATGCCGAAGGCATCGGAGACCGAGGGGTCGGCCCACGACGGCGGCAAGGGCGTCGAGGCGATGCGCGGCAAGATTCTGTTCAACGTATCGGACGCTGTCGACGTGACGGTGGGTGGCGACTACACGCACCAGGATCAGTCCGGCCTGCCGAACACCATCATGGGGGTCTTCGGGACCAACCAGACCACCTACCTTAACCCGAACAGCCCGGAGGCCGGGCTGCTGTTTGCCGGGCCGTTGATGGGCAATTTCTACAACATGTGCATCACGACACCGGCTGCTGCACTCGCTGCCGGCCCGTTCAACTCCACCAACGGGCTCTGCGGCCCGCTGGGCGTGGGTACATTCAACTCGGCCACGGGCGCTTTCCGCGGCAACGGGTTCACCGGCGGCGTACCGGCGCTGGCCGGCAATGGCGCAGTCGGCGTGCCGAACGCGGTGCTGAACAACCTCGTGGCCGATCTCGGCGGCGTCGCGCAGCCTAACGGCACCTTCGCGCTCCCGGGCGGCGGTGTCGTGACCCTGGGTGCTGCGGGCGATCCGCACGGCGGCAGTGTCCTTTACCCGGGCCAGACGCCGCGCCTGTATTGGGACCTTGCCAACACCCAGACGGGAAGCAAGGACAAGACCTTCGCGAATGGCCCGAGCTTTGCGAAGTACGACAACTGGGGCGCTTCGATCACCATCGACTGGCAGATCCGGGATGACATGATGCTCAAGTCGATCACGGGCTACCGGGGCATCGATTGGCAAGTGGGCACGGACCTCGACGGCATGCCCGAATCCATCCAGGAGGTCACCGACCACCAGGAGCAGGAGCAGTGGTCGCAGGAGTTCCAGCTCACCGGCAAGGCGTTTGACGATCGCCTCGAGTATGTGTTGGGCCTGTACTACTTTACGGAAGAGGGCTTTGTGCGCGACTTTGTGCCTTTCGACACCGCGTATCTCTGGATTTACGACTACACCAACGACGTACACACGGATTCGTACGCGGGTTATATGAACCTGAACTACAGGGTCATGGACAATCTGGGCATCACGGTCGGTTTCCGATACTCGGAGGAAAAGAAGGATTTCGAGGGCGGCCAGGCCGACCTCAATGGCTTCAGCTACAAGATTTCCGGATGCCTGGACCCGGCGGCGGATGCCAGTACGTTCCCGGCCTTCGGCTTCCTGCCGCCCGGTCTCCTCACGTGCCAGCAGCTGCTCGGGTTCCCGGATCCGGGCAATCCGCTGCGCTATTTCCCGGTGGGAGACGACCACCAGTCGTGGAGCGATTTTTCGCCCACGGCCGGTATCCAGTACCACTTTACCGACGACATCATGGGCTACTTCAGTTACTCGCAGGGCTTCAAGTCCGGTGGCTGGACCACGCGTCTGTCCGCACCGATCCTCGACGCGGCCGATGCGCGGTTCGACCCCGAGGAAAACACCGCCTACGAGGTAGGCGTGAAGTCGCAGTGGTTTGACAGCCGCCTGAGGGCGAATGTCGCGGGGTTCTACAACGACTACCAGGGCATCCAGATTAACGTCCAGCAGGGCCCGTCGCCTGTCTACCAGAACGCAGGTGACGCTGACATCTGGGGCTTCGAACTGGAGTTCCAGTCGGTGTTTGACAACGGCTTTCGTCTGGACGGGGCCGTGGGCTACATGGACGCCGAGTACACCGACCTGGAAGATTGTCTGCTCTTCAACGCCGTAGACCCGGACGGCCCCGGCGGCCCCGCCGCGCCAGTCTGTGCGCCGGCGAACGGCTCGTCTCTCGACCCGAACTTCGGTGGATTCACCGAGGACAACGAGCTGCCGAAGACGCCGGAGTGGAAGTTCACGATCAGCCCGAGCTACGAGATGGCGCTGGGTGACGGCTCGACCCTGTTGTTCCTGCTGGATTTCACGCACACGTCGCACATGCAGAACACGGCCCCCAACACGCCGTTGCTGGAACGGGAGTCAACCGACCTGCTTAACGTCAGCGCCCACTGGACGCCGCAGAGCGGAAAGTACGTGTTTTCCATGGGGGCGACGAATCTTACCGACGAGCGCTACCTGACCGTTGGCTCGACGAACCCGGCTGCCGGCGAGATCGTGGGCTCCTTCAGCGCGCCGCGCATGTGGTACGGATCGGTGAGGGTGAATTTCGACTGATAATATCGGGCCGCTATAGTCGCCCATACCTGTTGGGTAACAGAACCGCCGGCCACAAGCCGGCGGTTTTTTTATGTACAGGGACGTACTGTATGCCGCTTGTGTCGGGAACACACAAGCGGCGATGTACAGGGATGGCAGAAAAATGCTCCTGCATTTTCTGCACTTCCGCCATCCATGGCGGTCGTACGGTATGCCGCTTGTGCAGGAGCACACAAGCGGCGGGGCCACGAAAATAATTGCCGCCGGTTTGGGTGGCTCGCATCATTTTTGACGCTTTTATCATGCCGCCATCCGGGCGATGATGGCCGTGCCGATGTTCGGCACAGCTTTTGCACACAGGGGGAATGGTGAAACCGGGAAATCTGTCGCAATTGTGCCGGGCCTTGCTCGTCATTCAGGCAATGTTGTTCGCAGTCGCTTGCGATCGCGGCGAGCCACCCGCGGTGCAGGCCACGGCCAAGGCAGCGCCCGCGAGTCCTCCGCAACAGCCGGCTCCACCACCGGTAAAGCCGGCAGTCCAGGTTGATGCAGCACGTATTGCGGCCGCTGACAGCGAGCCGCAGAACTGGCTGACCCACGGGCGGACATATGACGAGCAACGCTTCAGTCCGCTCAACCAGATAAACGACAAAAATGTCAACGGGCTCGGTCTCGCCTGGTATTTCAATCTCGGCACCAGCCGCGGCAGCGAGGCGACGCCCCTGGTGGTGGACGGCGTGATGTACCTGCCGGGTCATTGGAACGTGATCTTTGCGCTGGATGCGAAGTCCGGCGCGGAATTGTGGCGTTATGACCCGAAGACGCGCCGCGACTGGACGCGCTACTCCTGTTGTGACGCCATCAACCGGGGTGTGGCCGCGTGGGGCGGCAATATTTATGCAGCGACGCTGGATGGCCGGTTGCTGGCGCTGAAAGCCACCGACGGCAGTCTCGTCTGGGAAGTACAAACGACCGATCCGAATCTGCCCTATTCGATCACCGGGGCGCCACGCGTGGTGAACGGCAAGGTGATCATCGGCAACAGCGGCGCAGAATTCGGCATCCGCGGCTATGTCACCGCTTATGATGCGGAAAGCGGCAAGCAGGCCTGGCGCTTCTATACGGTACCTGGCGATCCGGCCAAGGGCTTCGAGTCCGCGGCCATGGAAATGGCGGCGAAAACCTGGTCCGGCCAGTGGTGGAAGTACGGCGGCGGCGGCACGGCCTGGGATTCCTTCGCCTTTGACCCGGAACTGAACCTGCTCTACATCGGCACCGGCAATGGCGGACCCTGGTCACGCGATATCCGCAGCCCGGGCGGTGGTGACAACCTGTTCCTGGCCTCGATCGTTGCCGTGGACGCGGACACCGGCGAATACCGGTGGCATTACCAGACTGTCCCGGGTGAGAACTGGGATTTCACCGCGGCCCAGCACCTGATCCTGGCGCAACTTGACATCGACGGGCAGCCGCGCAAGGTGCTGATGCAGGCGCCGAAGAACGGCTTCTTTTATGTGCTGGATCGCAAGGACGGCAAGCTCCTGTCCGCCGGCACCATCGTGCCGGTGAACTGGGCCAGCCACGTGGATTTGGAAACCGGGCGGCCGGTGGAGATCAAGGAGAACCTCTACACCGAACAGGCCAAACTCATCACCCCGGGGCCGAACGGGGCCCACGACTGGCAACCGATGTCCTTCAGTCCGATGACCGGGCTGGTCTACATCCCCACCCATGAAATGTTCTGGTCCTACAGCCGCGATCCGGATTTCAAGCTGCAACCCTGGTCCTGGAACATCGGCCACAACCCCGCGGCGGAAGCGCCGCCGGGGGCCGACACCGCACCAATAAAGGGCTATTTGCAGGCCTGGGATCCAGTCAGCCAAAAACAGATGTGGAAGGTGGAGCAGGGCGGCCCCTGGAACGGCGGCGTTCTGAGCACGGCCGGCAACCTGCTGGTGCAGGGGGACGCCGACGGTCGCTTCGTGATCTACCGGGCTGATACCGGCGCAAAACTGTGGGAGATGCCGATCCACACCGGTGCCGTGGCCGGACCGGTTACCTATTCCGTGGATGGCGAACAGTACATTGCGATCGCAGCCGGCTGGGGCGGGGCGCTGGTTCTGATGGGTGGGGGATTTGCCAATGTGCATCACAATGAAACGCGGGTGCTTGCGTTCAAGCTCGGCGGCAAGGCGAGCCTGCCGCCGCCCGCGGCGGCGCTGGTCATGCCGCGCCCCCCCG
>MGYT01000150.1:5373-9853 GCA_001801865.1 Gammaproteobacteria bacterium RIFCSPLOWO2_02_FULL_61_13
GCTGCCATTGACGCTGGAACAGGGCGCTGCCCTCTATGGTGCGCGCTGCGGAAACTGCCACGGGTTTAACGTCATCTCCGGTGGCACCATTCCCGACCTGCGTTACATGACTGCGGAAACCCATGGGATGTTCGATGACATCGTGCTGGGTGGCAGCCGTGCCGGCAACGGCATGCCCGGGTTCGCCAACGTATTGACAGAATTCGACGTCAACGCCGTGCATGCCTATATCATCAGCCGTGCACGGGAAACGTATAAGTCCGACTGACACCATGTTTCCTGGTATTTCCCGCCGCCGCGTCCTGGGCACCCTGGCCCGCTTCCTGCCATGGGCGCTGTTTTCGGGATCCGCGGTGCAAATTCTGCATGCCGCCGAGGTGGGGGCAGCCTCCCTGCCGGCACGGGCGTTGCTGCCGTCGGTATTGCGTGAATTGTTTCCGCACGCCGGGCTCGGGGACGAATTCTACGCCGAGATGGCCGGAGTCCTGTGGCAGCAAATGCTTGCCGACCCGGTGAAATTGCAGGAGGCGGAATCCGGACTCGCAAGATTGTCCGCCTGTTGCGGCAGCGGCGGCTGGGAGCATGCCGGGACTGACGCGCGTGTCGCGGCCCTCATTGGCATGCAAGAAGAAATGTTCTTCCAGGCATTGCGTGATTCTGCGCTGATGTTGATCTACCGTGACCCGCGGGTGTGGGAACATATCGGCTACGGCGGCAATGCCCTGGCCCAGGGCGGTTACCTCACGCGCGGCTTCGATCATATCGACTGGCTGCCGGGGGTACAGCCGTGAGTCCCGGTTCCGCGCAATTCGGCCTTGCTGATGACTCGGTCGTCGTGGTGATCGGTTCGGGCGCTGGCGGCGGCACCTTGTCACGGCGGCTCGCCGAACGCGGCGTCAAGGTGGTGTGCCTGGAGGCGGGTCCGCGCCTCACCCTCGGCGACATCGTCAACGACGAGGCTGCCATGTTTCCGCGCATCACCTGGCTGGATGAGCGTATTGGCCAGGGGGACGCGCCCGCCGCATTCCCGACCTGGAATTGCAAGACCGTGGGCGGCACCACCATGCACTGGACTGCGGCTGCGCCGCGCATTCAGCCCCATGAATTCAAGGCCCGCACCACCTACGGCGAGCTTGCGGATACCAGCCTCGCCGACTGGCCCCTGACCAGCGCGGATCTCGCCCCGTATTACGATCAGGCCGAGGACCTGATGGGCGTGACCGGCAGTCACGGTATTCCGCCGCTGCCCGGAAATGCCAATTACAAGGTGTTGGAGGCCGGCGCGCGTCGCGTCGGCTATTGCGACGTGGACACCAACACCATGGCGATCAATCCCGTGCCACGAGACGGCCGCGCCGCCTGCCAGCAGCTGGGCTTCTGCACCAGCGGCTGCGCCACCGGCGCCAAGTGGTCAACGCTGTACACCGAGATCCCGGCGGCCGAGCGGACCGGGAATTTTGAACTGCGTCCCCAATGCATGGCGGTGCGCATCCTGAATGAGCAAGGGCGCCATGTGACCGGCGTTCGCTACCGTGATGCTTCCGGGAAGGAACGTGAACAAAAGGCCCGCGTGGTGTGCGTGGCAGGCAATGTGGTGGAGACCACACGCCTGCTGCTGAATTCCGGGACCACCCCTGCGGGCCTGGCCAACAGCAGCGGCGAACTGGGCCGCAATTATATGCGTCACGTTATGGCCGGCGTGATCGCGCTGATGCCGGGCGCCGTCAACATGCACAAGGGCGCCCAGGTGGCGGGCGTGGTACGTGACGAGACGCGGCACGATCCGGGTCGCGGGTTCAGCGGCGGTTTCCTGATGCACACGCTCATGTTCACGCCGGAGACGCTGGCGCGGTGGCTGCTGCCGGGAGGAGCCTGGGGAGAACCGCTGACCCGGGCGCTGGACCGCTATCGTGACATGGCCGCCTTGCTGATCATGGGCGAGGACCTGCCGCGTGCCGACAGCCGCATTACGTTGCATGAGAGTCGCCGCGACCAGCACGGGTTGCCGGTGCCCGTGGTCACCTATTATCACCATCCCAACTCCCTTGCGCTGCGGAACTATGCCGTGGCAGCGGCCGGGAAACTGTATCGCTCACTGGGTGCGGATGAGATATTTAACATCGTGGATGTCTTTCCGGCCACGCATAATCTGGGCACCGCGCGCATGGGCGAGGATCCGCGCCGCAGCGTCTGCAATACCTGGGGCCAGACCCACGATATCGGCAACCTGCTCATCAGCGACGGCAGTGTGTTTGCCAGCGCGGGCTGCGAGAATCCCACGCTGACCATTGCCGCGCTGGCATTGAGGCAGGGGGATTACCTCGCCGAACAACTGAAGTCCGGGAGACTGTGATGCAGCACCCGCGTCCGCTGTCAGCCGGGATCCACGCCCCATGAACCAGAGGGTACAGGTGCGCGAATCTTCGGCGGAGGTATTTCTCGACACCCTGGTAAAACTCGGTATTCGGCACGTCTTTGCCAACGCGGGGACCGATTTTGCGCCGGTGATCGAGGCCATGCTGGCAGCACGGGAGGCCGGGCGGACCTTGCCGCAGTTTCACACCATCCCGCACGAGAATCTCGCCGTCTCCATGGCCCATGGGTACTACCTCGCCTGTGGCGAGCCGGCTGCCGCGATGGTGCATGTCACCGTCGGCACGGCGAATGCGCTGTGCGCGATCATGAACGCCTCCCGTGACCAGGTGCCGCTGTTGCTCTTTGCCGGGCGCACGCCCAGCACGGAGTCCGGGCATGCCGGCTCGCGCAACGCCAGCATCCATTGGGGCCAGGACAGCTTCGACCAGGGCGGCATGCTGCGCGAATATGTGAAATGGGATTACGAACTGCGCGCCGGGCAGCCGGTGGATGTGGTCGTGCGCCGGGCGCTGGATATCGCCATGAGCGAGCCGCGCGGCCCGGTGTACCTGACCCTGCCGCGGGAATTGCTGGGCGATGCCGCACCCGCCGGAGCAGGTGAATTGCGCCCACGCAGCGCAGGGGCAATCCCCGCCGTACCGGATGCCGCCGCCATGGCGCAGGCGGTGGAGTGGATCCGGAGCGCGCGTTTCCCGCTCATCATTACTGCCAGCAGCGGCCGCCGGCCGGAGAATGTCGCTCTGTTGTCCGACTTGGCGTCGCGCTTCGGCATCGCCGTCGCCACCCCGGGCGAGCCCGGTGCGCGCGACGTCAACATTCCTTCCAACCATCCCATGTACCTGGGCCAAAATCCGCCTGATGAAATTGCGCGGGCCGACGTCATCGTCGCGCTGGACTGCGAAGTGCCCTGGTGGCCGTCTGTTGTAAAGCCACGCACGGATGCAAAACTCATCCACATTGCGCCGGATCCCCTGTACAGCCGCTACCCCCATCGCGGTTTCGCCATGGATCTCGCCATCGCCGGCGTAAGCACGGCGGCGCTGCGCATGCTCGGCGATTCCCTGGCAGCCACGGCTGCACAGGATGCGGCGGCGATTGAGACACGCAAGACGGAGATCGCCGCCATCGCTGCCCGGCGCGCGGAGCAACGGCGGGCGATGATGGCCGGGGCAGCCGAGCGGCGCCCGATTCACCCGGCGTGGGTGGCGGCCTGCGTAAATGCCGCAAAGGCAAAAGACGCGATTGTCGTGAACGAACTCGGCGTCCCCATGGAATTGCTCGACCTGCAACTGCCGCGCACGTACATCACCACCAGCCCTGCTGCGGGACTGGGATTTGGACTTGGCGGTGCACTGGGTGCAAAGCTCGGGGCCCCGGACCGGCAGGTGATCCTCATTGTCGGCGACGGATCCCTGATGTTCGGAAATCCTGTGGCCGCCCTTCACGTGGCGCGGGCTGACGGCCTGCCGACCCTGACCATCGTCATGAACAACGGCCGCTGGCACGCCGTGCATCGCTCGACCCTGGACATGTATCCCGCCGGCCGCGCGGCCGCAACCGAGGTGATGCCGCTGGTGGAGCTGGGGCCGGCGCCGGATTACGCGGCCATCTGCCGCGCCTGTGGCGGCCATGGACAAAAAGTGACGGACCCCGACGACCTGCCGGCGGCGCTGCAACGGGCACTGGATGCCGTCGACCGCGGACAGGCCGCGTTGCTGGACGTGATGGTGGCCTCCGCGGGGCTTTGAATCGCCGCGGACCTTCCTGTTTCTCCGGCGATGAACCGATTGCAGTTGCTCCTGCTTCCCGGATTGTTGTGCGACACCATTGTCTGGCGCGGGCAGTGCCGTGATCTCGCGGCGCAGGCGGACGTGCACGTCGCCGATTATCGCGATTGTGATTCCATCGAGGCCATGGCGGAACGCGTCCTGGCCGCAGCGCCCCCGATTTTTGCCGTGGCCGGACATTCCATGGGCGGGCGCGTTGCACTGGAACTTCAACGCGTCGCCGGACACCGCATTCGCGCCATCGCGCTGATGGACACCGCCACCGGGCCGCGCGCCGAAGGAGAGGAAGCCAAGCGCATGCGCCTCGTGGACCTGGC
>MGYT01000150.1:9867-12871 GCA_001801865.1 Gammaproteobacteria bacterium RIFCSPLOWO2_02_FULL_61_13
CGCGCTATTGAACCGTCCCGATGCGACGCCGGTATTGGCGACGATTTCCTGTCCGGCGTTGGTGCTGTGCGGGCGGCAGGATGCCTGGCGCTCCCCGGAACAGCACCAGGAGATGGCGCGGAAGATCCGCGGTGCGACGTTTGTGATGGTGGAAGACTGCGGTCACATGGCGCCGGTGGAGCGCCCGGATCAGGTTACTGCGGCAATGCGTCATTTGCTGGATATCGCGGCGGGATAAATCCCGCCCTACATAAACCCATCCGCGTATCAGCGCCCAAGGATCTGATCAGCGAGCAGCAGGCCTCCAGCTGCTCGTCCCCAGCGCCTGTTCCGGCACATACAGTTCGCCGCGCATGATCAATCGCGCCGTGCGCAGCAGCGCGGCGCGAGTGATGGTCTGCGGCGACTTCGGATCCGCCTCCAGCTCCACGCTGAATTCCCCGCTCGGATGTTCGACCGATATTACCTTCACATTGCCCGGCGGCACCACCGCCACTGCGGCGGCAACGGAGCCCGCCAGCATGCAGGCGGTCGCTACGGTTACGGCACCGAGCACGCCCACCGCCGCGTGGCAATCATGGGGAATAAAGGTGCGCGTGCAGATGCAACCGCCCGCCCGCGGAGGCGCGACGAGACACATCTTTGGCACCACCTTGCGCGTGACGTCCCCGAGTCCCATGGCCGCGCCGGCCAGCAGGCGGACCTGTTCCAGGCGCGATTTGAGTTCGGCGTCTGCGTTGAGTTGATCGCGGGATTCATACCCGGTCCGGTCGAGGTCGGCGGCGGCGATGATCACCACCGGCATGCCGTTATCAATGCAGGTGACCCGGACGCCATCCACCACGTCGGCCACATGGCCGGTGGGTAACAAAGACCCGCACACGGAACCCGCGGTGTCGAGGAAATTGATCTTGATGGGCGCCGCCGTGCCGGGCACGCCGTCGATGCGGGCATCGCCGTCATAACGCACCTGCCCGCCGGGTGTCTGGATGGTCGCATCGCACAGCATGCCGGTGTTGCGCGTGAGGATGCGCAGCGTGGACTCAGCGCCGCGCGCCTGCACCAGCCCGGTTTCCAGTCCAAATGGCCCGACCGCCGCCAGCATGTTGCCGCAGTTGGGCGTGGTGTCCACGCGCGCTTCATTGATCAGCACCTGGGCGAACAGGAACTCCAGGTCAATTCCGGGCCGCGTACTGCGATTGACGATGGCCACCTTGCTGGTGAGCGGATCCGCCCCGCCGAGACCGTCGATCTGCCGCGCATCCGGCGAGCCCATGGCGGCGAGCAGGATACGATCGCGCGTCTCCATGTCCGGCGGCAGGTGACCCTCGAACAGGAACGGCCCGCGCGAGGTCCCACCGCGCATGAACAGGCAGGGCAGGGCGATTTGCATGGGCTGCGCGACCGCTGCGGCCTGCGCCTCAGGCCCTGGCAACGTATCCGTAGCGGGTGTTGCTGCGCAGACCGCCCTGGGCCAGGTACTCGGCCCGCACGCCGGCGAATTCATCCTGGGTCACTGCGCGCATGGTTGATTGCGGATCGATCCCGTACAGTCGCGCCGCATTGCCGGCAAAGATGGCGCTCTTCACCGGTCCATCCGCGGTCCCGAGCGGGGCGTAGCCGTGCTGCTTCTGCATGTCTGCCGGGATCTCCAGTCGGCGCAAGCCCTCGATCTGCCATTGCGGCGAACCCCACCACACGGAATCGGTGCCCCAGATGACCTTGTCGGCCCCCAGCCCCTTGATCAGCGTGCCCATCATGGCCGCCGCCAGCTTGGGATGGGTGACGCAGGTATTGGCGAAGCACGTGCCCAGTTCACCGTAGACATTGTTCACGCCGAACTTCTCCGGTATCTCGGCCAGGTCCGTGACCCAGTCTATGCGCCCGCTCTTCTCGAACTGAGCCAGCTGGATGTCCGGCAGTTCCAGGAACGGCCGCATCCCTGAGTGATAGATGACGAAATTGATCTGCGGCCAGTCCTTCGCGGCCTTGCCCACGTCCCAGACCGTGGCGTATTGCCACATGTCCGGCCAGCTCTCGAGATAATCCGCGGGCATGAGTCCCTTGTGGATGCAGAGCGTGGTAATTCCGGACTTCACCATCTTTTCATAGAACGGGTAGACGTTTTTCTCGTCATCCATGCGCCAGTAGGACTTCATCTTGGTCTGGTAAATGGGATCTCCGATGGTGTAGCCCTTGAAACTGTCGGGCTTGAGCGTGGCGATGACGCGGTCCATCTCGTCCAGCCAGCCCGGGCTTGCCGGAGTAATGATGCCGTGGGACAGCATGCGGCGCGAGCCGGCGATGCGATTAACGATGTCGCGCGCCGAGGCGATCTGATCATTGGTCAGGAACAGCAGGTCCTCGGCGTCGGTCGGCGTGCCGGACAAGAGCACCACCTTGGTGTCGCTGTCCAGGAACATTTCCTTCAGGTAATTCTCGAACTTGAAGCGGGTCAGGCTGTACTCGCCGGTGACCTCCGGATTCCAGTGCTGCTTGGCAAACTTCGCGGTCCCGAGCAGGAAATCCTGCTGGTAGTCATCCCGCACGAAGTGCGTCTGGCAGTCGATGATGAATTGATTGGCCAGAGCCAGTGCCCGTTCGTCGGCGACACCGGGAGTCGCGGCCTCGGCGTGGCTGACACCGAACACGGGCCCGAATACCTCGTTCATGGCCAGGAATGCGGCGGCCATGCCGGCGCTGGAGGCGAGGAAATTCCGGCGGTTCAGGCCGTGACGCGGGCCGAGATCTTCTGCGAGGGCATGAATGCGCGCCTCCACGCGGCGCTGCGCCGGCGATTGCGACAACGGGTTGAATTCACCGTTGGAAATAATCTGCGTGGGGATGGGTGTCGGTGACGTCGCCGTGTCGGCGGGGACGGTGTTGTTCAAATCGGTATCACTGATAAATCGCATGGTGGTGGTCTCGATCCAGTTCTGTTGCCTATGGTGACGGGCGCGAATGCAGACGTCCAGAGCAGCATGGAATTGTTCGCCCTGCGAAT
>MGYT01000150.1:12912-14921 GCA_001801865.1 Gammaproteobacteria bacterium RIFCSPLOWO2_02_FULL_61_13
CCGCTCCGTGCCAGAATACGCCCCATGCGCACCCAGATCGTAATCATTGGCTCGGGTCCGTCCGGACTGATGCTGGGACAACTTCTGCACCTGTATGGCATCCACGCCGTGGTGCTTGAAACCCGGAGCCGGGAGTATGTCCTGGGACGTATTCGCGCCGGCGTGCTGGAGCAGACCACGGTGCAATTGCTCGAGCGGGCCGGCTGCGCCGAACGCCTGCATCGTGAAGGACTGGTGCATGCCGGCGTCGAATTCTGTTTTGATGACCGCCGGCATCGCATCGACTTCAAGGAAACCGTCAACGGGTCAGTGGTCATCTATGGCCAGACCGAAGTGACGTCGGACCTGATGAATGCGCGCGCCAACGCCGGCGCCGAGTCCTTTTACGAGGTCGACAATGTCGTGTTGCACGACCTGGACACAGTGGCGCCGCGGGTCGCCTTCCGGCACGGCGGGAAAAACCTCGAACTGCAATGCGAATTCATCGCCGGTTGCGACGGATTCCACGGTGTCAGCCGGCCCAGCGTGCCGCAGAAAGTGCTGAAGACGTTCGAACGTGTTTATCCGTTTGGGTGGCTGGGCGTGCTCGCAGACGTGCCCCCGGCACACGAGGAACTCGTGTATGCCAGCCATGAGAGGGGGTTTGCGCTGTGTTCCATGCGCTCACGCAGCCGCAGCCGTTACTACGTGCAGTGCCCCCTGGAAGACAGCATCCAGGGTTGGCCGGATCAAAGATTCTGGGATGAGCTGCGCTCGCGGCTGGACACCGACACCGCCGACCGCGTGGTTACGGGGCCAAGCATTGAAAAGAGCATTGCCCCGCTGCGCAGTTTTGTCGCCGAGCCCATGCGCTTTAACCGGCTGTTTCTGGTGGGAGACGCCGCGCACATCGTGCCGCCGACAGGGGCGAAGGGCCTCAACCTTGCGGCCAGCGATGTGGCCTATCTCGCACAGGGGTTCAGCGAATATTACGCGCACAAATCCATGCGCGGCCTGGACCTTTATTCACCCAGGGCCCTGGCGCGCGTCTGGAAAGCCGAGCGTTTTTCGGCGTGGCTGACGTCCGTATTGCACCGCTTCCCGGATCAGGACGGGTTCAGTCGCAGACTGCAACTGGCTGAACTGAATTACCTGACAACCTCCCGCAATGCGTCGGCGTCTTTTGCGGAAAATTACCTCGGCCTGCCGATTGACTAGCTGCGTTGCTTGAGAATGTGATCCGCCAGCGCTGCCGTGGCCTGTCCGTCCACCCGCAGGCCCCGGTCCTTCTGGTATTGCCGGATGGCTTGCGCCGTCTGGTTGCCGTAGATACCGTCAATCGGGCCCGGGTTATACCCCAGTTCGCGCAGTCCATCCTGGATTTTGGCTACCGTCGCCTGGCGTGAGGACGACCCGTTGCCGGGGTGGCCGGTGCCCTGTTTCCAGGTGGGTTCCCCAAGGTTTATCTGATCATTGCGGGTCATTGCGCCTGTCAGTCCGCCACCCAGGGCGCCGATGACCGCGCCCTGCACCACGGACAGGCCGGTTACCGCACCCAGCACTGCACCGGCTGCGGCGCCGACACCGGCGCCACTGACGGCGCGTTCTTCCGGCATGGTGCCGCAAGCAGACAGGGACAGACATGCAATACACATCACCAGTTTGCGCGTTTTCATGACGAATACCTCCGCTATGCGTGAGTCTCGTCATCTTTTAGCCCAGTGAGTTACGAAACGCTGTGACAGGAGTCGCAATGGCCGCCTTTATTGTGCGACCGGCCTCACAGATTAATGAAAAAGCCGTCTCGATTTGAGAACTGCATCAAGTTCCCGCCCGCGCTGCGAATAACGCGCTGGTTGGCCAAGTTGCCTCCGGAGTGCCTGTCATCGGTAACCGGAATTCCACGCACTACGACCCCACCCTTTGGTATTCTTGGTCAATGCACGCCGACAAACGGTCCAGTTCCCGGTACCCGTCAGAGAACGAGGCCACGGTGACTATAGAGTTGACTGCTGAAATGGAAAGCAGGG
>MGYT01000150.1:14927-19241 GCA_001801865.1 Gammaproteobacteria bacterium RIFCSPLOWO2_02_FULL_61_13
GCACGTTCAACTGCCGCACGGCGGATGTGTCTCTGCGTGGCGTGCGGCTGAAGCTGGACCTGTCGTTGCCGGTGAACGCCGAGGTCCAGGTGAAGGTAAAGCTGGGGAAGACCGCACACCAGTTTGATCACACGGGACGGGTGGCCTGGTGCAGTCCTGACAGCGCCGGTGAGCTTCCAGCGGCCGGGCATTACAGCGCGGGAATCGAATTCACCACGCGTCCCGGACCGACGTTGGATGCGTGGCGATATGAGTTGTTCGCGTTAATTGGATGAGGGATCACGCGCAGAAGTGTGGCGATTTCCGAAGGCCCGGACGCCTTGTGCTTCAAGTCCGGTTCCCACCTTGGCAAATTCGGGCAACCACGCGGATATGTACCTCAAATGGGTGATTCCAGACGGCCCCGCGCTGTATAAGATATAAACAGAATAACAAGCGCGGAACACAGTCCCCCATCGTTCCGCTTCCGTCCGGTAAGGACACCTGCGGCCCCGCTCCCCTGCGGGGCATTTTCTTTTACCCCCCGTGAGTGATTTCCGCTTCCGTCAATTCCAGCCAGCGGGCTTCCAGGGAAGCGCATTCCTTGGCCAGCGCGAATTGTTCCCCCAGCAGCGCGTCCAGTTGCGGTTTGTTGCCGGCCTCATAGAGCGCCGGTTCGGCCAGGGCGGCTTCCAGCATGGGTTTGCGCAGGGTCAGGTCTGATATGCGCTTTTCCACCTGGTCGAGCGCGGCGCGTACCGGAGCGAGTTTCTGGCGCACCGATGCTTCCTGGCGTTTGCGCGCCTGTTTCTCGGCGGCGGTTTCGCCCCGGAATGACGCCTGTGGCACCGGAATGGGTGCGGGTGGAATGGCCCCGGCCGCTTCCTGCTGTTCGCGTTCGCGGTTCTGGTTGCTGATGTACCTGGCGTACTCTTCAAGATCGCCGTTGTAGGGCTGCACGCTGCCATGATGAACGATGAGAAAATTCTCCGTCACGGTGCGCAGCAGGTGGCGGTCATGGGAGATAAGCACAATCGCGCCGTCATAATCCTGCAGCGCGAAGGCCAGCGCCTGCCGCATCTCGATGTCCAGATGGTTGGTCGGTTCGTCCAGCAACAACAGATTCGGGCGTTGATACACCAACAGCGCCAGCACCAGGCGCGCCCGCTCGCCGCCGGAGAAAATGCTCACCTCGGCCCTGGCCTGGTCGCCGCTGAAACCGAATCCACCGAGGAACGTGCGCAACTGCTGCTCCTGGGCGCGCGGGCCAATCTTCTTCAGATGCTCCAGCGGCGAGCGCGCCGGATGCAATTGCTCAAGCTGATGCTGGGCGAAGTACCCCATTGCCAGGTGCTGCGCCGGGTGCCGTATGCCGGCGCACAGCGGCAGTTCCCCGGCCAGGGACTTGATCAGCGTGGACTTGCCCGCGCCGTTCGGTCCCAGCAGGCCAACGCGATCACCGGGATTGAGGGTCAGGTTGACGCCATGGAGCAGGTGCTTCTCGCCATAGCCCAGCGTGGCATCCGAGAGTCGCAGCAGGGGTGATGGCAATTTGGCCGGTTGCGCGAGGCTGAAATGAAACGGGGAATTCACCTGAGCGGCCTGGATGATCTCCATGCGTGCGAGGGCCTTCAGGCGGCTCTGCGCCTGCCTTGCCTTGCTCGCCTTGGCACGAAAGCGTTCTACATAGGAGCGTATGTGTGCCACCTCGCGTTGCTGGCGCTCGAAATTCGCCTGCTGTTGCGCCAGTTGTGCGGCGCGCGCGCGTTCCACTTCGGAATAATTGCCCTTGCTGAGTTTGACCTGCCCGTCTTCTATATGCAGCACGTTGGCGACGATGCGGTCCATGAATTCCCGATCATGGGAAATCAGCAGCAGCATGCCCGGATAGCGCCGTAACCACTCTTCCAGCCAGAGTGTGGCCTCCAGATCCAGGTGGTTGGTCGGCTCATCCAGCAACAATATGTCGGAGCGGCACATCAGGGCCTGTGCCAGGTTCAGTCGCATGCGCCAGCCACCGGAAAACTCCGTGATCTGCCGGTGTTCATCGCCGGTTGCAAAGCCCAGTCCATGCAGCAGCGTGATGGCGCGACTGGTGGCCGTGTATCCCTGCGCCACGTCGTAATCGCCGTGCAGGTGCGCCAGTTCCTCGCCATTATCCGCGCCCGCTTCGTGCTGCAATTCCGCGGCGGCCAGTTCCGACTCGATGCGGCGCAGATCGGCATCGCCATCCAGCGCGTAATCCAGCGCGCTGCGCGCCAGCGCGGGCGTTTCCTGCGCCACATGGGCGAGGCGCAGATTGGGCGGCAGGCTCACAGTGCCGGAATCGCAATGCAGCGTCCCCATAATCAAGGAGAACAGGCTGGACTTGCCGGTGCCATTGGCGCCGGTCAAGGCGACCTTATAGCCCGCGTGCAGCGAGAAGTTCGCGTCCGCAAACAGCAGTTTTGTGCCGCGCCTCAGCGCGACGTTGGAAAAATTAAGCATCGTTGAAATTGTCCTGTGGAAAAACACAACGGCCCACACGCTGTGGGCCGTTTTGGGTTTTGGCTGGGGGACTAGGATTTGAACCTAGACTGGCGGAGTCAGAGTCCGCTGTCCTACCGTTAGACGATCCCCCAAGGGAAAGTTACAAGTTACAAGTCATAAGTTATAAGTGAAAGGAAAGGGGATCAAGCACTGGTCGCTTTTTTGTACCGGTTTATCAAGCCTTGCAGCATTTTTGAAATGGCCAATGCCTCGGCTTGCAGTTGCCTGGCATGTTCATGCCCTAGAAATCCGATTTCTTCGCCGATATAAAGCTGAGTCCGGACTTCCGCGCACGATCCCTTTGCGATTTGGAGGAAGTTCACGAATTGCTTGCGTGAGTGACGCTCAAATCCCTCAGCGATATTAGAAGGGACGGATACCGCGGCGCGCGTTATTTGATCCTTGAAGCCGCGATCTCTGCAGAACGCCAGATTTTGATAAACAGCGACGGCAAGCTTTCGACTACGTGTCCAGACATCCAGGCTTTGCAGCGCGTCATCCATGTCGTCACCTCCTTGTGACTTATGACATGTAACTTGTGACTATCGTTTAGAGTATTGGGGTCGCTTGCGCGCCTTGTGAAGGCCAACCTTCTTCCGTTCTACTTCACGCGAATCGCGGGTGACGAAGCCGGCCTGGCGCAATGGCCGGCGCAGGGTCTCGTCGTAGGCGATCAGTGCGCGGGAGATGCCGTGACGGATGGCGCCGGCCTGGCCGGTGATGCCGCCACCGAGGACCGTGATCTTCAGGTCCACCGCGTCGGTCATTTTGACCGTCTCCAGTGGCTGACGCACCATCATGCGCCCGGTCTCGCGGCCGAAGTATTGTTCCAGCGTGCGATTGTTGACGGTAATTTTGCCTGTGCCCCGGCTGAGGAACACGCGGGCAGTGCTGCTTTTGCGGCGCCCGGTGGTGCAATAAGTCTGTCCAGTCACGATTTAGACCTCCAGGGTCTGGGGTTGCTGGGCTGAATGCTCATGCTTGGCATCAGCATACACGCGCAGCTTGCGGAACATCTGCCGGCCGAGGGGGCCTTTGGGTAGCATGCCTTTGACCGCGGTTTCGATGATCCGAATCGGGTTGGTCTGCTGCAATTTTTCAAAGCTCACGCTTTTCAGGCCGCCGGGGTAACCGGAATGGCGGTGATACATCTTTGCCGTCGCCTTGGCGCCGGTAACGCGCACGTCCCTGGCATTGACCACGACGATATAATCGCCGGTATCCATGTGGGGCGTGAACTGTACTTTATGCTTGCCGCGCAGGCGCCGGGCGATCTCGGTGCAGAGACGGCCCAGGGTCTTGCCGCTGGCATCAATCAGAAACCAGTCGCGCTTGATATCCGCGGGGCGGGCAGTGTAGGTTTTCATGGGTTAGTAATCCGATGAGGCACAAAAAGAACGCGCAATGGTACGGGCTGACCTGAATGCTGTCAATATACTGAATCTACAGGAAAATTGGCTCAAAATCTCTTCCCTGGATGCATCGCAATGAACTCACACAATCTAACCTCGCTGTGTCGCAGCATGTGGCGCGCTGAAGCGCGCCCTACAAGTCTGCAATGAACCCACGCAATCTGACCGCGCTGGACCGCGCCATCATCGGTCTGGATCGCATGCTGGGGGCGGCCTTGGGGCGCCCCACCCACTCAATTAATGAGAATCCGGGCCGTGCCGCGCCGGATTCGCGGCTTACCACCGGAGAGCGCGCCCATGCGGCGGGGCTGATGCGAGTCAACCATGCCGGGGAGGTGGCGGCCCAGGCCTTGTACCAGGCCCATGCCCTGTGGGCCCGTGACCCAGAGACGTG
>MGYT01000150.1:19254-21810 GCA_001801865.1 Gammaproteobacteria bacterium RIFCSPLOWO2_02_FULL_61_13
CCGCTTTGGTATGCCGGTTCTTTTGCCATCGGATCCCTGGCCAGTCTGCTGGGGGATCGCTGGGGGCTGGGTTTTATGGCCGAGACCGAGCGCCAGGTGGTGCGGCACCTGGATTCACACCTGGAGCAATTGCCCAAGTCCGATGCCGCGAGCCGGGCCATCGTGCGCCGGATGCGAGATGACGAAAGCCGCCATGCCACGCAGGCGGCGGAATCGGGCGCTGCAGATCTGCCGGAGCCGGTGCGCGGGCTGATGGCCCTGGTCGCCCGGGTAATGACCACCACCGCTTACCGCATATAAATGGATGACCGCGGAATCTGGGAATCTGGGGTCAGGTCTTGCAATCATGCATCCTTGTAAATCGCGGGGTTAGATTTCTCACCTTCGCAGGGATGCATGATTGCAAGACCTGACCCCATAGCCTGACCCCATAGCCCCTTGAAATCCTGAAGCTGCCCCCCATCTAGGGGATGTGATTGTAATTTCGCAAACTTCAGGAGGTGCAACATGACACTGGTACGTTACGAACCTTTCAGTCTTCTGGATCGTTTCCAGAAGGAACTCAATCGCCTGGGCAGCTCGGATCAGAGCGGTTTTGATGGCAGCAATGATAATGATGATGCGTCCAACGTGGTCACCAGCGCCTGGCGGCCGGCAGTGGATATCAAGGAAGAGGCGAATCGATTTGTAATCCTGGCCGATGTGCCGGGCGTCGATCCCAAGGATATCGAAATCACGGCCGAGAACGGCGTGCTCACCGTGCGCGGCGAGCGCAAGGCGGAGTCGGAAGTGGAGCGGGAAGGCTTCCGCCGTGTGGAGCGCGTACGCGGCACGTTCTATCGCCGCTTCAGCCTGCCGGATACCGCTGATACGGATGCCATCAAGGCGCGCGGCAAGGACGGTGTACTGGAGATCACGGTGCCCAAGCACGAGAAGGTGCAGCCCCGCAAGATTACGGTACAGAACTGAGTCCAGGGCAATGAAAAACGCAGGGCGACAGGGGTCGCCTTGCGTTTTTTTTCCTTATTCGCCGCCAGAACTTTTGCCGGCGCTGTCATACTAAAAAGAACAGCGGGAACTGAATTCAAATCCGGCCCCGACCAGGTGCTGTCCCCGAACAATTAGAAAGGGAGTGATGCCCGCATGGCGTTGAAAGATTCGATTCTTGCGAGCGTGGCGGTGATGCTGCTCGCACTGACCGGGCGCGCATGGCCGGCGTTGCCGGAGACCGCGGATGGACAGCAGGTGCCGAGCCTGGCCCCCATGCTGGAGCAGGCCACCCCGGCGGTGGTGAATATCGCCACCGAAGGTCGCATTGTGGTCCAGAACAATCCCTTGCTGGCGGATCCCTTTTTCCGCCGTTTCTTCAAAATCCCCGATGGTCCCATCGAGCGCAAGACCCAGGCGCTGGGTTCCGGCGTCATTGTCGATGCCAGGCGCGGACTGGTGCTGACCAACAGCCACGTGGTGGCCAACGCGGTTGAGATCACGGTTACGCTGCGCGATGGCCGGCACCTGCAGGCGGAGGTGGTGGGTACGGATCCCGATACCGACGTCGCCGTGATCAAGGTGCCGGTGGAAAATCTTACCGCGCTGCCGACGGCGAACTCCGACTCGATCCGGGTCGGGGATTTTGTCGTGGCCATCGGCAATCCCTTCGGCCTCGGCCAGACGGTCACCTCCGGCATCATCAGCGCCCTGGGCCGCAGCGGCCTCGGCATTGAAGGCTACGAGGATTTCATTCAGACAGATGCGTCCATCAATCCGGGTAATTCCGGTGGCGCGCTGGTAAACCTGCGCGGGGAACTGGTGGGAATCAACACGGCAATTTTTTCCCAGACCGGCGGCAACATCGGCATCGGCTTTGCGATCCCCATCAACATGGCGCTGCAGATCATGGAGCAGTTGGTGGACACCGGCGCCGTCGAGCGCGGCACCGTGGGCGTCACGGTGCAGGACCTGACGCCGGACCTCGCCGCTGCCTTCGGCATGGAGAAGCAATTGGGCGCCGTCGTGACCAGCGTCGCGCCGGATTCTCCCGCCGCAACGGCAGGGTTGCAGACCGGCGACATAATCACCGAGATCAACAAGAAACCGGTGCGCAATGGCGGTGACGTGCGCAACCACATCGGTCTGTTGCCATTGGGGGAGGCGGTGTCATTCGTCGTGCTGCGTGAAGGCAAGCGCAAATCGCTCGAGGCCAAGGTGGTCGCCGGCACGGATGGTGGTGCGGCCGGCGGGCCACGCGCGGTGAACCCGAAACTCAACGGCGTCACCGTGGGCAACATCGACGCTGACCATCCGTTGTCCGGAAAAATCCTGGGTGTCGAAGTGGCGGGCATTGAGCCTGGCAGCCAGGCGTGGCGCAGCGGCTTGCGCCAGGGTGACATCATTACGTCGGTGAATCACACCAAGATCGGCAAGCTCGAGGATTTTCTCACCGCCGTGGATCGCAAGCAGGGGCCGCTGTTGTTCCGCGTCATCCGCGGCAATGCGGCGGCGTTTCTGGTGATCAAGTAGATGCCTGGCCGGCATAACGAAATCTGGGGTCCGGTC
>MGYT01000150.1:21819-37082 GCA_001801865.1 Gammaproteobacteria bacterium RIFCSPLOWO2_02_FULL_61_13
CGCCACATACATGCATGCATGATTGCAAGACCTGACCCCAGCGTTTAAGGCTGCACCCCCGGCAACTTGCAAGCACCTACCGCCTCCATCACCAGTTCCACCAGTTTTGGCCGCGGAAAACTGGTGCGATAGGCCAGCGCCACTTCCCGTTGCGGCGCCGGCGGCGCGAACGGCCGATAGGTAAGATGCTCATCCATATTGCCGCCGCCGGCGACGGACATCGCCGGCAGGACTGTCACCCCCGCGCCGCCGGCCACCATCTGGCGTATGGTCTCGATGGAACTGCCTTCCAGTGTCTTCTGGATGCCGGAGCGGGAGAAGGTCTCGCCACGGCAGTCCGGACAGGCCGCCAGCACCTGGTCGCGAAAACAATTCCCCGTACGCAACAGTAATAATGTCTCGCGCACCAGATCTTCCGCCTTGATCTCCGCCTGCTGCGCCAGTTTGTGGCCCTTCGGCAGCGCGACCATGAACGGTTCCCGGTACAGGACGCGCACGTCGATACCGGGCACGTCAAACGGCGTGGAAAGAATCGCGAGGTCGAGACCCCCATGCCGCAATTTGCCGGCCAGGTTGCCGGTGAAATCCTCATCAATAATCGGAGTCAGGTTCGGGGCGCGCCGGCGCAGTTCGGGGATCAGGCGCGGCAGCAGATACGGGCCGACGGTATAGATCACGCCGAGACGCAATTCCCCCAGCAGCTGATTCCGGCCTTCCTCGGCGATCACCTTGATGGCGCCGGCCTGTTCCAGCACGCGCTGCGCCTGCTCGATGATGCGTTCGCCGATGGGAGTAACGGTGATGTCGTGCTGGTGCCGCTCGAAAATGGCGACGCCCAGTTCATCCTCGAGTTTTCGCACCGCGACGCTGAGCGTCGGCTGGCTGACGAAGCACGCCGCCGCCGCCCGGCCGAAATGCCGTTCGCGCGCAATGGCGACGATGTAGCGAAGTTCAGTGAGGGTCATGGGGGCAGAGCATACCCCAGAGGTCAAAGCTTAAGCTGATCCCATGACTGACTGGCAAACCAGCCGTCATACCGGCGCAAGCGACCCACAGGACGTGGGAAATGCCGCGCGACGCCTACAGGGATGTAAGGCGGTACGGGTACAGGGATGTACCCGGTAGGGTCGAGCCGGGAGCGGAGACCGAGAGCGACGCAGGAGCCAAAGCCGAGGACAGGATGTCCGGAGCGGCCGGTATCCAGGCCGTCATGCCGGTGAAGACCGGCATCCAGTCAATAAATACTGGACCCCGGCCCCCGTGTCGTAGCACGGGGCAGGCTTCGCCGGCGTGACTCGTACCCCGGGTCAGCGTTTATTTGGCGACTGCGGCGGGGCGAAGGCACCAGGCGTCATTCACCTCCGGTTGCGGAGATTGCTCCGAGGCGAGCAAGCGCCGCAGCAGGTCCACATCGACCAACGTGCCGCCATGGGCGTCTCCGGATAGGACCCGGAACGGATGACCGGGCTCGCCCAACTGATCCAGCACCAGCGTGGCCCCGCGAAAATCATTGTCGCGGGTGTACTGGTGCGTGGTGATCAGTGTCTTGAGCCCGGCCGCGCAGGCAGCGAGGTTGCCGTTGCGGGTATCTTCAATGGCGACGGCGTGTTCCGGCTCGATGCCGAGCTCGGCCAGCGCGTACTGGTAAATCGCGGGCGCGGGTTTTTGATCCTCCACCACGTCGCAGGTGGCGAATGCCTGGAACAAGCCCTTCGCCTCCGCACCAAGGGTGGTGGCCAGCAGCGTATCCACATTGCGGCGCGAGGAGCTGGTGGCGATGGCGAGCTTGATGTTCTGTGTGTGCGCCTCCTGCAGCAGCCGCTTCACGCCGGGCCGCAGGTTCACATGACCGCCGGTGAGCAGCTCGCGATAGATTTCTGATTTGCGCTTGTGCACGGTCAGCGCCAGTTGGCGGAGTGCCGCGGTGGAACGGTGGCGCTCGCGCATCTTCACCAGGTATTGGCGAATGCGTTCCTTGCCGCCGGAGATGGATAGCAGATCGCGGTATTCATCCGGCGACCACTGCCAGCCAAAATCAAACTCGGCAAAAGCGCGATTGAATGCCAGACGATGGATCTCTTCCGTGTCGGCCAGAGTTCCATCCATGTCGAAAACGATCGCCTGCAGCGCACGTTTCACAGGAGGGGAAACCTTTTTATTGAGGATGCGGATCAGACCGTTAGTGTCTGAATATCCGGCATATTCAGTCTTTGATGCGCTGCAATACTAAGGGGTTTCCTCCGTATCGTCCACGGAAATTGCGCCAGTTGTGACGCCCTTATCATTTCCCAGTTCCACCTTCTCGATTTTCTGGAATCGGGACGTGATTTTGCGCGCGGACATGTGCACCTCGTCCACGTCGGAGCCGGCCTGGCGGATGTGTTTCGCCAGTTGATCCATGCGTTCCTCGAAGCGGCCGAAATCCTTGGCCAGCAGCCCCAGGTGCTCCTGGATGATATGCACCTCCTCCCGCGTGGCGGCGTCCTTGAGCACCGCCCGGGCCATGTTCAGCGTTGCCCATAACGTCGTCGGCGACACCATCCAGACCCGTGCGGTCATGGCGCGCTCCACCAGATCCGGGTAATGGCCGTGGATCTCGGCAAATATCGCCTCGGCGGGGATGAACATGATGGCGCCGTCGGAGGTCTCGCCCGGCAGGATGTATTTCTCGCTGATGTCCGTGATGTGCTTGACGATGTCCTGCCGGAACTGCTTTTCCGCGACCTTGCGTTCGGGCTCGGTCACCGAGACATCGGTCATGCGGCGCCAGGACTCCAGCGGAAACTTGGCATCAATGGCCACGTTGCCGGTGGGCGGCGGCAGGGAAAGAACGCAATCGGCGACCTTGTCGTTGGAGAGTTTCTTCTGGAAGGCGAAGGCCTGCTCCGGCAGGACGTTGCGCACCAGCGCCTCCAGTTGCACCTCGCCGAAGGCGCCGCGGGAACGCTTGTCCGCCAGCACTTCCTGCAGGCTGACCACGTTGGTGGACAGCTCCGTGATTCTCTTCTGCGCCTCATCGATCAACGCCAGGCGTTTCAAGATGTCGCCGAAGGTCTGCGTGGTCTTCTCGAATCCCTCGGTCAGGCGCTTTTCCACGTGGCCGCTGATCTCTTTCAGGCGTTCGTCGGTTTTAAGCGTCAACCCATCGATACGCTTGCCCAGTTCCTCGCTGTAACGCCCAAGATGCTCACCGACCTGTTTCTGCAATTGGGTCATGCCGTTCTGGAGCAGTTCCGACAGTTGCTTGACCGCCAGTGCCTGGCGTTGCTCGGAGCGGTTGCCCTGTTCCGCCAGCAACACCTGCAGCGCCTCGCGCAATTCGCCAAAGGCGCGGATCAACTCCTCGCGCAAGCGGCCCGCCGCCTCCTGCTGATCCAGGCGCAACTTAGCGATGCGTTCCTCCAGCGCCCCCTGCCGCCGCGCCTGTTCCTCCAGGCGCGCATCCAGCCGCAGCAATGCCTCGGAATCCCCAGTCTGTCCGCGGGTGCGCCATACGAGCCAAAGCGCGATCAATAGCAGGACGATGATGACAATGTCAGCTAAAATTGATGCAGGCATGAATCAGTTACCGGTGACCGGAATGGCCACGAGAGACGCAGCGAAGACGAAGGCAACAGCCTTCCAAAACATTGTCTCCGGCCCGGACCGGAATATCAATCTGGCCGAAGCCGCTTTGCTGATTGCCGCGCCGGAATATCCCGATCTGGACATCAATGCCTGCCTGCAGCAGTTGGACGACATGGCCACCGTGTGCCGCGGGCGCCTGGGTCCGTCCCCGGATTCGGCACGCACGCTGACGGCGCTGGGCGAACATCTGTTCCTGGACGTCGGTTTTAAGGGCGACCTGCAGACCTTCAACGATCCGCGCAACAGCTTTCTCAATGAAGTATTGAAGCGCCGGCGCGGGATCCCAATCACATTGTCCGTGCTCTACATGGAAGTGGGCCGACGGCTCGGGTTGCCCGTGCACGGCATTTCCTTCCCCGGTCATTTTCTCGTCAAGGTGGAGGTGGATGGCGTTGAACGCGTGATTGATCCGTTCAGCGGCGGCGCCGTGCTCGATCACGCGGAACTGGAGCGGCGACTGGAACACGTGACGACGCCGAAGGAAAAATGGAACCTGGGACAGTTGCTCATGCCGGCCGGCAAGCGCGAAATTCTCGCGCGCATGCTGCGTAACCTGAAGAACATATACGTCAACAGCGAGGACTACACGCGTGCATTGCGCATCCAGGATCTGCTGCTGGATGTGCAGCCGGACGTGCCCCGGGAAGTACGCGACCGGGCGCTGCTGCACGACAAGCTGGATCATCTGCGCGCGGCCGTGGCGGATTACCAGATGTATCTGTTGCTGGCGCCGGACTCCGAGGACAGCGCGCGGGTGCAGGGCCGGATCAGCGAATTGCGCCAGTCGTTGCAACGCCTGCACTGATCTGTCCTTTCGATTGACGGCACCTCGCAAAGGCAAAATCAAAGGCCGGGGCACGGCATCGGAGGTGGATGCGCGCTACCTGGACTGGCAGCGCGAGGCCTTCAATGACGGTTGGGATATCAATGAGGCCACGCCGCCTCCGGCGACCACGGTCACCGTCGAGCATCCCCGCACCATCATCAGCCGCAATCAATCGCCGGACATTCCATTCGAGGCGTCCATTAATCCGTACCGGGGCTGCGAACATGGCTGCATCTATTGCCTGGCGGGCGACACTCCAATCCTGATGGCCGATGGCACGACGAGGCCGCTCGCAGAAATCAAAGTTGGCGATGCTGTATATGGCACGGTGCGTGAAGGCTGGTATCGGCGCTACGCGGCTGCCCGCGTGCTGGCCCACTGGAGCGTCGTCAAGCCTGCCTACAGAGTAACGCTGGAAGACGGCACCACATTGGTTACGGGACCGGATCATCGATTCCTGACTGAACGGGGCTGGAAGCACGTTACCGGGGCGGAGCAGGGTGCAGGGAGGCGCCCGCACTTGACCACCGGCAACAAGTTGATGGGAACGGGCGCGTTTAGCATCGGTCCGGACAAGGGAACCGGGTACCGTCTCGGCTATCTGTGCGGCATGGTTCGCGGTGACGCACTCCTGGCCACTTTCTACTACCAGCGGCAGGGGCGTAGCCATGGGAATCAGCATCAGTTTCGCCTGGCCCTTTGCGATGAGGAGGCGTTGAACCGGGTTGGGGATTACCTACGCCATCATGGGATAGGAACATTTGCCTTTACGTTTTCTGCCGGCACAGGGGGCAGGCGCGAGATCAAAGGTATTCGCAATTCCGCGCGGGCTGACGTGAATCGAATCCGTGAGCTTATTTCGTGGCCGGGCAGGCCCAGCCTCGACTGGTGCGCCGGTTATCTTGCCGGGATATTCGACGCGGAAGGATCGTTCAGCCAGACAATCTTGCGATTCTCGAACACAGACGATGAAATCCTCGCGTGGATCAAACGGTGCCTGAACACCTTCGGTTTTCGCTCGGTGCTGGAAAAGCCAGGCAAAGGCGTCAATAAGCCGGTTCAAAACCTGCGATTGCTTGGCGGCCTTCCGGAGCAACTGCGATTTTTCCATGTGACCGATCCCGCTATCTCGCGCAAACGGACGTTTGTCGGACAGGCGGTGAAGACTGCAGCAAAGCTCCGGGTCATCGATATCGAGCCCCTTGGCCGGGCACAGCGCCTTTTCGACATCCAAACCGATACGGAAGATTTTGTTGCCAACGGCGTGGTCAGCCACAATTGCTACGCGCGCCCCACCCACGCCTACATGGATCTTTCGCCGGGGATCGATTTCGAAACGAAACTGTTTGCGAAGCCCGATGCCGCTGCGCTCCTGCGCAAGGAACTGGCGCAGCCAAGTTATCGCTGCACACCCATCGCCCTCGGCGCGAACACCGATCCCTATCAGCCCATCGAGCGCGACTGGGGCATCACGCGCGGCATCATCGAGGTGCTGCATGCCCATGATCATCCGCTCACCATCGTCACCAAGTCCTGGCGCGTGGAGCGGGATATTGACCTGCTGGCGGACATGGCGCGCAAAAACCTGGTGCAGGTATTCGTTTCCATTACCAGCCTGGATCACGAACTGGCGCGGCGCTTGGAGCCCCGGGCCAGCGCGCCGCGGCGGCGCGTGGAATGTGTCCAGGCCCTGAGCCAGGCCGGCATCCCGGTGGGCGTGTTGTTCGCGCCGGTGATTCCGTTCCTGAATGACGACGCCCTCGAAAACGTGCTGGCCGCGGCCGCGGAGGCCGGCGCGGTCCATGCCGGCTACGTCATCGTGCGCCTGCCGCTGGAGATCCGGGATTTATTCATGCAATGGCTGGAACAGCATGAGCCGCTGAAGGCGGAGCGGGTCATGCACGCCATCCGCGATCTGCGCGGCGGCAAGGACAACGACGCACGGTTCTTCGCGCGCCAGCGTGGCAGCGGCGTGTTCGCCGGGATTATTCGCAGCCGTTTTGAACTGGCGTGCCGGCGCCATGGACTGAACCGGGGCCGGGCGGATCTTCGAACGGACCTTTTCCACGCTCCCATGCCCGCCCGGTACCAACTAGACCTGACCCCAATTCACCGTTCTCAAGGACTTTTTGCCCCAGGCTCACTCCCTGAGCCTTCCAAGGTGGATTCTTATACCCAGGCCGCGGTCCATTCGCGGGCTGCCCGGCTTGGAGACCCGCCAAATCATTCAAAACATACCCCAATTGGGGTATATGCACGTGTGTCCCTAATGAAGTAATTTAGACACTTAATAACGTAATAAAAACTGCGTTGTAAGGCATTGAACCGGGGCGATTTAGGACGGTTTTTGATTAAGGACAACACGCTGTGGGACGGAAACCCGTAATAAAAGCGCTGAGGGCAGGGGACGGTAAAAAGTAAAGGGGAGGGAGATGGAGCATCATTCATTTTTGCTTGCGGAACTTCGCAAGTTGCTGCACGAAGATACCCACGCCGTGCCATTGCGCGATTTGGTGGAAAGCCTGCCCGTGAGTGTTGTCTATGTGGACGCACAGCAAGTCGTTCGAATCGTGAACCGGGAATTTGAAAAGTGGTACGCCAGGCCCCGGTCGCAAATCATTGGCCGTTCCATGCGCGAGGTAACCGGTGACGACGAGCGCTATTTCGCAACGCAAAAATTCGTCAAGAACGCGCTACAGGGCTATAAAACCTCGTTTTTCCTGCCCCGGAACTACCCGGATAGCCAGCAACGCTATATCGCCGCGTACCTGGAGCCGGACATCTCTCCGGACGGAAAGGTGCTGGGTTACGTGGGTGTCTATTGCCCGGTGCCGCTGCTAGGCGACGAGGCGAAGCACATTTTTGATGACCGCGGGTTCCGCATTGCCGCCGGCGGACTGGGACAGCAACTGGTAGACAATTGACGTAGCCCGCGCCTTCTTTTCCGGCGTAAGGCGGCCTGCCGTATCAGCCAGGTGGGTCTCGATCAAATGGATCGATTCGGTTAGCCGTTCAATATCCACGTCCGTTGTATCAATCCCCTCCATTTCGCCCACCCCCCGTACCAGCCAGGGCAGGCTTATCTTCAGTTCGTCGCAGATGGTTAACGCCACCTCCGCGTCCATACGCTTGAATTTGGGTGTACGCCAATGGATGACTGACTGGCGACTGACGCCGCAAAGCTTGGCGAGCCTGGCATTATTCAATTTCCTGACCCGTACCAGGTGATTTAACCTTTCTCCAAGTGTTTTCAATGTCGTACCCTCTATATTTAAAACCAAACTGTGAGTACCAACCGCCCGAATATCCTCTTGCAAAATTATCTCAATTTTTGATCCAAAACCGCACTTCCGGTTCCCCGCACGTAAATTTATTTACTATTCTACCTCATTGTTTGTAGTATCCGGCACAAATAACTACACACGGAAGTAAAAGTATGTATACGCCGCCCGGCGCACGCAACCGGCGGCAGTCCCGCGTTGCACTGGTTGCCGCACATCAATGCGAGACCACAGACAGCTGACGGCATTCGAGACATCAATTCCCCGGACAATTCTTTGCGGAACTGATCCATTGAAAATGAGTACATATTTGCTTGGACGAAAATAGTCGCCTTCGTATTCTTCTGGTCGATGACAGCAGCGACATGCGCGTCGTTGTTTCAGCATTAATCAGGCAGCTTTGGAAAAGCGTGGAAATCTATCTGGCGGCCGGGGGCAGGGAGGCATTGCGGAAGTTGAATGGCGGTAATTACGATATCGTACTGACGGATTTGCAAATGCCCGATATGGATGGGTACGAAACGGCTGCAGCGATCCGCCAGATGCCGCCGCCCTGTTGCCATGTCAAGATTATCTGCATGACGGGTGGGAAGATTTCCATGGAGAGGATTCAGGAGTGCGGGATTGATGGGTACCTGCTCAAACCATTTAGTCTCGAGGAGTTGCGGGTTAAATTTGCGGAGATTGTTGATACGGCATTGTAAAGCCACTGCGCTGGACCCCGGATAACGCCTGCGGCGTTCTCCCGGCGAGAGAAACAGGGGCTTACTTTAGGGGTCAAAGCTTAAGTTCTGACCCCAATCAGCACAATCCATGGCTTTCCGGATTGGACGGGAATATAATCCGGATTGGACGAAATAACATTCCGGATTGGACGACACGAAACTCCGCCATGGCCACTGCCAGTTCCACGCTGATTCCCCGCCTTTCCGCCCAGCGCGTGACGGTCGCACTCAAAGACACACCGGTTGTCATGCTCACGGGGCCGCGCCAATCCGGGAAAACCACCCTGGTTCGCGAGTTTGCCGGCAAGGACCGGCCGTACTTTACGCTCGACGACGACACTGTGCTGGCGGGCGTACGTGCCGACCCTGCTGGTTTTCTGCGCGACCTGGATCGGGCGGTCATTGACGAGGCGCAACGGGCGCCGGACCTGCTGCGTGCGATCAAGCACTCGGTTGACGATGATCGTCGTCCAGGACGCTTCCTGCTCACCGGTTCCGCGAATGTCCTGGTATTACCGGCCATTTCCGAAAGTCTCGCCGGACGCATGGAGTCGGTGAGCCTGTTACCGCTGTCCCAGGTTGAGATCAGCGGCAACGAACCCTCATTCCTCAAGAAGGCGTTTGCAGGAAGGATTGCTGCGCCAAAACAGGCGCTGATTGGTGCTGAACTGGTGAACGCTGTATTGACCGGCGGTTACCCGGAAATGCTCCAGCGCAAGGAGTTGTCGCGGCGGCAGACGTGGGCGCGCGAATACCTGAAGGCGCTCCTGCAACGGGATGTGCGCGACATCGCCGATGTGGAAAAGCTCGACGGTATGGCACGGCTGTTCCGTACCCTGGCGCATCACTCCGGCGGGCTGGTTAATTTTGCCCAGGCTGGAGGCAGAATCGGCCTCGACGAAAAAACGGCGAGAAAATATGTGACGATCTTCGAGCAGTTGTTCATCGTGCGCCGCCTGGAGCCCTGGCTGCGCAACCGGCAGAAGAGACTCGTGAAGACACCGAAACTCCACTTTCTCGATTCCGGCCTGCTTGCGGCAACCCTTGGCGCCACCATCCCGCGCATTGCGAAGGATCGCGCAATCGTCGGTTCATTGCTTGAAGCGTTCGTTTTTTCCGAAATCCTGAAACAGGTGGAGTGGTTCGACGAAGCCTGCGCACTTCACCACTTTCGGGACAAAGACCAGAACGAGGTGGACATTGTCGTTGAGGGCGAGGACGGCGTTGTCGTTGGGGTTGAGGTGAAGGCGGCGGCAACCGTGGGTTCCGGGGATTTCAAGGGGCTGCGAAAACTGGCGGATGCCTGCGGTAACGAATTCAAGCTTGGCGTGGTGCTTTACGATGGCGATCAGATCGTTCCCTTCGGCGCGAGAATGTTCGCGGCGCCAATTCCGTGCCTGTGGAGTTAGCCCAGCCGAATGACTCCCCTCGAACACTACCGCCAGGCGTTGCACCAGCGCCAGTATTCGGCTGATCCATCCCAGGCCGCGGTCATGGAATTGCTGAGCAGCCTGCATGGACAGTTGATCGCCGAACAGGCGCGACTGCAGTCGCCGGGCATACGGTTGCTGCATGCGATCACCGGCCGGAAACCGCGGGCATTGCGCGGGCTGTATCTCTGGGGCGGCGTCGGCCGGGGCAAGACCTGGCTCATGGACACGTTCTATGAGTGCCTGCCGTTTGAACACAAGCTGCGCATGCACTTTCATCGCTTCATGCGCCATCTGCACCAGGAGTTGACGGCATTGAAGGATCAGCGCGATCCATTGCAGGTCGTCGCCGATAATTTTGCCGCGCGCACCGCGATTATCTGTTTCGATGAGTTTCATGTGTCCGATATCACGGATGCGATGTTGTTGGGGCGATTGCTGGAGGCGTTGTTCCAACGCGGTATCACGCTGGTGGCCACCTCCAATCAGCGCCCGGACGGGTTGTATCGCGACGGACTGCAGCGCGAGCGGTTTCTGCCGGCGATTGATTTGCTGCGGCAACACACCCAGGCGGTATGCGTGGACGGCGGCGTGGACTATCGCATGCGCTACCTGGACCAGGCGCAGGTCTATTACTGCCCGGCTTCCGCGGAGACAGACACCGCGTTGCACAACCATTTCGATCACCTGGCGCCGGAGTCCGGCAGCCGCAATGTCACGGTGGAAATCGAAGGTAGGCGCATCCCGGTGGTGCGCCGCGCGGATAGCGTGGTGTGGTTCAAATTCCCCGACCTGTGCGAAGGACCGCGCGCGGCCGCGGATTACATCGAGATCGCGCGCCAGTTTCAGACCGTGCTGGTGAGCGATATCCCGCAACTGCGCGCCATGGAAAATGATGCCGCGCTGCGGCTGATCACCCTCGTGGATGAACTTTATGATCGCAATGTGCGCCTGCTGGCCAGCGCGGCGGTGAAGGCGGAGGCGCTCTATACCGGGGATCGACATGCCGCGGCATTCCGGCGCACAGCAAGCCGGTTGGTGGAGATGCAGTCGAAAGACTATTTGGCGAAACCGCACAGACCAGGATAAATCTGGGGTCAGGTCTTGCGATCATGCCCCTTGTCCACGGTGCATGATCGCAAGACCTGACCCCAGATTCGTGACCCCAGATTCGACCCCAGATCCCTGAACCCTTTCCTGCCCCTGGTGTCTGATTAATCGAGCGGATCATGCACTGCAATATCAGATTGACATCCGTGGTTAGTTAGGTAGCATAACTTATTGAATAAATGGTGAATGTGGAGCGCCCCTTTAGAAAGGGTTTGAAGTCAAACAAGTATATGGAAAGTGCTTTTCCCGGCCCAACGCCGGATACCTCAGGACTGCTTCCCGAGATAGAAGAGAGTCAAATTGCAGCGCTGCTGCAATCCCGTTTTGGCGATGGAATGGTTTACCTGTCGCGCCATTTACCCGTCACGTTGTTGGAAGTTGCCGTGCGCTACGGATTTGTGGACGCGGAAGGTTACCTGACGCGTCGCGGGCGGATGTTGTTGTCCCGGTACGATAACGCCTGATTTGTGTCTCCCCGGCGCAAGCCGGGGCCCAGTGGGTGATTGGGGTCAGGTCTTGCAATCATGCACGATGTCCACGGTGCATGATTGCAAGACCTGACCCCAATCCTCCTGCCCCCTTCACGATCCCGGGGGTCTCAGCGTATGCTCCCCCCATATCCCAAATAAAAATCAGGGGGGCAGATGGCCACCTACAGCACGGAAGACATCCGCAATATTGCGCTGGTCGGCCAGGCGGGAGCGGGCAAGACCACGTTGGTGGAGGCGCTGCTGTATCGCGCCGGGGTCCTGAATCAGATGGGCTCCGTGGACAAGGGCACCACGGTCTGCGATTTCGACCCGCAGGAAAAGTCTTACAAGCACTCCCTTGATTGCGCCGTTGTCAGCCTGGATTACCACGGCGGACACATTAATATTATAGATACCCCCGGCTACCCTGATTTTCTTGGCCGCTCGCTGGCGATCCTGCCCGCAGTCGAGACCTGCGCCGTCGTGATCAGCGCCGACAGCGGCATTGACCGCGTCACCTTGCGCATGATGGAAGTGGCGAAGGAGCGCAAGCTCGACCGGCTCATCATCATCAACAAGATCGATACCGATCCGGGCCACCTGCGTGCGCTGCTGGAAAAGATTCAGCAGACCTTCGGCCCTGAATGCCTGCCCATCAACCTGCCGGCGGACAATGGCGCCGAAGTCGTGGACTGCTTCTTCCAGGCCAGCGGCAAGGCCACGGATTTCATGTCGGCGTCGGAGGCGCACACCCACATCATCGACCAGGTGGTGGAACTGGACGAGAAGTTGATGGAGCAATACCTGGAGCAGGGGCAGGAAGTGAGCCCGGAGCAACTGCACGACCCTTTTGAGCGTGCGTTGCGCGAGGACCACCTGGTGCCGGTGTGTTTCGTCTCGGCGCAGACGGGCGCCGGCGTGGACCAGCTGCTGGAAATCTTCGCGCGCCTGATGCCGAATCCCATCGAGGGCAATCCGCCGCAGTTCCTGAAGGGCGAGGGGGCCGCCGCGCAACCCATCGAGATTATTCCGGGTCCGAAACAGCATGCGCTGGCCCACGTGTTCAAGGTGAGCATCGATCCCTTTATCGGGCGGCTCGGGATTTTCCGCGTGCACCAGGGCACGCTGCGCAAGGACATCCAGTTGTTTGTCGGCGATGGCCGCAAGCCCTTCAAGGTCGCCCACCTGCTCAAGCTGCAGGGCAAGGATCACCAGGAGATACCGCACGGCATCCCCGGCGACATCTGCGCGGTGGCGAAGGTGGACGAGATCCATTTCGACGCCGTGCTGCATGATTCCCACGACGAGGATCATCTCCATCTACGTTCCATGACCTTGCCGGAGCCGATGCTGGGGCTGGCGATTGAGGCGAAGAGCCGTGGGGATGAACAGAAGATCTCCGATGCGTTGCACAAGTTGCAGGCGGAGGACCCCAGTGTGCGCGTAGATCACAATGCGTCCCTGAATGAAACCGTGATCCGCGGGCAGGGCGAGTTGCACCTGCGTATCATTCTCGAGCGGCTGCGCGAACGCTATCACGCCGAGATCGTCACGCGGCCGCCGCGTATCCCCTATCGCGAGACCATCACCGGCGCGGCGGAAGGTCACTTCCGGCACAAGAAACAGACCGGCGGCGCCGGGCAGTTCGGCGAGGTGTACCTGCGCATTGATCCGTTGCCGCGGGGCGCCGGATTCGAGTTTGTGGATGCCGTGGTCGGCGGCGTGATCCCGCGGCAATACATCCCGGCGGTGGAGAAAGGCGTGCGCCAGGTCTATGAGCACGGCGCCATAGCCGGTTATCGCATGCAGGACATTCGCGTCACCGTCCATGACGGCAAACATCACCCGGTGGATTCCAAGGAAGTGGCCTTTGTCAGCGCCGGACGCAAGGCGTTCCTGGATGCGTTCCAGAAGGCCAAGCCCGTGGTGCTGGAACCCATCGTCGAGGTGCACGTGGTTACGCCGAACGGATCGGTGGGGGATGTGACCTCGGACCTGTCCGGCAAGCGCGGCCGGATCAGTAACACCGAGGCCCTGCCCGGGGCGATGACTAATATCAGTTGCCAGGTGCCGCTGAGCGAGATCGACGGTTACCAGTCCAAGCTCAAGGCCCTGACCGGTGGCGCGGGGTCATTCTCCATGAGCTTCAGTCACTATGAATATGTGCCGGCGCGCACCCAGAAGACGCTGATGGATGAGTATCGCCCGCCGGTGGAGGAGGCCTAATCTGGGGTCAGGTCTTGCAATCATGCACAGGAAACATAGTGCATGATTGCAAGACCTGACCCCATTCCCCAGACCTGACCCCATTCCCCAGACCTGACCCCATTCCCCAGACCTTACCCCATGCCTCCGTACCCCTCACTCGGGTTATATCAATATGAGTTTTACTCCCTTCTAAGAATAAGCCGACCCTGCTAAGGTGTGCTCCGTTTTGGGGTGCGGGCCGCTCCGGACATCCTGTCCTCTCGCGGCATTTCCCACATCCTGTGGGTCGCTTCAGCCCGCCGGGATATTGCGGCCGGCTAAAGCCGGCCCTACAAGCCCGCCATCATGCGGCTTTGGGAGACGCCAGATGAACAGTTGGAAGCAGGTCCTGGGTGATCGGATGCCTGCCGCCTGGGCGGAAGAGGCGGACGTGTTCGAGTCCCAGATCCGCCTGAAGAAACAGGGCAAGGTGGACGACAAACTTTTCGCCGAGACGCGGCTGCGTCGCGGCGTGTATGGCCAGCGCTATGACAACGGCCAACGCCATGACGGCGTTGCGCAACGGGCGCTGGAATATCCGCCCGCCCTGTTCAAGGGGCCGGACACGGTCTGGGATGCGCCCGGCATGGTGCGCATCAAGATCCCCTATGGCGGCATGAACCCGGTGCAGATGGAAGTGCTGGCCGATCTGGCCGAGGAATATTCCGACGCCATCTGTCACATCACCACACGCCAGGACATCCAGCTGCACTATGTGCATATCGAGGACACGCCGGACCTGATGCGCCGATTGGCCGCGGTGGATATCACCACGCGCGAGGCGTGCGGCAATTCGGTGCGCAACGTGACCGCTTGCCCCATCGCCGGCGTGTGCCGCGAAGAGGTCTTCGACGTCACGCCCTACGCGGATGCGAGTTTCCGTTTCCTGCTCGGGCATCCCGATGTGCAGGACTTCGGGCGCAAATTCAAGATTGCGTTTTCCGGTTGCCGCGACAATGCCTGCGCGCTGGTGACCATTCATGATCTCGGCTTCATCGCCGCCGTGCGCCAGGTCGACGGCAAGGGCGTGCGCGGTTTCGAAGTGTTCGTGGGCGGTGGCCTCGGCGCAGTGCCTTACGAGGCAAAGGTGCTGGAAGAGTTCGTTCTCGAGCAGGAGATCCTGCCGTTATCCCAGGCCGTGGCGCGGGTGTATGCCCGCCTGGGTGAGAAGCGCAATCGCAACCGGGCACGCATCAAGTTCCTGGTGGACAAGCTGGGCATCGACGAATTCAGGCGCCTGGTGCGCGAGGAGCGCGCGGTGCTGCCCCCCGATCCGGCGTGGACCGATTGGCTGGAGAAGTTACCCGGTTATAAGGAAGTGCCAGTGCGACCGGCGTCAACGACGACAGCCGGCATCGGCGACGCGGATTTCGAGGCCTGGCGCGCGACGAACATTTATCCGCAACGTCAGCCCGGGTACGTGGTGGCGACCATAGCGTTGCCGTTGGGTGATCTGACCTCGTGGCAAATGCGGCAACTGGCGGATATCGCCCGCCGCTATGTCGGTGAGGCCGTGCGTACAACGGTGGAACAAAACATCGTGTTGC
>MGYT01000151.1:0-1739 GCA_001801865.1 Gammaproteobacteria bacterium RIFCSPLOWO2_02_FULL_61_13
TCCCCGGATGGATCGCAGTGTGGGGCGCACTGATGGTGCTGGTCGTATATCTGCTTCTGGGGGGACGTGCCTATTGCGCCTGGCTCTGCCCGGTGAACATGGTGACCGATACCGCCGCCTGGCTGCGTGCCGTCCTCGGGATCTCCGCGGGCCGGGGTTGGCCTGCGAACCTGCGTCGCTGGATGCTGATCATGTCACTTTGTGTTTCAGCGCTAATCGGTACCACCGCATGGGAGCAGGTTAACCCGGTCACGATCCTGCAGCGGCTGCTGCTGTTCGGGATGGGGATGGCCTGGTTGGTGGTGTTGGCGGTATTCCTGTTTGACCTGCTGGTCAGCCCTCGCGGTTGGTGCGGCCATATATGCCCGGTGGGGGCGTTCTACGGATTGCTGGGCCGGGCCTCGCTGCTGCGGGTCGTGGCGGCGCGGCCGGATGCGTGCACAAATTGCGGCGCCTGTTTCCGGAGTTGCCCGGAACCCCAGGTAATCTCCCCGGCACTGAAGGCGCGGAGCCGCAGCGCTGCCGTCATCCTGTCCGGCGACTGCACCAACTGCGGGCGTTGCATCGATGTCTGCGCAGCGCGCGTATTTCAATTCGGCAGCAGATTTGACCGGAGACTGCGGCCGCAACGGGATTGATCTGGGTCAATTTCACCGCGCTGGCCGCGACTTAACGTTGCTCCGGCAACGCATGCGAATGGACCGGATGAGCACCACCGACGACAGAACAGAGGAATTGATCCGCCTCATCGGGGAACTGATGGAGCGGGAGGGTGTGGACCTGGCCCGCGAGATGCTCGAGGGCGGTTATGACCCGCTTGCGCTGCTCGGGCACTGCCGCGAGGCGATGGAACTCGTGGGCCGGCGCTATGACCGCGGCGAATATTTCCTGCCGGAACTCATGCTCGCGGGCGAAATGCTGAAGACCATCGGGGATCTGGCGAAGCCGATAATCCTGAGTGCCGGACTGGCGCACGACCGCTTGGGAAAGATCGTGATAGGCACCGTGCATGGGGATTTGCACGACATCGGCAAGAACATCGTGACGTTCATGCTGGAGGTCAATGAGTTTGAAGTTGTCGATCTCGGGATCGATGTGCCGGCAGCCACCTTCATCAGCAGTATTCGCGAACATCGGCCGCAGGTTGTGGGTCTGAGTGGTTTTCTGACCGTCGCCTTCAACGCGATGAAGGAGACTGTTGACGCCATCGCGGCGGCAGGTTTGCGCGACAGTCTCAAAATCATGATTGGCGGAGGCCAGGTGGACGAAGGCGTCAGGACCTTCACCGGCGCCGATGGTTTCGGGTTGAATGCCATGGAAGCGGTGTCACTGTGCCGGGGCTGGAGCGGGAAATAGGCGCCGGCGGTTGCGGCGTACAGGCTGTTTCTGCCGCATACCGGTCTGGCGGCACCATCGCTGACACACGGCGCGCACTGGCGGCGGAGGCCAGGGCGGGCGGATGGAAGCAAGCGGTGTTCAGTTATGAGTTCTGGCCCATCGCCGGCATCGGGCCCGACTTCCTGGATCTGATGGGTGGCATGCGCCTGCACTCCGTGTCGGCGGCGCAGTGGCTGCCAGGTGCCCGGTGGCTTGCGGCGGGGGTGTGTACGCTTGGAGGAGAGTGGGAACGGCAGGTCCACGCCAACTTTGCCGCGGGCGAACCTCTGCGGGCGCTGCTCTTGGATGAAATCGGATCGCAGGCGCTGTACCGGCTCGCTGCGCGTGTCGAGGCGCGGGTT
>MGYT01000151.1:1748-3208 GCA_001801865.1 Gammaproteobacteria bacterium RIFCSPLOWO2_02_FULL_61_13
GCGTGCTCAACCCCGGGGAACCGGGACTTGAATTGCGCGAGCAGCGCACGGTGGTGCGCCTGGCGGGTGGGTCCCGCATCGGCGTTTCGGTGAGCCATGGTGAAGTGCTGTCGCCGATGAAGAGCCTGACCCTGATCATGGGCGTGGGGAAACAAATGCCGGTGTGGGGTCGCGACGCAAACTGTGCCCGATGCGCAGCGAAGTTGCGCTGCACGCATCGGCGCGTCGCCACGGGTCCGGGTAGTACATGAGTGCGCGCTCGAAACCGTATCGCGGTCATCGCATTACCTTCATGCCCGGTGGACAGGCGGTCGTATTGGATCCGGACGAGACGTTGCTGCAGGGCGCACGCCGCTGCGGTCTGCGCATTTCCGCCGTCTGCGGCGGCCGCGGGCTGTGCCGGTCCTGCGTGGTGCGCATCCAGGATGGGCCGGCGGGTTCGCCGTCTGAACCGGACAGCGAATTTTTCACCGCCCAGGAGTTGGCGCAGGGCTGGCGCCGGGCCTGCCAGGCATTCCCGGCCGGTGACTGCCGCGTGGAGATCTCATCACGCGCACGGGCAGTGCCGCTGCGGATGCATGTCACCAGTGAGGACGTATGCGTGCGACCCGATCCGGCGGTTCACGCCTATAACGTCACGCTGCCCCCGGCCGCGTTCGCCATGCCGGAAGCGGATGACACGTGGCTCCGGCATTCCCTGGCCGCGATTGTGCCGGGCGGCGTCGAGCGCATGGACATCGGTGTCCAGCGTGAACTGCCACAAACGCTGCGAGCGCATGCCAGGGTTACCGCGGTGGTGCGCCGCGGCGAGATCATCGCGGTAACAATGCCCAATGAAGGGCTGTTGCCGGGGCTTGCGGTCGATGTGGGAACCACCAACATAGGTCTGTTGCTGGTCGATCTGCGCAGCGGACGGACCCTGGAGCGCTGTGGTGTGGAGAATCCCCAATCGGTGCGCGGCGGAGACGTCATTACGCGGATCGGTTACGCCAACTCGAGCCCCGCGGCGGCGGCCGAACTGCGCGAAATGGTGGTCGAGGCAATAAACCGCGCTGCACACTCGCTATGCCAGGCCCGGGGACTCGATGCCGGCGCCATCGTGGACATCGTGGTCGCCGGCAACACGGCCATGCATCATCTGCTCACCGGGTTACCGGTCGATCGGTTGGGACGGGCGCCGTTTGTGGCTGCGGATTTGGGCGCCCTGGACGTCAAGGCGAGGGAAATCGGGTTACGGGCCGCGCCCGGTGCGTGGGCCCACCTGCTGCCAAACATCGCCGGGTTCGTCGGCGGTGACCATGCCTCGGTATTGCTGGCGATCGGCGCGATGGCGGAGAAGCGCACGGTCATCGTGCTGGATATCGGCACCAACACGGAGATCTCGCTGCTGCGGCAGGGCCAACTGTCGTGCCTTTCGTGCCCATCCGGCCCTGCGTTTGAAGGCGGTCACATCCAGTGCG
>MGYT01000151.1:3240-22335 GCA_001801865.1 Gammaproteobacteria bacterium RIFCSPLOWO2_02_FULL_61_13
TGTCCTCGCCGCAGACTGCGGTGCGCCAGCCCGCGACATCGTGTTCACGCAGGAGGATGTTCGCGCCGTGCAGCTTGCGAAGAGCGCCATTCGCAGCGGCATTGCAATCCTGCTGGAGTACGCCGGCCTGGCGGAATCTGATCTCGAACAGGTGATCATTGCCGGCGCCTTCGGCAATTACCTTCGCGTCTCCAGTGCCATCGCCATCGGATTGCTGCCGCCGCTGACGGCGGATCGCTTTGCGCAGATCGGCAATGCCGCCCTGATCGGCGCCAAGCTGGCGCTTGTCTCCTGCCCACACCGTGCCGAGGCGCAGGCCATCGCAGAGCGCAGTCGCTACGTGGAACTGGCGGGTTCGGCCCGGTTCAGCAGGGAGTTCATGGCGCGGTTGACGTTCCCCGCGCGCGATTCGGTACGGGAGGCCGTGCTGGATGCCGATCCTTGACTGCATCGTCATCGGCGACCGCATCAATCCCGGTTTCAAAAGCACGCGCGCCCTTATTGACAGTGAGAATCTGGACGGGCTGCGCGCGCTGGCGCTCAGGCAGGTCGCAAGCGGAGCTGATTACCTCGACGTGACCATCGGCCCGCGCGGCCATGAGGACCCGGCTTTCCTGACCGAGATCATCCGGGCCGTGCAGGGCGCCGTGGACGTGCCGTTGTGCTTCGACTATCCCGACGCCGCGGTTCAGGAGGTCTGCCTGCGGGCCTATGATCCGGCCCGGGCGCGCGGCCGTAATCCCCTGGTCAACTCGCTCGCGGAAACCCGCCTGGAGATGCTCGGGTTGCGCAGGATATGCCCGTTCGATGTCGTGCTCATGACCTCGGAATTCCTGGACGGCGGCGCCGCCCGGCCCGTGCACGGCAGCGACGATGTCGTCGCCGTCGCCGCGCGGTTGTGTAAACGGCTGGTCCGGGACCTCGATTTCAGCATGCAGCAGATTTTCATAGACGTCACCGTGAACAGCATGGTGGCGGATACCCGGGGCATGACAGCGATGGCGCTGGATGCCATCGGGCGCATTCGCCGACATGAAGGTATGCGCGGTGTCCATATCATGGGCGGCCTTACCAATATCGGTAACATGCTGCCGCCGATCGATGTCGGCGGCATGCAGCTGTCGCATGCGATGGAGAGCGCATTTCTGACGGTGGCCATTCCCCTGGGTCTGGATACGATCATGGGCACGCCGTGGAATCCGTTCCGGTTGCTGCCACACGATCATCCGGTTCTGCAAACTTTTCAGGAGGTCAGCGCCTTGCAGGGTCTCGATGCCGTGCGCCGGCTGCGGCGGCTCTGGGCGAAGTAGGCAGGCCGGTCATCCCGCGCCGGCAAAAATCAAAAATCGATCGACTGCAGCGTGCGAAACCTGTTGACGGCAATCCGCTGCCGGTCCCCGGGCTTGACCAACCGGAGCAGGTTCTCAGCCCGGCCGGCCATGGTCAGCGCGACATACATCAGCTCCTGCTCCCGTTCGCTGTCGAACCGGAGTGAATTGGCGACAGCGCCATTCACCTTGGCCGCATCGCCGTAACCCGTCAGCATCAGCGCATGCCCGACCTGGTAGCGCCCGGCAAACTGACGCGTGAATAAAGCCTGGTAGTCCGCCGTGCGCCCCTGATCCCGCAGGCACCGGTCGATTGTCCATGCCGCCATGTGTGCGGAAAACATGGCGAGCAGACAGCCCTCGGACAGGACCGGGTCGATGAACGCGGCCGCATCGCCGATGAGAAAGAAGCCCGGGCCGCACAGCTGTTTCGGGCGGTAGGAATAGGGGCGCAGCATGTGCACACTCCCATCACAGTAAGTGGCCGGCTCCAGCAGGCGATTCAGGTAAGGGATCTCCGCGCAGCGGCGCAGGAAGTACGCCTGCAGCGCCTCGTTTTCCAGCTTGTCGGTTTTCATCTGCTCCAACGGAACCACGAGGCCGACACTGGTCGTCTCCCGGAGCGGGATATGCCAGCACCACCCCCAGTTGCCGGTGGAGGAAACGAAGGTGGTCGGCGGGGTGTCGCGCAGCTCCGTGAATGCATGTGCCCTGCCGTCCAGGGCGACATAGCTTGAGTTATTGAAATAGCCCCACACGCTCATGAACGGGTACTCCTCGTCATGCACCCGGATCGCGAGTTTTCTGCCGATCAGCGCACTCTGGCCGCTGGCGTCAATGATGAAACGGCAGGCAATCCGGCGCGATGACTGCTCTCCCGCCGGTAGGTAGGTCACATCCACCTGCCCGCCGGGATCGAGGTTGACGTCGGTGACCGTGACCTGTTCAAAAACGTGAGCCCCTTGCGAGCGGGCGTGTTCCAGCAGGATAAGGTCGAAGCGGTCGCGCTCGACGTGCAACGCGGGACGGGTATATCCGAAGTCCTTGAACGCCGTCTGGCGGATCACGCCGTCCCAGACCACCGTTCCGCCCTGTTTTTGCACAAAGCCTTCGGCGAGGATCTTGTCGGTGACCTGCGCCAGATCGCAATATTTCCAGAACTGCGGGATGAGGCTCTCGCCGACCATGTAGCGCGGGTGCTTCTGCTTTTCCAGGAGTACGACGTGGTATCCTTTTTGCGCGAGGAACGTGGCCGCCATGCTACCGGCCGGACCTCCACCGATGATGACCACATCAGACTGAGCGGGTATGTTCATGCTGCATATCCTCTGGTACGCCACGCGCGGCGCGACCGTGCAGGTGGCCGGGGCAATTCAATCCCGCCTACCCGGCTTTTGCGGCGCCGCGCAGCGGTTGCTTGTTTTTTATCAATGTCGTGATGGCATTGATGGTTGCGAAGTTTTCGAACTGTATTTCCTCGGGTAGGATGCCGATTTGGAACTTGTCTTCGATAAACGCGATCAGCTTGAAAAGTCCGAGTGAGTCGACCAGCCCTCCTTCAATGAGCGGGAAGTCCGGCGCCGGCGGCGCGTCCGGGACCGCGCTGGCGACCTCGGTTGTGATGTAATCGGTCAGCGACCGTTGGATGTCTTGAGTGGACATATTGTTGTTGTACGCATTCGGAGGCTTGGGTACCGCTAGTTGATCCTCCCCCTGCCCAGGGCTTTCACGCTAGTGTCCACGCAGCCGGCCGGATTGATTCAGATCAAATTACCGCTGAATTCCGTTGGCCGGGACGCATTTGCTCCGGGGCCAGCAGGATCGGGAAGCGTGCCCTAATCCTGCTGTCTGCCTCCGGCGCGATATAGGCCGGATAGTGTGCGGAGAGGATTTCGGTGGCGCTGGTGTGGGCGTGTTCCAGGATTCCCTGCGCCCCGGTCTGTTCCCACTCCGCCCGCGAGCGACGATCGGCTATACGCGGATAGACATATTCACTGCGCATCAGCCTGCGGGTCTGCGGTTGGCGCAGGAAATTCCCGTTGCCGAGCGCCGCGTCGCGGATCACGTCGAACGACAGCGTTTCCTCCTTGACCTCGACACCGCGGAGCACGCGCTGTATGCAGCCCAGCATCTCGTTATCAATGACCATTGATTCGAACGAGCATCCCATCAGGCTGGCGAGCATGCCGGTTGCCTCGGATACGCCGTTGCAGCCGGCGATCGCCGCAAGTCCGACGCTCAGGCCCTTCTCGTACCCGGCCTGGTTGTCGGGCAGTTTGGAATCGGTCATCCCCGCGCCGACGGTGCTCACGAGGCCGTAGTGATTGATCATCTGTGCAGCTGCGGCGTTCAGCACCGCGCACTCGCCGCCGCCGCCGCTGAAGGCGCCGGTACGGAGATCGGCCACAAACGGCCATGCGCCGACAATCACCGGGTACCCGGGGACGACCAATTCCACCAGCAGCCACGCGGCGAGGGCTTCTGCCACGGACTGCACCAGTGTTCCGGCGAGCGCGGCCGGGGCCGTGGTCCCGGCCTGGGGCGCGGCCAATACCCATACCGGCGCCCCCAGTTTCGTCGCGGCGATGCACACTTCGCTGTTGTCGCGGGCATAGCGGAGCGGGGAAATGATGCAGCACCCCCCGCCGTGGCAGAACGGCCGCCGGGCGAACTTGCCGGCGCCGCCGGCCACCAGGTCGAGCAGATCGAGTACCGGTTCGACGTGCGTTGCGTGCGCGAACGACAGCGAGATGTGCTTGGTCGTGCCCGCCACGCTTGCATAGGCGGCATTGATATCCGTTTTCAGCGGATCGGTGATCTCGACGGGAATGGTCAGGCGCGAGTAGCCGTGCAGGTATTCGAGCCGATCGGTCAGGCGCGCGAGATCATAGATATCGACGAGCGTGGACGGACGATAGCGGCGCGTGGCGTGGTCGAACATGCTGACAGCCTCACCGCCGCCGTAGAAGTTGACGCGCGTCCCGCTCAGGTTGAGATCATGCCGGGGTTCGCGACCGTAGCAGAGTACTTCGCGCCGTGGGGAGGCGAGGGCGTCTTCCACAAGGGCGCGCGGAAAGTACAGGCGGTTGCCGTCCCCAATGCGGCAGCCGCGCTCGATGGCGCGATCGCGCAGGATCGGGATCGGATCCGCGACACCGATGTGCTCAAGCACCCTGAGTACGGTGTCGTGGATGCCATGGATGTCGCTGTTGCTCAGCGGGCGGTAGGTGCCGCCGACGAGCCCGGATCGTACCACCGGTTCCTGTTGGCTGCCGGCGCGGAAGGGCGCTGGTTCCCGTGTCATGAACCCTGCTCCGGAACTATTGGCCGATTGGGTTGGCCGGCAGGTGCGCCGGCACGTATGGCAAAACAATGACCCGGGTACGGCCTGTTTGTCTTGATCCGGAGCAAGAAGTCCGCAGTTATGGCGCCACTGCGGGCATATCCTCCAGCGTGGCCCGCATCTGCAACCGCAACAACACCAGGCTGATCACCCCCTGCAGCGTCAAAGTGGCCACGGACAGGTACCAGACCTGGACTATCTCGAAGCCGGGCTGGCGTGACAGCCAGAGTACCGGGAATACAAATGTCACCAGCCGTGTCGCGGTGCTGAACAGCGCCGGCCAGGTGTTGCCCAGCGCCTGGAACATGCCCGAGCAGACAAAGGCGACCCCCGAAAATACGAAGTTCCACGACACGATTTCAAGGAACTGCACACCGACAGCTATCACCGCCGCATCGTCAGTGAACGGGCGCAGGAATCCCACGGCATGGACCTGGCACGCAACTGTGAGCAGTACCATGATCCCGCCCTCGATCAGCAACGCCGCGCGAATCGTCTGGCGCACCCGATCCGCCTTGCGCGCACCCATGTTTTGCCCGCCGAGGGCCGGCACCGCGAAGGCAATGGCCAGCGCCGGCAGAAATACTGCCTGCATGATGCGCGTGCCGAGGCCGAAGCCGGCTTGGGCCGCTGCGCCGAAACTCGAGATGACCGAGTAGATGACCGCCATGTAGACGAACATCAGCAGGAACTCGCCGCCGGCGGGCAGGCCCAGGTTCAGCATCTGTTTCCAGACCGCCGGCGGCGCCCATCGGCTGCCCGGTACCCCAGCCGGCAATCAGCACGGGCGCCAGGATCACATTCGCCAGCACCGTGATCATCTGCACGATCATCGTCGGCTTCACGACCCCGGTGCCGCGCAGCGCCGCGCCCATGGCCGCGAGCGCAAATTGCAGCGCCATGCCGGGGATATACCACCGCAGGTAGTCCATGCCGAATGCCATGGCCTCCCCCTCCACGCCAATGGCGTGCAGGCACTTCTCGCCCAATGTGTAGCCGCCGAGCAGAGTCAACGCCCCGCACAACGCGGACAGCGCCACGCTCTGATTGAAGATCAGATTGGCGCCCGCCTGATCCTTGCGGCCCACCGCCGGTGCAATGAGCGCCACGGTGCCGACGCTCAACATCTGCGTCAGCGCGAGCACGACAAAGGTGAGACTGCCGGCGGCACTGACCCCCCGCTAGCACCGTGCCACCCAATTGCGCGACAAAATAAATGTCCACGAGGTAATACAACGTCTGCACCAGCATGCCCAGGGCAATGGGCACGGACTGTGTGATCAGGTGGCGGGGGACGGAGCCTTGGGTGAGGTCTTGCATGGGGTGCGCATGTTAACGGATCGGCCCAGGTGGGCAGAGAGCAGGAGCCTGGAAGGGCAGGGGCCAAGGATGGTGGCCATCCCCACGAATTCAAGCGCTATTGGGACGCCGATTTTTTTGCGCCTGTTACCTCGACCATGCGAAAGTCTGCCTTGCTCGTCCCGCAGTCGGGGCACTTCCAAATTTCGGGGATATCCTCCCACGCCGTACCAGGGGCGATGCCTTCGTCGGGCAATCCCAAGCATTCGGAGTAGACAAACCCGCACACGGTGCATTCCCAGAGGCGATCTGGGCGATCATCGCTTCCGACTTGCGCATCACCTGCCTTGCCGGGGGTCGATGCAATAGTCCTCGACGCTGCCGCCCCCGCCCTGCGCGCATTCGTACCTGGCAGAGGCGGATCATACTGATAGCCGGGTTTCACCAGCTGCCGAATTTGAATCGCGATAATCTGCCGCCACGTTTCGACCAGCCCAGTCGCGGTAGGAGGCAAATCATGCTTGATGGCATCGTGCAGTCGGCGCAGGTTGTAGCAGGGCACAGCAGCATACATGTGATGCTCGGTATGGAAGTTCATATGCCAGTACAGGAACTCGAGCTGGTACTTGCTACGCAAGGCAGCCTGCATGGCTCTCCGAGCGAATAGCGGCAAATTAGTTTAAGCTTATACTAAAGCTGCATCCTGGAAAAAGGCATGAACGTCATTGCCGGTGACAATGTCTTCGCCCTCGGTGCCGTGCTGTGCGCGCTGGCCTGGCTCGGCTTCTGGATCGACGGCACACATATTGGCAAGAAGGTCGCGGGCGTCGTTTGGGTGCTGAGCGGCGCCATGCTGTTGTCCAACGTCGGCGTCATTCCCTTCACGAGCGGAGTTTACGATTTCGTCGGCGGGACACTGGTGCCGCTGGCGATTCCGATGCTGCTGTTCAAGGCGGACCTGCGCCGCATCTTCAAGGAAAGCGGCGTCGTTCTAATTACGTTCAGTATCGCCAGCACGGCAGTTGTCATCGGCGCAGTCCTGGGATTTTATCTGCTGGACCTGGGCAAGTCCGGGACCAGGGTGGCCGGCGTCTATGCCAGCGGCTGGATCGGTGGGGCGGTGAATTTTCTCGCGGTGTCCCAGGCGGTGGGCCTGACGCCGGAAGAGTTCAGCAGTGCCATGGGCGCGGGCAGCCCGGTGAGCAATATTGCGCTGCTGTTACTGGTGCTCATCCCTTCAACGCCGTGGCTCGTGCGCTTCGTCCCGTCCCGGATCATCAGGGACGCGAAAACGGTGCGTCAGAACGAGACCGCGGATCGGATCGTGGCGCCGCTGATGCCGGGGCACATCATCGGTGTCTTCGCGGCGAGCTTCGCCATTTGCGCCGTGTCGAACTACCTGGCGGTAAACCACTTCGGCGCACAGTACGGCATCCTCCTGATTTCAGTGCTGTCGCTGGCGTTGGCCAATCTCATCCCGGACCGGATGGCCGCCGTGAACGGGGATTTCGAGCTGGGTGTAATCCTGATGTACGTGTTTTTCGCCGCCGTGGGGGCGGGGACCAATGCGAGCGCCTTTCTCGTGACGGCCATGCATTTCTTTTTCTATGGTCTGTTCATCATCCTCGTCCATTTCATCATCGTCCTGGCCGCGGCGAAGGTGTTGAAGCTGGATCTGGCCGATGTCATCATCGGCTCAGGGGCGGCGCTGGTGGGTCCGGCGGTGACTGCGGCCATTGCCACGTCTCAGGGGTGGCGCAACCTGGTCACGCCCGGCATTCTGTGCGGGATCCTGGGCTATGCCGTCGGCACGTTCATCGGGGTGGCACTCACTGCGTTTCTGAGTTGAAATGGCGTTCTTTATGCACGTTGCCTTCCCCATGCGTCTGTTGTTGTTCAGCCTGATGTTGCTGGCCTGCCTGCCGCAGGTTGCCTTCGCAGCCGGCATCGGCGACGTGGCCCCGGACTGGTCGCTGAAATCCCCGGCAGGAGAGCCCCTCCAGTTTTACGCGGACAGCAAGGATCAGGTCTCGGTCGTGCTGTTCTGGGCCACGTGGTGTCCGTTCTGCCGCAAATTGATGCCGCACATCCAGACCGTTGCCGATGAATTCAAGGGACAGCCGGTGCGCTTCTATGCGCTGAACGTGTGGGAGGATGCGGATCCCGTGGCCTATCTGAAGGAACACGGTTTTACATTCTCATTGTTGCTGGCTGCCGAGCCTGCCGCTGCGGCTTATGGTGTCAAGGGGACGCCCGGGTTATTCGTGGTGGATCAAACGCGCACCATTCGGTACCTGCGCGTTTCGGGCGAGGATGATCTGGATGTGGAGATTGCGCTGCGCGAGACCGTCAGCGCTGTGCTGGCGGAGTAACGATTATTTCCCTGCCTCGGCCATGATGACCTTGTAAAGGGTCTGGTACTGGCGCTGGAGGATCTGTCCGAACAGCGGGTCGGCATTGGTGGCGAATTGCTTCTCCAGTTGGATCCAGTCGCTGTTGTCCAGCGCCTTCGCCGCCGCCGGGATCAGTTCCTTCTCTTCCTTGTCGATATGCTCCCGGTATTGCCGCAGGTAGTCGCGAAAAGCCTTCACGATCCGGTTGCGTGGCGTGACGGCATTGCCCTGCAATTCAGTGACCAGTTCCTGCAGGGATTCAGATGCCTCCCCCATGCTCACATGCTCACTGTATAACTGGTCCACTTTACCGGCCAATGCGGGTGCCTTCCTTTTCAGCAATGCAAAGATCTGATCTTCCAGCGGGTGATGGTAAAGGTCGGGATAGTTGACGAAGTAGTGCATCAGGTCGGCAAGCAGCGGCAGGTTGGTGAATTCCCCCGTATCGAAATGATCGGTCTCCTGCTCGATGATGCGTAGCAATTGCTCGGTATTGCGGTGGTCCAGATGGATCCGATCAATGACGGTGTTCATATCCGGCACCTCCCGCTGGTCGCTTGGACGATAATTGCATCAGCTAACATGCGCTTGTGTGTTGACACAGGTCAACGGTAATAACCGCAACAAAATCAAGGCTCAAACAAAGCGCCCGGCTGCATCGCGCGCGTCACCATGGTTGAAGCTGCCGCTTTGCACGCCGGAGTGTGGATTCAGGGTTGACCTTTGGCGATGCTCGGGGAATATTAACCGGCGTGTGATTCAATCACAGGAGGGGAAACCATGGAGATCCGGACGGTAGAGGCGGGGCGGGGCGCGGGGTGGCTTGGCGATGGATTCGACTACTTCAAGCGCAGCGCTGGCGCGTGGATCGCCATTACCGTCGTGATATTTGTGATCTTCATGGCGCTGAACTTTGTCCCGGTTTTCGGCGGCCTCGCCGGGCAGTTGCTGGCGCCGGTGTTCAGCGCCGGGATCCTGCTTGGCTGTAAAAGCATGGATGAAGGGGGAGAGATGGAATTTGGTTATCTGTTCAAGGCCTTTTCCATCAATCCCGGGCCATTGATTGTCGTCGGCGCCCTCTATGTGGCCGCCGTGATCGTACTCGGGATCTTCATGTTGATATTGGCGTTCATCCTGTTGGGCGGTATGGAAACCATCACTCAACTCATGAATCAGGACGCCAGCGGCCTGTTGCAAAATCTGCCCATGTTGCTGGTCGTCCTGTTGGTGGGGCTGGGTCTGTATGTGCCGGTGCTGATGGGATTGTGGTTTGCGCCGGCGCTGGTGGCACTGGGCGGGTTGTCCGTCCAGGATGCAGTGAGCGGCAGTTTCACCGGCTGCCTGCGCAACATCATGCCGTTTCTCATCTGGGGAATAATCGGTCTTCTGTTATTCATAGTGGCGATTATTCCCATGGGATTGGGGCTGCTGGTATTGATACCTATGCTCTGGGCCAGCACCTACGTGGCCTACAAAGAGATATTTGTTATTCAGGCCGCCCCATGAGCAGGAGAGTCACTTTGCCTGATGTGAACGAATGCCTGCCCGGGCGCAGCACGGCAATGCCAGTGCCCGAACGGCACTTCGTCAATGGCCATCCGCTAAAGCCGCCGTTCCCGGCGGGGATGCAACAGGCGCTGTTCGGTCTCGGGTGTTTTTGGGGGGCGGAGCGCAAGTTCTGGCAACTGGATGGCGTGTATACCACCGCGGTCGGGTACGCCGGTGGGCTGACGCCCAATCCCACCTACCCGGAGGTGTGCACTGGATTGACCGGCCATAATGAAGTAGTGCTGGTGGTTTTTGATCCAGCGCGCATTTCCTATGCGCAATTGCTGAAGTCATTCTGGGAATCCCACAATCCGACCCAGGGCATGCGCCAGGGCAATGATGTGGGTACGCAGTATCGTTCGGGGATCTATGTCAATTCGGCAGAGCAGCGTGAGGCGGCGTTGGCATCCAGGGAGCGTTACAACGCCGGGTTACGCCAGTCCGGTTTTGGCGCGATTACGACCGAAATACTGGATGCCCCGGTTTTCTACTACGCGGAGGATTATCACCAGCAATATCTGGCGAAGAATCCGGATGGGTATTGCGGGCTGGGGGGAACCGGGGTTACCTGCGCCACATAGGGCGGACTTTAGTCCGCCGGTTCGGTTCTGCGGCGCGCTGAAGCGCGCCCTACAGTTAGATCGTCGGGACTGTCGCCGCGTGCCGGTGGATCCATTCGGCAGCGATGCGATCCCGATTCAGATTGTACGGGCCGTCCACATACTTCTTCTGCTGCAGATACGCCTCGATGTGACAGATCTGCTCGACGATGCGCATGCGACTGGCATCGATGCGGCACGGGAACCACACGCCGACCTCCCAGCAATCCCCGCTCTGCCGGACCAACACCACTTTGCCGCGAAACTGTTCCATTTCCCCGCGCAACGGAATGTGGATCTCAAGCGTGGCCCCGGTCGTGATGTATTCCTCGGATTCGAAGATCAGACCGATGTCCGAATTTTCATTGTTCGCGTCCCGCCCCGCGTTGCCAAACCACACGCGCTTGTACTCCAGCGGGCAACCGAGGGCATGGTGAATGAAACCTGTCTGCGCGTCGCGCACCGGACTGGCGCTCGCAGCGTGGCGCAAGCGCACAGCCGGTGGCCTAAGTTTTGCGGGGCGCGGGACAAATGGATTGCTAAGCCATTGAGGTCTCATCACTTTCGCTTCTCCGGGGAGGAACTCTGGTGATACATTTAGTCCAAGGCGAGTGAAATTGCAAGAACTTTTCCATATAAATCCGGTTGTTATGCGATCATCATAAGATCAGTTTTATAAAACTCTCCTAACTTCGAATATATAACCCATTGAATTATTTGTAGTTTATGACTATGGTGCCGCGCCCGTCGTGGGCGAGGACCCTGAGGCTGACATTGAAGACGCGAGTGACATTGATAGTGGCGGGCCTGGTCTGGGTGGGGATCGCGGGCATATATCTGCTGCGCGCGACCGCGCCGGACCCAGCCGGGCGCCCGACACACATCGAATCCGCGGCGTTGGCGCCGGAAACGGCGGCGGGCAAATCGGAAGCCACTGCTCAAGCCGCTGAAGACGTGCGGCGGTCGGAAACGGTTGCCGCGTATGCGGAACTGGAAGTGTCGAGGAAAGACCTGCAGAAACAATTAAGCGATTTGAAGGCGGTCCTGTGGGGCCGGGAGCTGCCGGTCGCACAGGCACGCACCATCAGCCGGGACATGATGTCCGCGCAGCACTTGTTGCGGAACCCGCCGTTGCAGGGTGCGTTCCTGGATGCCGCTGGTGTGCATGCGGAAAAAGATCGAGTGGACGCCGCGCGCGTCCAATTGCAGGAGATCAGCCGGACCGTGGGAGAGCTGAAGGCGCCTTAGCCGTCCGGGGCCGGTTCACGGCCTTTTGTTCGGTTAGTTAGAGCTGCCGCGCCACGAACGGCAGTAACACCAGCCCAACCAGCACCGCCATCATGACCTCGCGGCTGTAGCCGATGGAATCCGCCATTTCCTGCGGGGCGTTGGCGGCAACCGCCACGCCAACGACCACGATCACCAGTCCGAAGTGCTCGTTGGCAATAAGTCCGGCGATGACCAGCGCGACCAGCGCTGCGAGCAGAATGTTGGGGCTGGCGCCAACCTGCGCCAGCATGCCTTCCGGCAAATTGATGGCGAGCACCATCGCCAGTGTCAGGAATATCAGCAGGAATTTTTTCATGGAGGAGTGGCTCCAAAACCGCCCAGGCTCTGCAAGTGAACCGCCACGCATTCAGGCAAGCGCTGAAGATTGTAACCGCCTTCGAGCACCGAAACGATTCTGCCGCCGGCATGCTGATCCGCTGACTCCAGCATGCGCTCGGTCATCCAGCCGTAAAACGCCGTACTCAATTCGATTTGCGCCATCGGATCGTCCCGATGGGCGTCAAAGCCGGCGGACAGGATGACAAACTGTGGCCGAAAGGCGTTGATCCTGGGCAGGATGTGATCCATGAACGCCTGCTCGTAATCGTGATTGCCGCTACCGGCCGCCATGGGGCAGTTCAATGTTGCGCCCTTGCCACGGCCAACACCGTCCTCGTACCAGGCGCCGGTTCCGGGATAGAACGGATACTGGTGCGTACTGACGTAGAGCACGGAAGGGTCATCTTCAAAGGTATGCTGGGTGCCGTTGCCATGGTGAACGTCCCAGTCGAGTATCAGAACTTTTTCCAATCCATGGTGTTTCTGCAGATGGCGCGCCAGGATGGCGACATTGTTGAACAGGCAAAAACCGAGGGCCATGTCCTTTTCAGCGTGATGACCGGGCGGGCGCAGCAATGCAAAGCCGTTGCGCAGCCGGCCGGCAATGATCTCATCCGCCAGCGCCAGCGGAGTGCCGGCTGCCAGCAGCGCAACATCGAAGGATTCGGGCGACACGCTGACATCCATGGAGTCCAGCATCGGTGAACCGGCGGCGCAGGTCTCTTGCGCGCGTTCAATGTAGGCGCGGTGATGGATGCGCTCCACCTGTTCGGGCAAGGCGGCACGGGCTGGTACCTGCGCCAGTTCGCCGAACCAGGGCTGATGCAGCAGGTGCTGTTGTGTGGAGGTAAGGCGTTGCGGGTTCTCCGGATGACCCGGGCCCGTATCGTGGTCAAGAAAGCGCGCGTCGTAGCTGAAGCCGGTGGTCATTCAAGTCAACCCACGGGACGGTAAGCGAGCCGGTCCGCGCTGATCTCCCGGCGGAGATCAGCAATCGCGCCTACAATTTCTTTTCCGCGGGCGTCAGCGCGCGGCCGGCTTCACGTTGAGCGATTGGCGTGTTGGCGGCGGTCTGGTGTCCCGGCATGACCAGGTCCAGCAGGATTTGCGCCGATTCCTGCAGCAGCACCTGTTCCGGTTCGAATTTGTCATTGTCATCGTCGTCGGCATCGGTGTCCGTATCTGCGTGGTCTTGGGGATCGGATTCAAGAGAAACAGTCTCGGGCAGAGGCGCCAGTCCCTGGGCGATGCGCAATTCATTCTCGACCCGGCGCTGCGCCACCAGCAGTGCCTCGCGCTCCTTCCTGCGTGACTGCTCATTCAATGACACCGTGGTTTTTTCATTCGCGTCCCGCAACAGGCGCAACTCATCCATCAGCAGGTTGAATGCGCGATCCACCTTGATGCGGGCCTGATGCAGGCGCCGTACCTCGTCAAACGTGGAGACCGGGGCGCTGGCCGGGACAAACCGCGCCGGCGCGACCTTGTCCCAGGGCAGGGCGTTGTCCAGTGAACGTTCACCAAAGTCCTCGCCCAGTTCCGCCGTCGGAAACACCACGTCCGGCACCACGCCCTTGTGTTGATTACTGCCGCCGCTGACGCGGAAGAATTGGGCGATGGTGGTCTTCAGGCGCCCCAGGTTCACATCCGAATTGCGCACGAAGCGATTCAGATCGACGATGTTCTGCACCGTGCCTTTGCCGAAGGTGGGTTCGCCGATAATGATGCCGCGCCGATAGTCCTGGATGGCGCCGGCGAAAATCTCCGAGGCGGAGGCACTATTGCGATCCACCAGCACCGCCAACGGGCCGCCATAGGCAATACCCGGATCCGGATCGCCGTTGATCTCAATGCGTCCCTGGGCGTCCTTGGTCTGTACGATTGGGCCGCTCTCTATGAACAGGCCGCTCAATTCCAATGCCTCCGACAGCGAACCGCCGCCGTTCCCGCGCAGGTCAATGAGCAGACCGTCAATGTTCTTGCCTTCCAGTTCCTGGATCAGGCGGCGCACATCGCGGCTGGTGCTGGTGTAATTCTTGTCGCCCCGGGCCTGCGCGGCGAAATCGCTGTAAAACGTCGGCACGTCAATGACGCCGATGCGCCCCTGGTTGGGCAAATCGATGATCTCAGACTTCGCCGCCTGTTCCTCCAGCTTGATCTTGTCGCGCACCAGGCTGATGACCTTGCCCTTGCCTTCGGTGCCGGTATCGGCGGGCAGGATTTCCAGCCGGACCTTGCTGTCCTTGGGACCGCGGATGAGGTCTACAACATCATCCAGGCGCCAGCCGATGACATCCACCATTTCTCCGCTGGAATCCTGGCCGACCGCGATGATCTTATCCTCCTTGTGCAGCAACCCGCTCAGGTCGGCGGGGCCGCCGGGCACAATACTCTGCACTTCCGTGTAGTCACTTTCGCCGCGCAGCACCGCGCCGATGCCCTCCAGCGACAGGCGCATGCTGATGTCAAAATTTTCCGACGTGCGCGGCGAGAAATAATTGGTGTGCGGCTCGACCGCGGTCGTGTACGAATTGATGTAGCTCTGGAACACGTCCCCGGCATTCAGTTGGAAAGTGCTGGTCTTGAGCCGGGCATAGCGTTTGGCCAGCACGTCCTTGATCTGCTCAGGTTCCTTGCCCGCAATCTTCAGATTCAGCACGTCGTTCTTGACGCGTTTGCGCCAGTACTCATTCAGCGTATTTTCACTGTCAGCCCACGGTTCCTTGCGCCGATCGTAGTAAAAACTCTCATTGGTCTGGAAATCGAAGTTGTTGCCCAATTGCGCCGTGGCAAAGCTCACGCGCCCGGCGACCCGCTCCCGGTAGCGGAGGAATATTTCAAAGGCCGGCGTCAATTCCGGCTGGCGCAGGTCGTCATCCAGTTGCGCCCGATACTTTTCGAACCCGTCAATGTCCGACTGCAGGAAAAAACTCCGGTTCGGATCAAGGCCTTTCAGGTAGTTATCAAGGATGCGGCCGGACAATGCATCGTCCAGCGGCCGCTTCTTGTAATGATAGGTATCAATGATGTGCACGATGATTTCCGTGGCCTGCTTCTGGGAGTCATCGGGCCGCAGCGCGCTGTCCGCAACCTGGGGCACCTGGGCCGGGACCACGACGGCATAGGCCAGCCCGGCGGCAAGCGCGGCGGAAAGCAGTAATTTGTTGATGCTCATCTGAGTCCTTAGATTAACGGTCGTCATAACAAGTTCAGCGCCCGGATTTCGGGCGCCCGGGTGAATTATACGGCTACCGCGGGGTGGTAGGCGAAACGCGGTCCAGGGAGCGGGATCCGTTCGTCGGGCGCTGGGCTCAATTCCCCGCGGCCGCGGTTAAATAACGCGGCAATTCCTGCTCAAATTCGGGAAAGTACCGGCTGATCTCCCGCAGGTCGAAGCGCGGCAGTATTGCCGCAGCGGGTTCCCGTTCCAGCAGGAAGCAAAACGCGGCGCGGACTATTTGTGCGGGATCATGGTGCAGGGATTGCAGTCGCGGCCATGTCGCCGGGCACAATCGTACTTCGTGTTGAGTCCGGGCGCCGGCCTCCTGTATGGTGACCATGAAGCGCGGCCCGTCCTGCGCCGGCAGTGGATTGACTTCAATCAACGAGGTGCGTTCCAGCCGATTCCCATGCTGCAATTGTATCGGAAGGGCTTGCCGGTGTTGCTGCTGGCGCTGGCGGATGTGATCTTCAATGCCTGCGCCGCGGGCACTCCGGCAGCCGATGATCTGAATCCCGACCTCCCGCCTGGCGTCATGGTGGATGTGGGGGGATATGAACTCCACATACTTTGCCGCGGTGGCGGCGCCGGTCCCAGCGTGATTATGGACGCGGGGCTGGGCGGCTTTTCCATGGACTGGTGGTTTGTCCAGGAGCAACTGGCCGCGGATCACCGTGTGTGTGCCTATGATCGGGCCGGCTACGGCTGGAGCGACCCCGGTCCCGGGCCGCGTGTCACCGAACAAATCGTGGACGAACTGGAGAACCTGTTGCGGGGCGCACAGGTGCCGCCACCTTACGTCCTGGTTGGCCACTCATTTGGCGGATATAACATGGAGTATTACGCCGCGACGCATCCGGGCCAGGTAGCGGGTCTGGTGCTGGTGGATGCTTCGCACCCGGACCAGGGGCAGCGCCTGCCTGCCTTGCCTGCCGAGGCTGGCCGTTCAGGCACTCTGATTACCTTTTTTGATCCGCGCGAAATGCAGTCGCATTTTCCTGAAGCTACATGGTTTGCGATGGGGGCATTGATGGGTTCATCGAAGGCCATGACCACGCAGCGGCGGGAATTTGCCAACTTTGACATCAGCGCGGCCCAGGTCAGGATGGCTGGCACCCTGCCGCAGGTCCCGCTGGTGGTAATTTCCCGCGGCCGTCGCGTGTGGCCTGAGACTCCCATGGGTGACGCATTGGAGCAGGCATGGGCCGATCTGCAGGCCGAACTGGCGGCCAGCATCCCCGGCGGGCGGCAGATACATGCGGAGCGCAGCGGCCATCTGGTGCACCTGGATCAACCGGAACTGGTGGCGGGCGCGGTGCGGGAAGTATTGCAGGAAGCCTGCCGGCTCCACATGGCCGGGACGCCGGACCCGGTTCGCGCCGGCGTCTGTTAAAACAAGAAGCGGTTTACTGCGCCTTTGCTGCCTTGATTTCCTGCAGCTCGATTTCAAAAATCAGTGACGTGTTCGGACCGATCATGTTTCCGGCGCCACGTTCTCCGTAGGCCAGCGCGGGCGGTAAAAAGATTTCCCACTTGGACCCCACCGGCATCAGGGTGACGGCCTCCTGCCAGCCCTTGATGACGCCATCCAGCCGCAGCGGTGTCGGCTCTCCGCGGCTGTAGGAACTGTCAAACTCCTTGCCGTCAATCAACGTGCCGCGATAGTGCACGACTACTGTATCCGTGCCCTTGGGTTTTGGTCCCGTGCCGGCCTTGATGACGCGGTATTGGAGTCCACTGGGTAACACCGTGATGCCAGGCTTTTTGGCATTCGCATCGAGGAACGCCTGCCCGGCGGCGACGTTCGCTTGTCCTGCCTGTTGTTGTGTTTTCAACTGCTGCTCCCTGAAGCTGTTGACCACCTGTTGCATTTCTTCCGGCGTGTATTTGAGTTTGGCATCGGTCAGCACGTCGCGAACGCCCTGCAAAAAGGCATCGGTGTTGACGTCGACGTCGAGGGCCATATTGCGGCCGAAGAGGACGCCGATGGCGTAACTCAGTTTTTCATCCGCTTGCGGCTGGGTCTCGGCCGCGCCAACGGAAAAATTAAACAGGATAAGCGACAGGAACAGGGCTGAAATACGCATGCGGGCCTCGAATGGAGTGGGGTCGGCCGCAGGGTGCCACCTGCGGGAGCGCGCAGCGTAATGGTTTGATCCAGCCTTGGCAACGCGCCGCGCCGGAATTGGGACCTACGCCGCAGCCACCAACTCCATGGCCTCGCGCAGGCAACTGACTCCGGCGCCCGGACGACAGGATTGCTCGGCCAGATGGCGCCGGAAGGCGCGCGCACCGGGCAGACCCTGAAACAAACCGATGGTGTGACGCGCGACATGATGCACGTTCGTGCCGGCCGCCACCTGTTCGGCCGCATAGTCGACATAGTGGCGCAACACATCCTGGCGCCGGCGCGACGTCGTCGGGTCGCCAAACAAACGCCGGTCCGCATCCTGGAGCAGGCAGGGATTGCTGCAGGCGGCGCGCCCGATCATGACGCCATCCACATGCTGCAGATGGGTGGCCACTTCATCCAGTGAGGTAACACCCCCGTTCAATATAATCTCCAGGCCCGGAAAATCGCGCTTCAATTGATACACCGTGGCGTATTGCAGCGGCGGCCGCTGTCGGTTCTCGCGCGGACTCAGTCCCTTGAGCCAGGCCTTGCGCGCGTGGATGACAAACGTGTTGCAGCCGGCCGCATTGACCGTGGCGATGAATCCGGCCAGGTCTTCATAACGGTCGCGTTCGTCGACGCCGATGCGGGTTTTTACCGTCACCGGGATGGTCACCGCGCCCGCCATCGCGGCGATGCATTCCGCCACCAGATTGGGTTCCGCCATCAGGCATGCGCCGAATCGCGCCTCCTGCACCCGGTCGCTGGGGCAGCCGACATTCAGGTTAACTTCGTTGAAGCCGGTGGCTTCGGCCAGTTGCGCGCAGCGTGCGAGTGCCTCCGGATCGGACCCTCCCAACTGCAGTCCGAGCGGGTGTTCAGCCGCCGCGTGCGCCAGACGACGCTCGGCCGGGCCGTACAACAGCGCGCCGGTGGTGATCATTTCTGTGTACAGCATGACGTGCCGGGAGATCAGCCGCAGCAAGGTGCGAAAATGCCGATCGGTGTGATTCATCATCGGCGCAACGCTGAGGCGCCGGTTCGGCTCAGGGCGTAGCGGGCGCGGGGTCGTGGTTTCCATGGCCGGCATCATATCGCAGCCATTGTGCCGGACTGCACGCCGCCGCGGCGTGCAAGCAATTGCGCAGTGAATAGGCTGCGCAGATAAAAGCCTCGCGGCAGGGTCGGGCCGGGGCTGCCGTCGTCGGTGTACCCCGCCGTGCGCGCGCGCGCATTCGCAGCCTTGGGGCGCAATTGCAGCCAGCGTCCCTGGCGCGCGGAGATCCGATCCAGTTGTCCCACTGAAACCGACTCCATAATCTCTTCCCAGTCGCGGCGCAATTGCAGTTCTTCCGCCGGCGCCGGGCGCCAGAGGAATGGCGTGCCGATGCGCCGCTCCGCCAGCGGTATGGTTGGGGCGGCCTCAATCGGCACCCAGAGAACGCAGGCCAGCTTTTGGCGAACCAGTGATGTCTCCCAGGTTTGCGAGCGACCGTCCAGCGCGGCGACACAGATGTAAGTGGACTCCCGCGGCCGGCCGCGGGCGTTGATGGGCAGACTCTTGAGTTCCACCCCGAGGTCCGGAAAGTCCGGCTCCGGGCGGGATCCGGATTGCGCGCCAAGCGCCCGTTCCAGCAGTTCCCC
>MGYT01000152.1:0-6109 GCA_001801865.1 Gammaproteobacteria bacterium RIFCSPLOWO2_02_FULL_61_13
AATCAGGCAGCTACCTTGGAGAGGACGATATCGTTCGCTTTGTCGACGATTACCAGCGCACGTGATCCACTTGGACCAACCGCGCGTACGGCATGTACAGGTATCCATCAGCAGCATGGCGGTCAGATAGCGGATACGAAGCCATATACACGCGCGTGAGATGGTTCGCGCGAGGAGTAGATATCCGACGACGACCCCATTTTCTTCCCAGCGAACCCAGTACCTTTCGAAATCATTACCGTAGACCTCCAGCCAGCACTGCGGCCAAGCGTTGGGACGGATAGTAGTACGGTTGCAGGTGCCTCGTACAAGGGCGCCCACAATTGCGGCATTCGAGCCTTCCGTTCAAGCGGGGGGGGGTAACATATCGTTTCACGAGTGAATCAGCCAGCCAATATCGTGCGGTGCACCCTGACGTCCTCGCCGCAAACAGCCTGAGGTCGATGGCGCCTGCTGGCCGACTCGAAGTTAACTAGCATGCCGGGCCTACTTTCCATTGAAGAATAAGCGCAGCAAAGGCACTCGGGATATCAGAAGAACATGGAGGCATGCGGTGGTTGCCAGGCACAGCGTGCTTACCACAAAGAATTTGGCCACCACGGACCACGTAAGCGTTAGTAGGGCCCAGGCAAACACGATCACGAGAATATGGTGGAAAAGATAGATTGTGTAGGACGCATCCGAAAAGAAGCGCGAAACGCGCGAACTCTTTCTGAACAGTTGCCAGAATAATCCGATTAAAGAACTCGTGCCGAAGAATGTAGCCGATTGCCGCAATATCCCGTACACCGCATCGGACACGCCAAAGCTGAGCCGCAGGTCACTTAATACCAAGGCGCCCAACGCTGCCGCCAATAGCGCGCCTAAGGGGTCCAGCCGTTTGATGGCGCTAAAGACGCTCGGCGAGCGAAAACAGATCAGGCCACCGACATAATACAGAAAGTAGTCGATCAAGTCCGTGCTATCAATGAAACCCAAGAACGTGATATACCCAATCCCGAGTGCGCGCTGCACAAAGCGCAGACTGGCGAAAGCCACGATGAACACCAGGTACAGGCGCAACAAGCAAAACGCGTCCCCATTAACGACCCGCTCTAGCTTAGCGACGGCCGCACGGGACCAGTCGTGAGAGCCAAACAATACCCATACCGCAAGAACATAGAGCATGAGGTAAACCAGAAACCACAGATGAGACACCCCGGCGCTGCTCGAGAAAGCCCGACCGACGTTACTGGCGCTCGAATGCACAAAATGCGCGAGAAACCATTCCTGCATCACATTGACCGTCAACAGCGTGGTGACGAACGGAAGGATTAGCCGGCGCATACGCTGGGCCAAGAACCGGCGCGGTCCATAGCTGTCGAAAATGAGCATACTAAAGAATCCAGACAGTACGAAAAACGTCGGCATTCGATATAAGTGGATGGCATGGACAATTAGCGTGAACGCAGGATCGCCTTTGAAATCCGAGATTCGCCACGAACCCGAACCGTCATAGACACGCGCCGTATGCAGAACGATACCCAGTGTCATTAGCAAGCCGCGGAGAGTGTCCAGGGAGTGGAATCGCTCCTTCGACCTCAGAAGGGGCAGCTCGATCAGGGGTTCGGACATATGTTCAGCCGGCGCTGCGTAGGTACCAGTCGATCGCTTCGAGCAGGCCGGTACGAACGCCATGCGTCGGCGAGTAGCCGAGCAATCGTCTGGCCTTGTCGATATCGGCCAGGGAGTGCCGCACGTCGCCGGCGCGGAAATCGGCATAAATGGCGGGCGCGACCGATAATTCCGGCTTGCGCGATGTCAGGGTTCCGGCGATCAGGCCATGCAGTAGGTTGAGAGTCGTGGCCTCGCCAAACGCCACGTTGTAGACTTCGTTTATCGCGGCCGAATTGTCGGTAGTGGCCGCTAACAGATTTGCCTGGACCACATTGGCGATGTAGCAAAAGTCCCGGGACGTCTCGCCATCACCGTTGATGACACAAGCCAGTCCTTCGAGCATCTGGCTCACCCAGCGCGGGATTACCGCCGCATAAGCGCCAAGCGGATCCTGTCGCGCGCCGAAAACGTTGAAATATCGCAGGCCGATGGTTTCCATCGCATAGCAACGGCCATACACCTCGGCGTACAGCTCGTTCAGATACTTGGTGACCGCATAGGGCGACAACGGCTTGCCGATGGTGTGTTCGCGCTTGGGCAATTCGGCATGGTCGCCATAGGTCGAACTCGAAGCAGCATAGACGAAACGCTTGACGCCGGCCTGGCGTGCCGCATCCAGTACGTTGAGAAATCCGGTGGCATTAGCGGCATGCGTTGCCAAGGGCTGCGCGATTGACCTCGGGACTGAACCCAGTGCTGCCTCATGCAAGACAATGTCGATCCCGGCGCAGGCGTTGCGACACGTCCCGAAATCGGTAATGTCCCCTTCGATAAAGCGGTGTCTGGCCCACGCGTCCTCTCCGACCGAAGCCCTTACTTCCGCCAGGTTCTCCCGGTGGCCTGTTGCGAAATTGTCCAGGCTCACCACGAGCTGATCAAGCCGCAGCAGCGCCTCAACCAGATGCGATCCAATGAACCCTGCGCTACCGGTCACCAGCCACCGGCGCGGCGTCCTCCGGATTGCGCTCTCGATCTCGCGCTGATGACTCAGAGGCGCCACGTGTTGATTCCAGAGGCGCGCAGCGCCTCGACGTCCGCTATGCATTTCACATCGACGAACAGCCCTCCTGCCGAGAGCTTGTCCACATATTCCGCCACGCTGCGGCCCTTGAACGCATGATGGCCGACTGCGCACACAATTGCATTGGCTTTGGGCAGGTGCTCCCATGGAATGAGCCGAACCCCATATTCGTGGACTGCCTCCTCGGCCGCGGCAATGGGATCGTGCACATGTACGGTCACGCCAAAGGACTCGAGTTCCCTAATGACGTCGATGACCTTGGAATTACGCAGGTCCGGACAATCCTCCTTGAATGTCAGGCCCAGCACGATCACATGGCAGCCTTTGACGGAGAACCCGCTCTGGATCAGCGTCTTGACCGTCTGCTCTGCGACAAACTTTCCCATCCCGTCGTTAATCCGGCGTCCGGACAGAATCACCTGCGGGTGATATCCGAGCTTTTCCGCCTTGTGCGTCAGGTAATAGGGATCTACGCCAATACAGTGCCCGCCGACCAAGCCAGGCCGAAACGGCAGAAAATTCCACTTTGTCCCTGCTGCCTCGAGAACTTCCAGCGTGTCGATTCCCATGCGATGAAAGATCAGCGACAGTTCGTTCATCAGCGCGATGTTTAAATCGCGCTGCGTGTTCTCGATCACTTTTGCCGCCTCAGCCACCTTGATGCTGGAGGTCCTGTGAACGCCGGCGGCGATGACGCTGCCATACACCTCGGCGACACGCTCCAGCGTTTGCGGCAAGTCCCCCGAAACCACTTTTGTGATCCGGGTCAGCGTGTGCTGCTTGTCACCAGGATTGATTCGTTCCGGCGAATATCCGACGAAGAAATCCTTCTTCCAGACCAAACCCGAATGGCGTTCAATGAGTGGAACGCAAACTTCCTCAGTCGCACCGGGGTAGACGGTCGATTCAAACACGACGATCGCACCGCGCTTGATGTGCATGCCGATTGTTTCGCTTGCTCCAACCAGAGGACCAAGATCAGGATTATGAGCGTCGTCTACGGGTGTGGGCACCGCGACGATAATGAAATCGGCCTCCTTAAGGCCAGATGGATCGTTGGTCGGCTCAAGAAACGTCGCTTGTTTCAAATCATTTGAAAGTACTTCTCCCGTCGGATCGGCATGGCGTCGATAGGCTTCGACCTTGGCCTCCGACAAATCAAAACCAATCGTTCTGTATTTCTTTCCGAATTCGACAGCAAGCGGCAAACCCACGTAACCCAGACCAACAATTGCGATGACAGTCATGATGAATCTTCCACGAATGCGCCCAACGGCTATGTTAGAGGCTTGGCAGAGACTTGATCGACACCAAGAGCACATGATCCTCTACCCTGAGTCTTCCTTGTCGGTGTTGCGAGGCCGCAAGCGACTAATCAATCGCTCAAACATGGCCAAGGACGCCGCATTGCTGGTTTCAAGCCGCAGAACGCTGCGCTCAAGGCGCAGTACGCTGCGGCCAAGGCGCACCAATCTTTGCGCCAAATCCTCGCGACTAAGGTTGTCAACGATCTGATACGCCTCTTTCGCCGCCGCGTCATCGATCTCAAGTTGCATCGGGTCGATGTCATCGACGGTGAGATGTTGCTGTTTCGCCGCGGTATCCAGCTCAGCGACACCACGTTCTATCAGACGTGGCGCAAGCGTTTCTTCGTTGAGATCTTCTGCGACCTCTACAACGTCCTCACGCGCAAAAATTCGATTATCGGCAAGAAACCCCGACAACAGCAAGCGATCGCAGATCGAATTGACGCGCCGCGGAATACCCCCGCTTGCTTCAAAGATCGCCTGATATGCGTCCGGCTGAAATTGAGGCGTGTCCTTCCAGCCCACGCATGTAAGCCGATGGTTAATGTAACCTCGCGTCTCTTCGGCGTCCATCGGACCGATGTGACAGCCCGCAATCACGCGCTGGCGCAATTGCTGCATTTGAGGACTTCGCAGAATACGGCGAAATTCGGGCTGGCCAATGAGAAAACTCTGGAGCAGAGCGTGTGTCTCGAGCTGAAAATTTGACAGCATTCTGAGTTCTTCTAGCGCGCGCAACGTCAGGTTTTGCGCTTCATCTACCACCAGCAGGCATCGCTTTCCCTGTTTGGCGACCGAGACGAGAAAAGCCTCCAGAGACGCCAATAAGGCCGCCTTGTCCGCGTGCTTCGAAGGGATTCCGAAGGCCACTGCAACCATGCGAAGCATATCGTCCGCATCCAATTGAGTACTTACCAAGTTCGCGGCGACGACTTCGGCGGAACTGAGTTGGCGGAAAAGGTTGCGTACTAGTGTTGTCTTGCCTGCCCCAATCTCTCCGGTGATTACGATGAACCCTTCGTTCTGATGCACACCATATTCTAGGTAGGCCATCGCCCGCCGGTGCGGTCCGCTGCCAAAATAGAATGACGGATCGGGATTAAGCTGAAACGGTTTTCCGGTCAGCCCATAGAAGGCTTCATACATGGCCTTAGACCCGACTAAAACCGCAGAGATAACGTACCGGCCAGTGCGTTTTCGCGATAGCCACCGCCCACCGTACTGTCGAACTGCGCCCGTCGTGCCCCGACTGACGCGGTGGTCCTTGGACCGATCTGGGTCGAGAAAAGCAGGCTTTCCAGGCTTTGTTTTGAATTAATGCTCGTGGCCGCCAGGTCTTCGGTGTGCAACTGCGAGGCCACTAGCGTGATGGTAGACAGAGGTGACAACCTATGCGACCAGGCGGCAGATAAATGCCGCTGCCGAATATTAGTGCTCGAAGAAGCACTATCCACCGCCGTATCAGTGCCCAGGCCGATGCTTTGCCTGTCCGATTGCCCCAACGTTAGGGTAACCGTATTGGTGCTCCCCAAAAGGAGCGCGGATCCTTCACGAATCCGGCTGACAAATATCTGCGAGGTGACGAAGCCGCCACTGAGGAGGTTAGAGCCTGCATGAACTCCGATCTGCTCCATACGCGTCCTGACGGCCTGCTCCCGGGCCAGAGGGTCCGGGATGCTTGACGCCAAGAGATCTGACATCAATCCGAAGGCCGAACTCTGTTGGCCCCCAGCAATTTGATTCGGAAAGACACCAATGTCCTTCTGATCGGAATACCTCCACGCCGTAAGCGGCGTGCGATGGCTAAGCACCAAGCTGCGACCATCGCCGAAAACGCGCTTTTCCTTGACGATTGCAGCCTGAGTCCGTTCACTAGGCGACCACTCCAGACCGAATCCGGGAGTAGTACTACTTTGCCTGGTCGAATTCGCAAAGTCGGAACTCTCATACCCATAAATGACGGAAGCGTGAAGTTCCGGGACAATGTCGTAAATCAGGGACCCGTAAATGCGAGAGTCTTCCTTCTTGCCAACGGTATCACTATGGACCGCAAGAGAGGTCCCATCAAGCGCCCAGCCCAATCTCGATGAAGACGGAGCATTCTTGATGCGTCCTACCCATTCTC
>MGYT01000152.1:6117-7803 GCA_001801865.1 Gammaproteobacteria bacterium RIFCSPLOWO2_02_FULL_61_13
ATTACTCGTACGGCTACTCGACCCATTAAAACGAAGTTGATAGACGGCAGTGTCCGAAATTTTGCCGCGAATGTAAGGCGAAACCTGCAAAACCGTCGTTTCGGTCCGGTTCGAACTCGTGCCGGCGGCGCCGTCCGTTACCGATGCACCGAATGCAGACCTGTTCTGTTGTGAAATATTGGCAAGCGCATCGACAAAAAACCAATTCTCCATCGCCTCTATCGTCATGAAGGAATTCAGCGCGTTCTGAGAGTGGTTGAGCTGGGATTGGTTGGAGTAGGCCAAGCCGTGCAATCGATAATCGAAAAATCCCTTTACCCGCGCTCCCGCCCCTTCAATGCGGATCCCGGGAGTGACGCCTGTTATCCAACCGCCTTGTGCCGAGGCGGACGGAACGTAGGCTACGTTATCCGAATATGTTTCCGTTAAGTTGACTGAAGGAACAACATTCCAGCCACCCGTTCGACGTGCTTGCTGGTCTTCAACTGAAACTGGGAGAGCCGGCGCAATAACCGGCATCGGTGTGGGCGGCGCAATAAGTGGCGCCAAGGGGGCGGACATGTTGTTCGCTTGAGCGATTGCCAGAGTCGTCGCAAGACTGGCAGCGGAAAAAACGCTGAGCGTCCGCAGAATTCGACCGCTAGTATCGTAACCATGCTTCCGGCAAGCTCCTTTCGGATCGGACCTAAGCATTCTCGTCGCCAATCGTCGTCGCCAATCGTTCCAATGAAATCCAGAAACTCATCCGGCTAAGATCCGTGATAATAGCCATAGCCATAGCCGTAGCCGTATGCGCCTTGAGCCTTGGTTCTTGCCTGATTGAGCACTATCATCTTGACGGGACAAGTTTCAATGGTACTCAGGGCCTGCTTCACCTCCCTCCTCAGGGTAGTTTCGGCTTTGACAACAAACACAATCTGACCCATCTGAGTCGCCAGAACTCGGGCTTCAGTTGTAACAAGGAGCGGCGGAGAATCAAAGATGATGATTCGGTCCGCATAGCGACTCTCTATTTCTGCCAACAATCGAGCCATCGCATCGCTCGCCAGCAATTCGTTGGCTCGCGGATGTTGTGTCCCTCCCGTTAGAACGGTAAGCTTGTCCACGCTGGTCCGAAGAAGCACCTTACCAAGATCAATCGACTTGTCCTGCAATACGTCGAGCATTCCCTTGGTCGAAGGCAAACCAAGAATGTCCGGCAGCGTGGGGCGTGCGACATCTGCATCGACCAACAAGACGGTTCGATCCAATTCCATTGCAATGCTCATGGCGAGATTGATGGCGGAAAAAGTCTTGCCCTCGCCAGGCACCGAACTTGTCACCATGATCAGATTGCCCTTCCTGATCGGCGCCGCGCCTTTACCAGAAGCATTCGCAATGAGCGGTCGTTTGAGAACGCGAATCTCATCTGCCAGTCGCGACCGCGGTACATCGGGCGTCACAAAACCGGCCGATGCCAGGTGTGCCAGGTTCAATTCCACGTGACGCGGGTGAGACGGTGTCGCCGCCGAGGGCGCGGACGGGCCCTGCGGGTCCAAAGACGAGGCTGCTTTCACTGAAGGGTCGGCTGGATCCGAGACTATGGCGCCAGACCGGCCCAGCGCACCGTCGGCGCTGATGTCTTGCTTCCTGGTGGTGTCCGGAACCTCAACACCGGCGCGGCGCAACTCTTCTAGACGTCTAGCG
>MGYT01000152.1:7815-20998 GCA_001801865.1 Gammaproteobacteria bacterium RIFCSPLOWO2_02_FULL_61_13
GCGCAAGGACCGTCCATCATAGAAAGCTGGGCGCAACTCAGTGGCGACAAATGCCACCGCGAATCCCGCGATCAATGCAAGCAAAAGTGTCAGCGGAATAAGATGAAAACGATTTGGAAATACTGGACTCGGAGAAACTCTGGGCGGATCAACCACGCGAAAATCGGCAACACCTGAAACAGTTTGCATCTCACCGGACATGTTGGCCGACTCCCGACGCGAAACCAAGCTTTCGTAATTCTTCTTATTGACGTCGTAATCACGATTGAGTTGGGCATATTCGGCCTCCAACTGCGGTACCCGCTTGGCTGACTCCCTGAGGCGATTATAGCGATCCGAATATTCAGCGACCCGTGTCCGCAATGATGCGGCATTAGCCTCTGCTGCAGCGAGCGATACTTTCAGCAGTTCGTAGGCACGGGTACCGCCCGGTGTTGACGGGACCAGCGGTGAGCTATCGCTCGTGCGCGCGGCGACCAACCGACGCTTCTGTAGCTCCAGATCCGCGATCACTCGTCGCACACCGACGACATCCGGATGGCTGTCGGTGTACCTTTGAAGCAGCAGGTCCAGATTGCGTCCCATCGCCTCAAGGCGTGCATCGATTTCCGAAATCTGCCCGCCTGAATTTGATGAAACGGTCGAACTTGGCACGAAGTTGGTTTCCTCACTGGCCAACTTGGCCACCTCCCGCCTATACGTGTCACGCGAGTTCTCGGCCTCGCGTAATTCCAATTGAGCCCGGCTCAATAAAGCGCTTGCCTCAGACATGCGAACGAAATAATCTTTTCCTTCCCCCTCAGCCATGCCCAAGTAGCGGAGCTTGAATTCTTTCAAACGATTCTCCGCCTCCTGCAGCTTCTTCTCGTAGACAGCAACTTGTTCATCTATGAACTTTTTCGCGGCGTCCGTATCACTGATCTTGCCCCCCTGACCGGACTCGATAAACATCGACGCGAAAACGTCAATCACGCGCTTCGCCCGCTCGGGTTCCGGATCATGAAATCGCAGGATGTATAGATTGGCGCGACCAGCCCCCATAATCGTCAGCCTACTGATGACTGCGTCCACGAGCTTATCCGTAGCTTCTGGGGTTTTCGCCTCGGCATCGAGACCAACCGAATGGACGAGCTTTTCGACATTAGGACGACTGATGACGATGCGACTTAGCATCTCGATCCGTTGATCAATGTTGAGCGGTACGGTCATTCCGGACATCAGTGGCTTGAGCATAGAGTCCGTATTCACAAAAATCCGCGCGGATGCTTCATATTTTTCCGGACGGTTCATGGTCACCGCGACGCCAATCGCGCCAACGATCCAAGCCGTGGCAAGCCCGAGCCATCGATACCGCCACATGCCTCGTAGGACAATTACCGCTTGGCGAAGGATTTCATCCATCAGAGCTGTATTTCAGAAATTGACGGACAGGCCAATCCTATCCCGCCATGGTGCAGTCGCACGTGAGCAAACTGGAAAATCAGAACCAACTTTGCGGAATAATCAAGACGTCGCCAGGCCTCATCTCGACGTTGGCCGAAACGTCGCCGCGCTTGACGAGGTCCTTGAGACGCACGCTGTATTGTTTATTGCCATCCGCGCCACGAAGGATGGTGGCGCGGTTCCCATCGGCAAAATTGGTCAATCCTCCGACCGCAATCATGACGTCGAGAAGAGTCATATGCTGCTTGTAAGAAAGAACCTGTGGTCTGGTAGCTTCTCCCACCACGCGGATCTGTTCGCTATAGGCTCCGCCGCCGTAGCCGGTCACGATTACGGTCACGACCGCATCGCGAATGAACTTGGAAAGCGCCTTCTCGATATCCCGGGCAAGAGTCGTCGGATCCTTGCCCAGCGCGGGAAGATCTTCCACCAAAGGCGCGGCCACTTTCCCATCTGGACGAACGGCAACGGTCATGGATAGCTCAGGGTTGCGCCAGACGACGATATTCAGTACATCGCCAGGACCGATGACATATTTGTAGTCCTCCCGTGCGGCCGACGCTGGCGCAGGAGGAAAGCTGACAGTGCCGCAGCCATAGATGAACACCGCGACCAGTCCCGCTATTACAAATCCAGTTCGACTCTTGGATAAATGCCTAGAGATATACATATGTCATGTCCTCCATTTCGAAATGGTACTGCACCCCGAATCACATTCGCGGGGGAAAAGACCACTCGCCTCCCCAAAGACAATTCCTTGTAAAAACGGGATCATACGCGAGAATGATATCATGTCACTCGAACAAATAGAACGGTTGGCAAAGGCCCCTTTTCGGGGAACCCCCATTCTGGCGAGCGACATGCAGTCGGCGCGCGCCCATCCCCAATTAGCGGGCAACGCGTGCTAGATGGTTGTGAATGCTGAACGGGTCGAGAAAGCGCTTACCTCGCTCCCTTGCCCCACAACACAACCTCCACCGTAGCACATAGGATCATAAAGTCGAGGAACAGGCCGTGATTCTTCAGATAGTAAAGGTCGTACTGCAGCTTTTCGATTGTATCGTCCAACGTGGCGCCATAGGGGTAGTTGACTTGTGCCCAACCAGTTATTCCGGGTTTGATACCGTGGCGTAATGCGTAATAGGGGATCTGGGCCACCAATTTGTCAACGAAAAAAGGCCGCTCCGGACGTGGGCCGACAAAGCTCATATCCCCCTTGAATACGTTGATGATCTGCGGCAACTCGTCGATCCGCAGTTTGCGGATGATGCGTCCGACCCAAGTCGTGCGGTCATCATTCGCCTTGGCCCAGCGCGGGGTCCCGTCGCGCTCTGCGTCAATTCTCATGCTGCGAAATTTATAGATTGTAAAAACGCGTCCGCCTTGGCCAACCCTCTCCTGCCGGTAATGTAAAGGCCACCCGCTTTCCAACAGGATGCATAGCGCCGTGATAACCATAACGGGCAGCGCGAGGAGAAGAAGAACCAAACTCACTGCTAAATCAAAGGCTCGCTTCAATGCTGCCCTGCAATATCCAGCGCCGAACCCATCCCCAAATACCATCCAACTGGGGTTGATCGACTCCAGCAGCACCTGCCTGTATTCGCGTTCGACGAACGTCGGTAGCTCGGTGACTTTGATCCCCTTTAAGCGGCACATAAGCAAATCGTTTATCGGCAATCCGCCACCCCGCCGGTCTCGTATCGCGAGCACGATTTGGTCGATCTTGAATTTCTCCGCTATCGATAGCAGAGATTCTCCGGATCCCAAGGTCAGTACGTCCGAAAAGGGCACAAAGTGCTCGCAAGGTTGCAGTGCAACATAGCGAACCACTTCGTAGTTGTGGCTTCGACCCGCATGCTTGGCAAAATTCGCTACCCTGGAGCCAGTACCGAGCACCAGCACACGCCCCTTGAAAGCGCCTTTGTCGCCCAATCGGTAAACAGCAAAACGCACCAGGGCGGTCCCTGCCAAAGCCAGCAGGATCGTGGCAATGATCGCGTCCGGCTGCGGTGTCTGCGAGGCATTCAAGACCAACAGCGCGAAAAGGGTACTAGCCACCAAGGCCAGGAGCATGCGGATCTTAACGGACCGCACCTCCTCCCAGCTATCCAACTGGTAAAGTCCCATGCTGGTCATCAATATAAGAGCTACCAGTGGGACGACCGCCAATTGTTGGAGGGGAATCCCGCGTGTGCCACCAAACAGCGCCGCGGATAAGGAGGTCGCCGCATAAACCGCAAACATCAGTATCAGCGCTTCAAGGACGAACAGAAGTGCCGTCTTAGCCGAAATATAATGAGTGAAAATCCGAATCATGTAACCTCCCTCACCCTCAGTAGGAATAGGGCAGGGTCAAATTCCTAACCCTATTGGCAGGGAGTGTTTGCATACCTCGTGCCAAGCTGAATCCGGCAGTGCTAATAAATCTATTAATGTCAAAAATCAATGTGTTACTAAATCAGCGGCGCTTGCGCAAAGATTCATGGGTTCTGGAAAGCCAGTATTTGTGTCGATTTCCTGACAAGAAGTCATCAAAATGGCAACGTGACTGCGATTGACGACCGGAATTTCGAAATTTCCAAGCTTCGAAACTCGTCAGATATTCTTACACCTAATGGCGCCCACAAGTGATTTGACGTTATAACTATCGGATTTCATTCGGCTATATATTAATGGCTCAAAAATTGCGTCACCGTATTTCATGGCTGAGACAATAGGATGGATAGCTCTGCTTGGACTAGGTGTCTGCGCGGCCTGGATTTACCTCTTCTCGATCAAGCTCGAACAGAACATGCGCGACACGATCGCAATCCTGATCCGTAGCAACGAACATGTGATGACTCAACTTGGGCGGATTACCGGGAAGCAGGTTGAGCAACCCGAACTAACCTTGCGGGAGAAAAGGCGCTTCCAGCGCAGGGGTCCAAGATTCCATGCGCAACAACAAATAGCTGGCCCCTTTGTTGAACAAAGAGGATCGTGCGGCCGGCGCGTGGAGGATCTTTATTCAGCCGGATAGGCGTGACAGTTGCCGTTTTGGCGCGCCAAGACATTGAGTTGCCCGGCTCCGCCTAACTTATCCTAACTTATTGCGGTCAAAGCACTCTAGAAAAATCAACCTCGCGTGCGCTTGATCCGCGCCATGATCGGCGAGGGCTCGACGATGCCCACCTCGTAGGGGTGATTTGCCCTTTTATAGAGCCCAACAATCTTTCTTACGTAGACCTGAGTTTCAGGATAAGGCGGGATGCCGCGATATTTTTCCACCGCTCGTTCCCCGGCATTATAGGCTGCGGCCACCAGCCGAACCTCACCCTGGAAGAACGCGAGCAGCCACCGCAGGTAGGCGAGTCCGCCCTTGATGTTCTCAACCGGATTGAACACCTTCATCACGCCGAAGCGCTCGGCTGTTTCGGGAATCAGCTGCATCAGCCCTCGTGCGTTCTTCGACGAGACCACGGTTGGGTTGAAAGCCGACTCGACCGAAACCACGGCAAGTGCAAGCTGCGGATCGACTGCATACTGGGGAGCGAGTCGCCACACCAGCTGCTCAATTTCGCTTCGTTCCTGGACCACGGGGGGCGTTTCCTCGGCGGGCGCTTCCTCAATCACGATGTCGATACGCACGGGTGGGTCGGGCAGGAGGCAAGACGGTAACTCGATATCGGGCCGCCATTGCACGTACTGCAGCAGCCTTGCGGCGTACTCATGACCCTGTACGGCCGCCATTGTAAACAGCGCGGCGGCCACCCCGTCGTCCCGCGGCACGCCGCGCCCGTTGGCATATACCCAGCCCAATCTGAACTGCGCCTCGGCGTAGCCCTGCTTTGCCGCCCTGCAGTAGAGCGAGTGTGCCTTCTGAAAATCTTTCGGCACGCCCTCGGCGTTCTCGTAACTGATTGCAAGTTCCGTCTGTGCCTGAACGTCACCTTGCTCGCCCGCGGCCTCGAGCGCGGCCACATGACCGCCCCACTCAGCTGCTGCCGAAGATACGACAAACATGCCAAGCGCGGCGCTAAAGGCTAGATGTATCAGTCGTTTCATATGGAACTGAGGCAAACGTAAAATAGTGGTCGTTAAGCAAGTTGCGGGCCAACCACCATTCCTTACTGATCTTGCAGCGTTCTGCGGACCCTAGACAAATGCTGCCAGCACCACCTGTAAAATTTACGGACAATTCCCTTGGGCTGCCCGGGGGTAATATCCTGTGGGATACGCTTCCAGACGGAACACCGTGACCAGCGTCTTTCCGTACTATCCAGCGATATGGAGTTACGGCCTTGCGGCCCTGATATTCGCTGGGTTTGCCGTGCAATTCTCCCTTGGTTGGCGCGGCGGCCTGCGGGCTTCTTTGCTTGTTGGTGCCGTGGTGGCGAGTGCCCTATGGGCCGGTAGCGTATTTGCGGTCCTGGTGTTCCCTAGCGGCTGGACTTGGTGGCTAGCGCGCCTCTTCGATGCCGTCCGCCTGGGTGCATGGCTGACGTTCGTATTGGTCCTGCTCAAGGGCTGGGGGAACGATGGCCCGAATAAGCCTAGGTCTGCTTCGTTGCCGTGGCTGCTCGCGACCACCCTGCTGGCGGCGGGGACCATTCTTCCCCAAGCACCGCCGTGGCTATCTCCCCTAGTGGGTTGGCAGGCCCATGGCACATTCGTGGCACACCTTGGCACGTCCGTTTTCGGGCTTGCGCTGACCGAGCAGCTCTATCGGCGCACGCCGGAACACGGGCGGTGGGGGATCAAACCGCTGGTAATCGGGCTCGCCGGCATGTTTTCGTTGGATCTCCTGATTTATTCCGGCGCCGTACTCTTTCGGAGCATCGATCCCGCGATATGGGCCGCACGCGGTGTTGCTCACGCGCTCGCCATCTTCTTCGTAGCCGTAGCGACGAAGCGCAATACCGCGTGGACCATGAATTGGCACGTCTCGCGCAGCGTGGTGTTTCATTCGACTGCCATGCTCTTAGCGGGCATCTACCTGTTGATCGTTGCAGCTGCCGGCTACTGGGTGCGTTTCTTCGGTGGTGGCTGGGGCGAAACACTTGAGATCGCGTTTGTATTTTCCGCGCTGCTTTGCCTTGCGGCATTGGTACTGTCGGGCGCCCTGCGGTCACGGCTGAAAGTATTCGTCGGCAAGCACTTCTTCTCTTATCGATATGAATACAGGGGCGAGTGGCTGCGATTCACAGGCGCGCTCGGAACACCCGCACAAGGGGAAAACCTTTACGAACAAGTGGTGCGTGCTCTCGCGGACCTCGTGGAAAGCCTAGGCGGTGCAATCTGGCTGGAACGCGAAGATGCGTTTTGCCAGGTGGCTCGGGTGAACTTGCCGAAGGTCAAGGAAACGGAATCGGCTTCCGGCCCACTCATCTCTTTTCTTGCACACACAGGGTGGATCATCGAAATCGACGAGTTCGCCGGTTTTCCGGACCGCTATGCTGGTCTCGTTCTCCCTGAATGGCTGGTTACCCTCAAGAATGCGTGGCTGGTCGTTCCACTGCCGAGCGGGACCGACTTCGTCGGATTCGTCGTGCTTGCGCGCCCTCGCGCGCCGGTCGACGTCAACTGGGAAGTCAGGGACTTGCTCAAGACAGCCAGCCGACAAGCTTCGAGCTATCTTGCCCAACAGCGCGCGAACGAAGCACTTATGGAAGCCAAACAGTTCGACGCCTTCAATCGAAGGTCGGCGTTCGTGGTTCATGACCTCAAGAACCTCGTCACGCAACTCGCGCTGCTCCTGAAGAACGCCGAGCGGCATTACGGTAATCCCGAGTTTCAGCGTGATATGCTAGAAACCGTGGAACACGTCGTCGATCGCATGAACCACCTCGTGCTTCAACTCCGAACTGGTACGAGGTCCACGGATAAGCCGCGACCCGTCAATCTTCGTGAGGTGGTCGAACGCGTCGTTAAATCAAAGGGGGTGCATGGCGCCTCGATTGATACAGATCCGTTGCCCAGTCTTCGTGCGCTTGCACACGACGATCGCATCGAGCGCGTGATTGGCCACATTGTCCAGAACGCGATCGAGGCTTCGGCGGACGGCCGAGGGCGGGTCCGTTTGCGCGTGTTTTCCGACGACAAGTACGCCGTAATCGAGGTCGTCGACAGTGGCGTCGGTATGACTGAGGAGTTCATACGCGAACGGTTGTTTCATCCGTTTCAGACGACGAAGTCTCAGGGCATGGGAATCGGCATGTATGAAAGCTTTCACTACGTCAACGAGGTAGGCGGTCGTATCGTATTAGAAAGTGCGCCGAAGTCTGGCACGCGGTTCCGGGTGTTTTTGCCGCTTGTTGACGCCTTAACGCTCCCTGGCGAACCGGTGGGGAAGACCCCATGACGGGGCCAAAGCGTAATCCCCTATTGATCGTCGAGGACGATCTCGCCCTGCAGAAGCAGATGCGCTGGACCCTCGACCGCTACGAAAGCGTGGTTGCAAGCGAACCGGAGAGCGCCATTACACAACTTCGCCGCTATGAACCCGCGGTAGTGACCATGGACTTGGGGTTACCACCGCATCCGGATGATCCTACTGAAGGCTTTGCGCTTCTTCGGCAGATACTCGCGCTCGCACCACACACGAAGATTATCGTTCTGACCGGGCAGAATGACCGCTCGAATGCATTGAAGGCCATAGCGCTTGGTGCTTACGACTTTTACGCGAAGCCCTTCGAACCGGAACTGCTCGGCCTCACGATAGAGCGAGCCTATTACCTACACGAGCTCCAGGAAGAGAATCGGCGCCTGAATACGATCACGAAGCCGACAGCCTTCTCCGGAATCATCACGCGGGATGCGGATATGATTCAGGTCTGCCGCACTGCCGAAAAGGTCGCCCCGACAAACGTGACAATACTTCTGCTTGGCGAATCGGGAACTGGTAAGGAGCTTTTCGCGCGCGCAATGCACGATCTATCCTCGCGGCGAAAGGAGCGCTTCGTAGCCATCAACTGCGCAGCGATCCCCGAGTCGTTGCTCGAAAGCGAGCTCTTTGGTTACGAGAAAGGGGCGTTTACCGGCGCGGCAAAGCAGACCATCGGAAAAGTCGAGACGGCCCACAAAGGAACACTTTTACTCGATGAGATCGGGGCCCTGCCACTCGCGCTGCAGGCGAAACTCTTGCGCTTTCTGCAGGAACGGGTCATCGAGCGAGTCGGAGGGCGCGAAGAGATTGCGGTCGATGTGCGCATCGTCTGCGCGACGCACCAGAATCTCAAGGAAATGATCGCACACGGGAAGTTCCGGGAGGATCTGTACTTCCGCCTGGCTGAGATCACGCTTGAAATCCCCCCGCTCCGAAAGCGGCCGGGCGACCCGGGTTTGCTCGCGCACGTATTTGTTCGGCGGTTTGCGGAGGAACAGCGGCGCGGCTCGATGACGCTGCTGCCTGACGCAATAGACGCGATCGAAGCGTATGCATGGCCCGGCAATGTGCGCGAACTCGAAAACTGCATAAAGCGCGCCGTGATCATGGCTGAAGACGCTATAATCAAAGGTGCCGACATCGGCCTGCAGGTTGAACTGACAAACGAAATCCTTAACCTGCGGCAGGTGCGCGACGAGGCCGAGAGACGGGCCGTGATCCGTGTGCTCGGACGGGTAGACGGTAACCTGAGCAAGGCTGCCGAGCTCCTCGGTATCTCCCGGCCGACGCTTTATGAGCTTCTTGACCGCTTTGGACTGCGATGAGCCGGAGCGTAACTCATAGAGGTAAGCTCAACGTATAGGCAGCCCCCGCGGGGCGGCTCCCAGTGTGATGGCGCCTTCGAGGCGCTCACCCAATAAGCCCCCGGCCCGGGGGTCATTTAACTTGCTGTAGTCAAAGGGTCCCGGATGGACGTCTCTAGAATGAGCAACATCGGCCTAGGCACTGCGGCGCTTGTGCTAAGCGCCGCTCTATTGAGCGCTTGCAGCCAGGACAAGCCGGAAGCATTCGTCAAATCGGCGCGGGAATACATCGCCAAGAAAGACTACCGCGCGGCGTCGATTCAGCTGAAGAACGCTCTGCAGAAGCAAGAGAATGGCGAAGTCCTTTATCTTCTGGCAGTCTCGTTGATTGAGCTTGGCGACTATCCCTCTGCGGAGCTTCACCTTCGTCGCGCGCTCCAGCACTCGTATTCTCCCGATGTTGTCTATCCCGCGCTTGCGAACGTGATGCTGGGCCTCGGCGATTTCAAGAAGCTGGCGGGCGAACTTAGAAATGTGAGTGTGAAGGATCCCGCAGCGCAGGCATCGATCAAGGCCGCGGTGGGCGAAGCCCATGTCGCCCTGGGACAATTGAAGGAAGCACGCGAAGCGTTCTCGGCTGCGCTCGCGAGCGTTCCGGGTGACCCTAGAACGCGTGTCGGTGAAGCGCGGATCGTCGCCGTAGCGGGCGACATCGCTGGCGCGACGAAGGTCGCGGACGAGGTATTGGCCAGATCGCCCGGCTTGCCTCAAGCACTCGCGCTCAAGGCTGACCTGCTGATATCGGAAAGGAAGACCGAAGAGGCAGCAGCGGTCCTGTCAAAGCTCGTTAAGGTGGCGCCTTTCGACGGTCAGGTGCGCTTTGTGCTCGTGTCGCTTCTGATCGCCGGCGGGAAGCTCGACCAGGCAGCCGCGGGGATCGAAGCGATGAGGAAAACCCTTCCCCGTGACGTGCGGCGGTCGTACCTGGAAGCAGTGCTCGCTTTCCGCCAGGGCCAACATCGGAAGGCGCGAAATTCGATTCAGCAGCTGCTTAACGTGTTACCGGACCATGGTCCCTCGCTGCTCCTTGCGGGAGCAGTCGAGTACCAGCTCGGCGCACTTTCAACGGCTGAAGACTATCTGCGCAAGGTACTCGCGCGCTATCCAAATAGCCTGTATGCGCGCAACCTTATAGTCGCAACCTACTTGCGCAAGGGTCAGCCGGGAAAGGCCGAGGAAGCGCTCGAGCCGGCGCTGAAGCTCGCGCCGAAGGACCCCACGGTCCTGCGCGCTGCCGGCGAGGTGGCGTTCGCCAACAATCAGTTCGCAGATGCGGCCAAGTACTATGAGCAAGCCCTCGCCTTGGAAAAGGATAGCGTGCTTCTGCGCACTCGCCTGGCACAAATCCGCCTTGCGAAAGGCGATACGGCTCGCGCCCTGGAGGATCTAGAAACGGCATCAGGACTCGACCAAAATCAGTACCAGGCGGATCTATCGCTCATCACTGCGCACCTGCGTCAAAAGGAGTACGACAAGGCGCTCGCCGCAGTCGCGATGCTCGAGAAAAAGCAGCCGGCCAACCCGCTCACCTATAACGTCAAGGGCGCGGTCTACGCCGCCAAGGAGGACGTTAAGAACGCGCGGACGAACTTTGAAAAATCGCTGTCACTGCAGTTCAACTACCTGCCCGCGGCGATCAATCTTGCAAAGCTCGACCTTGCGGAGAAGAACACCGAAGCGGCGAAGAATCGTCTTCAGGTGATCCTGACCAAGGAACCGAATAACGAAGGCGTGCTGCTTTCGCTGGCGCAGATCCTGATCTCGATTCGCGCACCCATTAAAGAGATCACCTCTACCTTTGCGCGGGCCATTCGAGCCGACCCATCGTCAGTGCCGCCACGCATCGCGCTCATCAACTTCCTCGCCCGGAGCCGCGATCTGAAGGCTGCACTCACCGCCGCACAGGAGGCGAATACTGCGATGCCCAACGAACCGAGGATCCTCGACGCGCTGGGCCTCGCCCAGCTGGCGAATGGTCAAGCCAACGAGGCGATTGAAACCTTCAACAGACTCGCGACCGCCCTGCCGGACTCGCCGCTGCCGCTGATGCGGCTGGCGTCGGCCCAGTCTGCGGCGAAGCAGATTGAAGCCCCCATTCAGGCGTTGCAGAAGGCGCTGGTAATGAAGCCGGACCTTCTGGAGGCGCAACGCGAGATTATCGTTGCGCAACTCGCGGCAGGGCGGCCCGACGAAGCCCTCAAGGAAGCGAAATCGGTACAGAAAGCGCGACCGAAGGAAGCAATCGGGTTCGCTCTTGAAGGCACGGTTCTTACGAACCAGAAGCAGCTCGCGGAGGCGGCAAATGCCTACGCCGAAGCGATCAAGCGCCAGCCGGTTCCCGGGTTGGTCGTATCGCAATATCAGTTGCTGAAGGCTGCAGGCAAGCCCGCCGAGGCCGATGCAGTCGCGGCAAAGTGGCTCAAGGAGAACCCCAAGGATCCCGTGATGCGCTTCCACTTGGCGACAACGGCGGCACAAAGCAAGGACTACGCAGCCGCGGTCGAGCGCTACCGGGAGATCCTCGCGCAGGCGCCAGACAACGGTGCGATTCTCAACAATCTGGCCTGGGTGCTGGGCGAGATGAAAAATCCCGCGGCACTTGGCTACGCCGAGAAAGCATACGCAAAGGCACCGACCAATCCTCAGGTCCAGGACACGTACGGTTGGCTGCTCGTTGATAAGGGCGACCTGAAGCGTGGAATTGACATCTTGAATCAGGCGGTTGCGGCCGCACCCCAGGCAGTCGATGTGCGCATGCACCTTGCAAAGGCGCTTCTAAAGTCCGGCGATAAAGCCAGCGCAAGAAAAGAGCTTGAGGCCGTCGTGCGGCTCGGCGATAGGACGCCGCTGAAAGCGGAGGCCGAGCAACTGCTGCAATCCTTTTAGCGGGGGGTGTCGGACCTTTGATTTCCAATTATGGATGGGGCGGTTCCGCGCAGTTTCGCCCCCTCCAACCCAAAGAATTGTCGAGAAATTTTACATTGACCAGAGGCGCAGAACTAATCTTTAACAGCCTGTTAAATAAGAATAATGTCTGCATTTCCTAGCGTCACGATGTTCCAATCGCCGCATCTCCAGCCAATTCGCATGAAAAAGATTTACACCCAGCTCTTCCCTGGACCTTCAGCGTCCGCAGGACTCGTCAATAACACGGTGTTTTTATGAGCATTAAATGAGCTGGCCCACGTTTTGCTTATGGGGGAGTACGGCTGCTTAGGGCCATGAGTTTCCGGACAATAGAAATTGAAGGAGTAATGCCATGAACGTAAAGAAACTAGCTTACGTCTGTATTGCGTCCGGCGCACTTGCCTTAAACGCCGCGCCAAGTCAGGCCACGTTAATAGTCACCTTGAGCGACGGGGCTACCACCAAGACGGTTGTTGATAATGGCACCGGTGATATCGACTTCTTTTTTGCAGGATCCGTAACTACAGGCTATCTCGTCACAGGCGGGACAATTGGTTTGTGGGATTTCAACCTAGTCGGTGCTGTTTCCAATAGTCCCGGGGTCCTCGGCGATATCGCGACCGTCGATTTGAACACCCAGACTCACTATAACGGTACTGAAACCGGAACGTTGACAGTCACGTTGTTTGATAGCGGTTGGACGACTCCGGTCGGTGCCTTAGCCGCTACAACTGGCGTAGGCGGCACTGTCGCTTCAGGTGGCAGCGCGAGTTTCACTTCGTACTTCGACGGCTCGACGGTGGCGAACCTTGGACCGTTCAGTGGGGCTTTTTCCGGCTCGGGCAGCAGCGAAGTAAATGCCGGCACTGGGTACAGCCTGAGGGAGGTCGCGGTGATCACACAGACGGGTAAGGGCACATCGAGCTACGATATGACCACTACCGTGCCTGAGCCCGCTACTCTGGGATTGCTCGGGCTGGGTCTGCTCGGCCTGTTCGGATTTTCCCGGCGCCGTAGCGTGGCCAATATTTAAGTCGAGGCCGCTCAACGCGTAGCTTGATGCTCATCCGATACTGACGAAAACCCCGTCCTCGAGGCGGGG
>MGYT01000152.1:21033-22178 GCA_001801865.1 Gammaproteobacteria bacterium RIFCSPLOWO2_02_FULL_61_13
AGGTTGGCGGCGGGTTGTTTGCGCTGGCGCAACGCCTCGACCAACTCTACCCAACATCGCGAACGAGTTGATGTTGTTCATACGGTCCTTTCGGCGCCTCGGAACCAATCGGATTTGAAGCACAAGGGCAAAGCAAATGACGTGCCGCCGTCCTGAGTCCAGAAGCCGGAGGCAAGCAACGAACTAACCTGCTACATCAGGTATTGACCGACCGGAAGCCCCCGTCCATCTGGGGGGGGGTATTCATTTTCTGCAGGATCTCCCTGACGATCCTGCGACCAACTTTTTATCGAACGACGGTTTACGCTTGCTCGGCCTGGCAGGCCTTAAGGCGTAGCGCCCCTTCCCATACGCATCCGCCGCGCAAATTCCCTGGCCCCATTCGCGTTCCGGCGACAGGCATCAAAACCTTGCCCGTCGTGTACGCCTTTCGATTCCCGCACCCGCAGTGCAGAATTGTTCCGCCAAATTGAATTAGAATGAGATGGCCGAGTGTGCCATCTTGTGGGGCTAACCCGGGACAGTTACCGCCACCCGCCGGTGCCGGACCAGCAGACCGAAGTGCTGAGCGCGGTGATCATCGATATTGCCCAAGCCAGGCGACGCTTTGGCTACCGGCGCATCCATGACCTGCTGCGCCCGGAGTTTCCCCAAGTGAATTACAAGCACGTGTATCGGTTGTACAGCGCCGCTGACCTGGCCGTGAGGAAACGCAAGAAGACCGAACGTCCGGTAAGCCAGCGCGTCGCGCTGCAGATCGCGCAGAACGTCAATGAGGTGTGGAGCATGGATTTCGTGAGCGACAGCCTGGCCAACAGCCAGCGCGTCAAGTGCCTGACCGTGACGGACGATTTCAGCCACGAGTGTGTGGACATTGTTACCGACTACGGCATCGGCGGCCAGTATGTGACCCGGCTGCTGGATCGGGCGGCCTTGTTTCGCGGCTATTCGGACGCCGTGCGTACCGACAACGGGCCGGAATTCACCAGCCGTGCCTTCATGGCATGGGCACAGACCCATGGGATTCACCACATCCTGATCCAACCGGGCCGGCCGATGCAGAATGGCTACATCGAGAGCTTCAACGGCAAGTTCCGGGACGAATGCCTGGACGAACATTGGTTTGAGATACTGCCGCAGGCCAG
>MGYT01000152.1:22294-27220 GCA_001801865.1 Gammaproteobacteria bacterium RIFCSPLOWO2_02_FULL_61_13
GCAGGTCATGGATTCACGCTTTCAAGCGGCATGGGCGTTTGCGTGCTGTTGGCATACCTTGCCAGCGACACCCCCGAAGAATCCACACGATCTCACAGACTGAAATTTTCGGACCTCCTCCTGTCGCGCCGGTGTTGCCACTAACACCAGTGCCTGCCCCAAGCAAATGAAGGGTTCTTTCACGGAAGTGGCCCGTAGGATGACAAGTCGTCCACTATTCCTCGGACCTCTGTTCCTGGTTACGATTCTAACCATTGTTGTATGCGTCTTCTGGAAGACATTCATTGTCTTGGTGACCCCCGAATCGGACTCGAATATCTCTCCGAATGTAATTGTAGGGATGGCATTCTTCTGGATCGTATGGATGCAGCGCTCCAAGCTGCGCTCTTTGCCTATTCAACCGTGCTGGCTTGGACTCATAGGGTTGGCTTGCACAGGACTTGTCTGGTTAATAGGGGAACTGGTCTTTGTGCGTGTCTTGACCGACTTCGCAGTCGTCGTAATGGTTTCAATGGCTGTACTGACCGTGCTTGGGTACCGCTGGTTATCGGCCTTGAGGTTTCCCCTCTCCTTTCTTCTGCTAGCCATTCCGTTCTGGGATCCCCTGACTCCGGTATTGGTGGAATGGACCGCGCATTTCACGTTCCAAGGCATCCGAGCTTCGGGCATTCCGGTCTATCGCGAGGGCGCATATCTTGTGGTCCCAACTGGAAGTTGGTCAATCGCCGACGCGTGTAGCGGCATACGTTACCTAAGAACGTGTCTGCTCCTGGGTATTCTGTACGCATGGTCCATGTATGAATCGTTCTCAAAGCGCATTGTTTTCGCCGTCGGCGCTGTCGTGATCGGGATCGTTGGAAATTGGGTCCGTGCCTATTTGACCATATTGATTGCTCACCTAAGTGACAATCGGCTGCTACGGGAAGGTCATGGCACTTTTGGCTGGCTGTTCTTTGCAGCCCTTCTCTTCGTATATTTCTGGCTCGGATGGCGCCGCCGGGAAACAGAGAATCGCGAAGTCCGTGTGACTGAACTCGATCGCGACCGGTACGGACCTGGATCGGGATCAGGAGGACCAGCGTCCGTACGTCAGGTATTCGCCGTTTCAGCTGTGGCGCTGACCACAATGGTAGCTTGGCCTCTTTACCAAATGACATTGACGCAACAACAGCATGTCCGGCCGATTGAGGTGACGGATATTTCGCCGCAGAATGATTGGTTTCGTGTTAGCGAAGCCTCTACGAATTGGACGCCAGAGCTGAGAAATCCATCGCGGCAGCGGGTCCAGACGTTTGAAAAGGCAGGGCGCCGCGTCAGCGTCTTTATTGGAACTTTTCATGCTCAAACGTGGACATCAAAGCTTGTGACATCAGTCAATGAACTTGTTAGTTCGGATAATCGAAACTGGAGCCTAGCTGGCCGAGGTATTGCCAACACGGAATTCTCGGGTAAGCCTATAGAGGTTAAGTCTGGCGTTGTAATTGGTCGTGGGGAACGGATCGTTGCATGGAACTGGTACTGGGTCGATGGTACAGCTACAGCAAGTGACATTCGAGCGAAGATTAATCAAATGCTCATGCGCTTTGGGGGGAGGGACGACACGTCAGCGTGGATTGCCATTTACACCGCGAATGAGGATGTGTCGACCAACACCGGAAGAAAGGTGCTAGACGAATTCCTGCGCGACATGGGTGGATCACTGGAACGAGCACTGAGGTTGACGATCCAGGGCTGATTCGCGACCGGCGGAGCCACCCCTTCCGGTGGATCCGACCTATGCATCGTCGATGGAAAGCGAGCCGAGGCGCTGTCGGCCCCGCCTCTTGCTGGGGCGCGGCTCTCGGTTCCTCAGCTGCTTCAGTGAGCACGGTCATCGATCTTGATGGTGATTTGAGGTTTTCTGGTCAAGTATCGTGATGTAGAGGGGGTGATCCCCCTCAGGGTACTTGAACAAACGTGCCCTTTGGGGGAGTCTCGAATCTGCCAAGACAAGAGACTCGCGAAGTGTGCCACGCTCTGCTGCAAGATCCCAGTTTTTTCCAATTATGGTAGTGTCTCAGTTTGAATGTAAGCGATGATGCGGACCTCGCGCGAGCGGGCTAAAATGGGCACATGGTCTCACGCCCCAAACGTCCGCGCGATACAAACCAGCTAGCCAAGCTGATCGTAGCCCTATCAACGGGTGAAGCGGTCGAAGCACTGCCGGACGCCGGGAAAGACCCTGCCGCCGTCCTACGGGGTCGATCTGGCGGTTTGAAGGGCGGCCAGGCCCGCGCCGACGCCCTTTCCGCCCGCAAGCGTAAGCAGATCGCCAAGAAAGCCGCCAGCGCTCGCTGGTCCAAAAAGTAGTTTCAAGCATTTCTGTCATTTTGACTGTATAAGCATACAGTCCGTCTGTCATTTTCTGCGTCCGTCGCATTCTGTTTGACAGAGAACGCAGAAGTAATGATAGAATCGCGCAATTGTCAGAATCGAGGATCGGAAACGCAGATGAATATCACTAAGGCTTTAGAAGTAGCCGCAGAATATCGAGCTGAGGGTAAAAAGTGGTTAGCCCTAGCAGACGACATCGAGGCGGCAGCGAAAAAGGCAGAAAACGGCTTTGGTGCTCGGGCCACTCAGAGCGGAAAACGTTCCAAGCATAACGTTCGTGCGCGCAAAAGAGGCGAGTCCAAAGGCTATTTGGCTGTCGGAATGGACGTGCTACGCGAAGTAGGACATCCCATGCACGTTACTGACATGCTCCCCAAGATCAGCGGAAAAATGGGGAAAGACGTTGCGCGCCCGAATGTCGAAGGGGCGCTCGTTCGTGGCGTTAAGCAAGGAAAAATAAAGCGCACGCGTCCAAGTACGTATGCGTTGATGTAGCAGGATTCGGGCGAGGAAACGATGCCCGAAAAAGCGAAGCCCGGCTGTAACCGGGCTTCAGATGCAACAAGTCCTGACAAGGGACACAACCAAGTGCAGGAGGTGGTACATGGCAACATAAACCATACCGTCCTCGGCAGCTTACAACGCTGCCGAGGACCATCTTAGTCAAAACTCCAAATCTCGTCTATCTGAATTTTGCGCCTTTGGTGTAGATACTTGATTGTGTTTACAAAACAAACTGAACAAAATGCTTGACAAGGCCCCTCTTAAAGTGAATAATATGCTTGAGAGGAACAATTATGAACCGCCTAAGCCTACAAGACCGCGCCCGAATCCTCAGTTGTCTCGTCGAGGGAAACAGCCTGCGTGCTACCACCCGCATGTGCGACGTGAGCATCAATACCGTCACCAAGCTGCTCGTGGACGTGGGCACGGCCTGCGACCTGTACCAGAACGAGAAGCTGCGAAACCTGAAATGCAAGCGCCTGCAGCTCGACGAAATTTGGAGCTTCTGCTACGCCAAACAAAAAAACGTTCCACCCTGGAAAGAAGGCGTTCTCGGTTTCGGCGACGTGTACACCTGGACGGCGATCGACGCGGATACCAAACTGGTTCCGGCTTGGCTGGTCGGCCAGCGTACCGCCTTCTACGCCAAACAATTCGTTGAGGATTTGTCTGGACGCCTTACCGGACGCTCGCAGGTAACAACGGATGGCTTGAAGCTTTACCTCAAGCCTATCGAGGATGCTTTCGGCGCGAACGTCGATTACGCTATGCTGGTGAAACTCTACGGCGAACCCAAAGGCGAAGGGTCCGAGCGGCGCTATAGCTCTGGCCACTGCTGCGGGGCGATCAAGGGCGCCGTTTCTGGTGATCCCGATGAAGCGCACATCAGCACTAGCTTTGTCGAGCGGCAGAATCTCACCATGCGGATGAGCATGCGCCGGTTCACTCGCCTAACGAACGGGTTCAGCAAGAAGGTGCAGAATCACGCTTGCGCCGTAGCGCTCCACTACATGCATTACAATTTCGGACGGATTCACAAATCGCTGCGCGTGACGCCAGCAATGGAAGCCGGCATTTCGGATCATGTGTGGACGTTGGAAGAAATTGCTAAGTTGGCAGACTGAACAAAAAAAGGACGATAGATGGCTGAAATCTCAGTAGCAGACAATCTGCTTCTCGCTTTGCGAAGCAAGAAGTTCTCTACAGTGTTGGCCGATCCGCCGTGGCAGTTTCAGAATCGCACCGGGAAGATAGCCCCGGAACATCGCCGGCTGAATCGCTACAACACAATCACGTTGGACGAAATAAAGCTGTTGCCAGTCTCCCAGCTACTACGCGATACGGCGCACTGTTACCTATGGGTGCCAAACGCGCTACTTCCAGAAGGCATTGAAGTGCTGCGGGCATGGGGTTTCCAGTACAAGAGCAATATCGTTTGGCACAAAGTACGCAAGGATGGCGGCCCGGATGGCCGGGGTGTTGGATTCTATTTCCGCAATGTAACTGAACTTATTTTGTTCGGTGTGCGTGGCAAAGACGCACGCACGCTTGCCCCTGGTCGTCGTCAGGTCAATATCATCAAGACGCAGAAACGCGAGCATAGCCGCAAGCCAGATGAGTTATACCCAATCATCGAAGGGTGCAGCCGTGGCCCATATCTGGAACTGTTCGCCCGTGGCCCGCGCAAGGGGTGGACAGTTTGGGGGCATCAGTCCGAAGATTACTACCCGACATGGGACACGTACTCTAACCACTCGCAGGCTCTGGCCGGTTAGTCCTTGACATAGAGCTTTTTCGAGATCCCAAATACGAGGATAGGACAGCCAGCCCCGCCACCGCCTGAGATGCGCGGCAGTAGTTTGCTCATGTGTGTGGTTGAAGCGCCATAACTAGCTCCGCGCCCTAGAGAAGCAAAAATATCTTGCAGTTCATCACAGCGCGTAATGAAGACGCCAATACTGATAGCGCGCAGATCGAACAGCAGACGGAAGTTATTGAGGTCGCGGTCGTAGAACGGGTCTTTATTGGGCAATGTCCCAGAAAGTGTTG
>MGYT01000153.1:0-1119 GCA_001801865.1 Gammaproteobacteria bacterium RIFCSPLOWO2_02_FULL_61_13
TAAGTTTAGGAAGCCGTAGCTGAAAAGGAAGGTAGGGGGAACCTGTCTCGTGCCGTCCGAACGTGTTTCCCTACATTCTACCTTCTACCTACTACCTTCCACCTTCTTGCCTTGATTCATTTTACAAACTCCCCGATCTTCTCAAGTGCCGCAACGGCTTCCGGCAGGAACGGCGCAAACCCCTGGAACACGTGGGGCATGTACGGGTAAACCTCCAACGTCACGTCCACACCGGCGGCACGGGCGCGATCCGCGAAGCGGGTTGAGTCGCTGAGCAGGATCTCCGCGTCACCCACCTGCAGCAACAACGGCGGCAGGCCGCGCAGATCTCCAAACAACGGCGATACCAGCGGCACATCTGCCGCCTCCCTGCCCTGTAAATAAATATTGGTAATCAGCGGCAGCAGCATCGCATTCAGCGCCGGATCCGCCAGCGCGCGTGTCGAGAGAGATTCACCGCTCCAGGTGAGGTCCGTCGCCGGCGACAGGGCGATGGCCGCATCCGGCAGATGCGCGCCCCGTTCCTTCAGCGCCAGCAGTGTCGCCAGGGCCAGATTTCCGCCGGCGGAATCTCCGGCCAGGTAGTATTTGCGCGCACTCCCATAACTCGCCGGACCCCGTTCCAGCATCCAGAGCCAGGCCTGGACACAATCATCGAGTCCCGCGGGGAATGGATTCTCCGGTGCGAGCCGGTAATCCACGGCAAGTACCGTGCTCCGGGTGGCCTCCGCGATGCGGGCGATGTGAGGCAGGTACACCGAGACCCGGCCCGCCATCCAGCTTCCCCCGTGCAGGTACAACAGCCGGCGCGCCGGGTCGCTGCGCGGCGTGGTGATCCACATTCCGGTGAATTGTCCGAAGTTGACCGGCACCGTGGCAGCATCATGTTCGAGCACCCTGAGATGCACCGCGAAGTACTTGTCCACCAGCCGGCGTTTGGATTCCAGATCGCTGGCGGTGGTCAATGACTCGCCGGCGATGCTGCGCAGGTGGGCGATGACGGTTTGCAGTTGCGGTGAGGGAATGGCTTGCTCCATTTCCGATATTGTATGGCGGGATTCAGCCTATGAGGCCGGCCGCTGCAGCCCGGCGGGCTAAAGCCCGCCCTACTGGATCATC
>MGYT01000153.1:1136-3958 GCA_001801865.1 Gammaproteobacteria bacterium RIFCSPLOWO2_02_FULL_61_13
TGTATCGGGCCGGCGCTACAATGCCCGATGCCTGGGACAAGCAACGACAAACTGGCAGTGGCATTCGCCCTCGCGGCCGTGTGCCTGTGGTCCACGGTGGCCACGGCGTTCAAGATCAGCCTCAAGCACCTGGATGTGCCGCAACTGCTGCTGGTCGCCACCCTCTCCGCCACGGCCTGCCTGTTCGCGGTGCTGGCGTCGCGTGGCATGGCCGCTGCGCCCTGGCGCCAACCACGGAGCATCTGGCTGCATGCCCTCGGTCTCGGCCTGCTGAACCCCCTCGCCTATTACTTGATCCTGTTCCAGGCCTATGCCCTGTTGCCGGCCCAGGTGGCGCAGGCGTTGAACTACACTTGGGCGATTGCATTGATGCTGCTGTCGGTGCCCTTACTCGGACACAAGCTCCGCGCCGGTGACCTGGCCGCGGCGGGCATCTGCTATGCCGGTGCAGTGGTGATTTGCCTGGGTGGGAGCAGTGTGTCCGGCAACCTCAGCCCGCTCGGGGTGGCGCTGGCGTTGGGGAGCACACTCATCTGGGCGTCCTACTGGATTGCCAAGACCCGGGACACCGGCGACCCGGTATTGAGCCTGTTTCTGAGCTTCCTGTGCAGTTGCCCGTTTGTCGCCCTGGCGTGGTGGGGGCTATCCGGGGTGACGGTATTTCGCTGGCCCGGGCTGGCCGGCGGCCTCTATGTCGGCCTGTTCGAAATGGGCATCACCTACGTGCTATGGCTGCAGGCGCTGCGCAGCGCCAGTTCGCCGGCGCGGGTGAGTACATTAATATATGTGTCGCCATTTCTTTCCCTGTGGTTAATCCACTTTGCCCTCGGTGAAGCCATTGCCAAGACGACGCTTATGGGTCTGATCCTGATAGTGAGCGGCCTGGTGTTGCAGCAATGGCTGCGCGCCGCGCCGGAAAGGGGCGCGTCATGAGCCGCGCCGGCGGCAGCAAAGACCCCGCGCAGGCCCTGCGCGATCAATTTTCGTCCATCAACGACGACTGGCTGGCGGATGAATCCGGGCAGGTGCTGGCGCTGCTGGTCCGCGCCCGCACCTCCATGTCCCATAGCCATCACATCCACAACTCGGCGCGGAAGCTGGTCAGGGCCATGCGCGCCAGGCAACGCAAGGCCACCGGTCTGCACGCCTTCCTGCAACATTACGACCTGTCCTCCCAGGAAGGCATCGTGTTGATGTGCCTGGCGGAGTCATTGTTGCGCATCCCCGATACCGCCACTGCGGATCGGCTCATCGCCGACAAGCTGACCTCCGCCAACTGGAAGAAACACCTGGGCACCAGCGACTCGTTGTTCGTCAACGCGTCCACGTGGGCGCTGATGCTCACCGGCAAGCTGTTGCATCCGGGTGAAGACGCAGTGCAACGTCCACGGGAGTTCCTGACACGGCTTGCCAATCGCCTGGAGGAACCCGTGCTCCGCACCGCGATCCGCTCGGCCATGCGCATCATGGCATTTCAATTTGTCATGGGCCGCACCATTGACGAGGCGCTGGATCGGTCACGGGACAAGGAGAACGCCCCCTTCCGCCATTCCTATGACATGTTGGGCGAGGCCGTGCTGACCGCGGAAGACGCGGCGCATTACCAGGAATCCTACACGCACGCCATCAAGGCCATCGGCGGGCGCGTGGCGCCGGCGGAATCCTTTTTCACCCGACCCACCATCTCGGTAAAGTTGTCGGCGTTGTATCCGCGCTTCGAGCACCGGCACGCAGAGCGCGCGGTAGAGGCGCTGTCCACGTCGTTGCAATTGCTGGCCCACGCCGCCCGCGACGCCGGTATCGGACTGACCGTGGATGCCGAAGAGGCCGATCGATTGGAGATCCAGTTGCGGGTGTTTGCAGCGGTGTATGCCGACTCGGGTCTCGCGGGCTGGGAGGGCCTGGGGCTGGCCGTGCAGGCCTACCAAAAACGCGCACTGGCCGTGATCCAGTGGTTGGAGGGGCTGGCCGCAGTCCACAATCGCATCATCCCGGTGCGGCTGGTCAAGGGGGCCTACTGGGATACGGAGGTGAAGCGAGCGCAGGAACAGGGGTTGGCGGACTACCCGGTGTTTACGCGCAAGGTCAATACCGATGTCTCCTATCTGGCTTGCGCGCGCGCACTCCTCGATGACTGCCCTCACCTTTATCCGCAATTCGCCACCCACAATGCGCACACGGTGGCGTACGTGTTTCACCATGCCGGGACGCGCAAATTTGAGTTCCAGCGCTTGCATGGAATGGGAGCGGAGTTGTACGCCGAGGTGGTGGATCGGGACAAATTGAATGTGCCGTGCCGGGTCTACGCGCCGGTTGGTGCCCATGAAGACCTGCTGCCGTACCTGGTGCGGCGCTTGCTTGAAAACGGCGCGAATACCTCGTTCGTCAACCAGGTTGTGCATGAAAATATCGACGTGGATGACGTGATTGCCGATCCGGTGGTGCTGACGGAGACGCGCAAGGACAGCATCCGCCACCCGGCGATCCACTTGCCGCGGGATCTGTTTGCCCCGGCGCGCATTAATTCGGCCGGTATCAACCTTGCGGATCCCGCGCAGCGGGACAAGTTACTGGCGTCCGTGACGCGCAAGGCCGAGACCAGGTGGCAGGCCCACCCGTTGGTGGCGGGCAAGACGATGAAGGGCCGCTCCGTGCCGGTGCTGAATCCGGCCCAGATTAGTGCCCGTGTCGGCACGGCGGTGTGGGCCGACGACAAGGCCGCACACGCCGCGCTGGATGCCGCTGCCGCCCACTGGGCGTCCTGGTCGGAACTTCCGGCGGCAGACCGTGCGGCTCTGCTGGATCGCGCCGCGAACCTGTTT
>MGYT01000153.1:3978-7435 GCA_001801865.1 Gammaproteobacteria bacterium RIFCSPLOWO2_02_FULL_61_13
GTGCGCGAGGCCGTGGACTTCCTGCGCTATTACGCCTCCGAGGCCAGGCGCCTGTTTGCGGAGCCTGCCCTGCTCCCGGGTCCCACCGGGGAACACAATGAGTTACGACTCTCGGGGTGCGGGATTTTCGTCTGCATCAGCCCGTGGAATTTTCCCGTTGCCATTTTCACCGGCCAGGTCGCCGCCGCACTGGCGGCGGGCAACGCGGTGATCGCCAAGCCCGCGGAGCAAACGTCATTGTGCGGATACCGGGTGGTTCAATTGCTGCACGAGGCCGGCATTCCCAACGAGGTGCTCCAGTTCCTGCCCGGTGACGGGGCGCAGCTTGGCGCCGTGCTGCTGCGGGATCCGCGCGTGGCCGGTGTGGCCTTTACCGGATCCACGGAGACGGCGACCTACATCAACCGGCAACTGGCGCGGCGCGACGGACCCATTCCGGTCTTCATTGCCGAAACCGGCGGCCAGAATGTACTAATTGCGGACAGCTCTGCATTGCCCGAGCAACTGGTACTGGATGCCGCCTACTCGGCGTTCAACAGCGCCGGCCAGCGGTGTTCGGCGCTGCGTGTTCTTTATGTGCAAAAGGAGATTGCGGATCGCACCCTGTCGCTGTTAACCGGCTGGATGGACCAACTGCAGATCGGGGATCCGATGGATCTGGAAACCGACGTCGGACCGGTCATAGATGCCGAATCGCGCGAGATGCTGGAGCGCCACATCAAGCTGACCAGTAAAAGCGGCAAACTGGTGCATCAATGCAGGCCACGCTGGGCCAAAGGCCGCGGGCATTACTTCATGCCCGCCGTGCTCGAAATAAATTCTATCCGCGATTTGCCGCAGGAAGTGTTTGGGCCGATTCTGCATGTGGTGCGGTACGCGGCAGAGGACCTGAACGCGGTCATCGACGACATCAACGCCACCGGCTACGGCCTGACGTTGGGGATACACAGCCGCATCGCCGACACCGCGGAACAGATCCGGCGGCGTGCGCAGGTCGGCAATGTTTACGTGAATCGCAACATGATAGGCGCCGTCGTGGGGTCACACCCCTTTGGCGGGCGCAACCTGTCGGGCACCGGGCCCAAGGCCGGCGGGCCGAATTACCTGCCCCGCTTCGCCACGGAACAGACCTGTACCATCAACACCGCAGCCGTGGGCGGCAACGCCTCACTGCTGACACTTTCACGTTAAGGAATCGCCATGACGGACCGCTACGATTTTGCCAGTGACAATTCCGCCGGGGTGGCGCCCGAAGTATGGGCGGCCCTGGAGAAAGCCAACCAGGGTTACACACCCGGCTACGGCGCCGACCAATGGACGCAGCATGCCTGCGATCTGATCCGCGAGTTGTTCGAAACCGACTGCGAGGTGTTCTTCACCTTCAACGGCACTGCCGCTAATTCACTGGCGCTGGCCAGCATGTGCCAGTCCTACCACGGCATCATCTGCCATCAATTCGCCCACGTGGAAACGGATGAGTGTGGCGCGCCCGAGTTCTATTCCAACGGCACCAAGGTGCTGCTGGTGGAAGGCGCCAATGGCAAGGTCGACCTTCAGGCCGTGGAGCGGCGCGTGACCAAGCGTGATGACCTGCACTACCCCAAGCCCAAGGTGCTGTCCATCACCCAGCCCACCGAACTGGGGACCTTGTACGACACTGATGAACTGGACGCCATTAACGCCCTGAAGACGCGACTCGGCCTCAAGCTGCACATGGACGGCGCCCGCTTCTTCAACGCGGTGGCGGCGCTGGATGTACATCCTGCTGAGTTGACCTGTCGCCGGGGCGTGGATGTGCTGTGTCTCGGTGGCACCAAGCTCGGCATGCCCGTGGGTGATGCCGTGGTTTTTTTCGATCGCGCACTGGCCCATGAATTTGAGTTTCGCTGCAAGCAGGCGGGCCAACTGGCCTCCAAGATGCGTTTCCTCGCCGCGCCGTGGGTCGGCATGCTGGAGGGACATGCATGGCTCAAGCATGCCCGCCACGGCAATGCCTGTGCGCGGCGGTTGGCGGAGCAACTGGTCAAAATCCCCGGCGTTTCGCTGGCGGCGCCGGTGCAGGCCAATGCGGTGTTCGCCCAATTGCCGGATCAGGTGGCCGCGGATTTGCGACAGCAGGGCTGGCACTTCTACGACTTCATCGGCGAAGGCGGCGCGCGGTTCATGTGCTCGTGGCAAACCACCGACGCGGAACTTGATGCGCTGGTGGAGGCGGTCAGGGATGCGGCGGAGTGATGCGTCTTTCTGGCGTCCATGGGATGAGACATATTCAACCGACGCAAGACGCCCTCAGTATTTTCAACCATGCGTCATTGGCGTATGATGCGTCATGCGGTTCGTCGAGACGCCGATCTTTACCAAGGTCATCAATCGGCTGCTTGATGACGAGGCGTATCGCGCGCTTCAGGTTGCCCTGATGCTCCGGCCCGAACAGGGTTCCGCAATCGGAGGTGCCCGTGGCGCACGGAAGCTCCGCTGGGCACGGTCGGGCACAGGAAAGCGGAGTGGTATCCGCGTTATCTACTACTGGGCGCCCGCGGATGCGGCGTTCTACATGCTCTACGCTTACGCGAAGAACGAGCAGAGTAACATCACTCCAGTTCAAGCGCGCGTGTTGGGCCAACTTATTCGGGAGGAATTCCAGTGAAAGACAAGGCGTTTCTTGAACTTGTTGCCAGTGTTCGTCAGGCCGGGCGGATTCGCCGGGGCACATTGCGAGCATCGCGGACGACAACGTTTCGGCCGGCCGATGTGAAGGCCGTGCGTGGCAAGCTGGGCACGTCGCAGAGTGAGTTTGCCCTCATGATCGGCGTGAGCGTGGCCACGCTTCGCAATTGGGAGCAAGGGCGGCGTACTCCGGATGGCCCGGCATTGGCATTGTTGCGCGTGGCGGCGAAGAATCCACAGGCCGTTGCCGAGGCCCTCCATGGCCGACGCGGTGCGGCCTGATACCGGCATGGCGCCGACGGCGGTGAGCGGATGGTAAACCCCTGCCACCGCCTATTTCTGGACGTGACTTTGTCAACAAGCTTCAAAATGTCGTATGAATGGCTTCGCGCAATGCAAATTGTCCGCGTGAGATGCCGTTTTTCAGCAACTCTGACCCTATGATCCCTGTCTCGGGTACCGAGATTTTCCCTTAGAGATTGAAATATGTGGAAATGGTTCTTCGAGCGTTACTTTGAACGAGCCTTTGACCGCGCGGCTGATAGTGCTGAGGAAGTCGTCAAGCGCCTGTTCGCGCGATGGATCTCGAACAACGACGCGGAGAAGTGTTGCCTTTTAATAAACAAATACTTCGCAGGGGAGGTAGAAATCCTTGCATTCATTCAGGCTGAGCCTGTCATTTTCGTTCATGGGTGTAGGCAACTTACAGCCGCACAGCGGGTGTCTGAAGAGAGACACAGGAGGAGGCTTGAGAAAGAAAAACGCCCCAATGACCCACATGCCCTGCTTT
>MGYT01000154.1:0-1804 GCA_001801865.1 Gammaproteobacteria bacterium RIFCSPLOWO2_02_FULL_61_13
GGTGACGGAGTTGCACGAACAGCCCGAGGACGCCGCACTGGCATATTTCCGGCGCGAACTGGAGCCAAAGAGCACATTTGCCCTGCGTCACGCGCTCTGGGCCGCGCGCCATGACCTGGCGGGCCGCATTCAGGAAAAACTGGCCGCTGTGGAGCGGCGCTATCTGGATGAACTGATGACCGGGCACGACCCGTCCGAGGGCCTGACCGCTTTCCTTGAAAAGCGGCGGCCGGCCTGGAAGCACTGCTGAACCGGTACTGATATGCGCGTGCCCGGCCCGGCGCGCTACGATCAGCCCAGGGTCCGGTAAAACGCCAGTTGCTGCGACGGACGGAAACCGCAGCGCCACAGGAACGCAAACAGCCCGTGCTGATCGAAGGCGGCCTCGGTGCGCACATGCTCGACGCGCAACGTGGTCAGGTTGGCCAGCAACTGTGACAGCAACGCTGTTGCGATGTGCAGGTGCTGGCGATCCGGATCCACGCTCATGGTGTCCAGCACGGCATAGGGTTCGGCGCGGCCGAATTCCCCGAAGTCGACGCGCGCCATGATGAAGCCGGCCACCATGCCGTCGATCTCGGCGACCATGGAGACGCGAATCCCGGACTCCTCCAGCACCTCAACCAGCTTGTGCTCATAATAACCGGTGCGATCCCTGCCCAGCAGTTTGCGATCAATGCGGATGAGCGCGGCCAGGTCGCTGTGTTGCAGGGATCGACAGGGTATGCGGTCGCGCGACAGGGCGGCAAAGTCATCGCGGCTGGGATCGCTGTAATTCGTCTCGTGGCTTGACTCGGGTTCCGCCGCCGGCTGCAGGTCGATGCCATGCGGACCGACCTCACGTTCCAGCACATAGCGCTGTGCGAGAAGGAAACCGGCCTTGCTGAAGAACGGCAACACACTGCCGTTGCGCCAGTCGGCCTGGGTGTGCAGCTCGGCAACACCCTTGTGCTGTAACACCTCCTCGCTGGCATGCAGCAGTGCATGGCCGATGCCCTCTCCCTGCCTGGCTGGTTCCACCCCCATGGTGTCCATCACTGCCGCGGACCTGCTGCCGCCAAATTCGCCCTCGAGCAGGCGGCACATCATGAAGCCTTGCAAACCGCCGGCATCGGCATAACCCGTATACACGAAACCGCGCGGGTCGCGCAGCGCAGCCGCGAGCCGTTTCTCAAAAAAGCCGCGCCGGGGCCGGCCGGTCACCGCGGTGTCGATGGCGATGACCCGATCCAGGTCAGCGGCATTCAGTGGGCGCAGGTATTGAGCGTGCTTCGCAATGTCCATGATTGGTCTCCAGTTTTGCCGGTGCAGTCGCGCACACTTCGGTTCATTGGTAGCGGCGGGTTCAGGCGCCGTGGGCCAGTTTTCCCACCGCCTCCTGGCGCGTGCTTTCCGCCACCATTTCATCCAGCATCGGATACAGGACCTGTTCCTCTTTCATGTTGTGCTGTTGCATGAAGATCAGCAGCGTTTCAGCGATGCCCGCCAGAGCGCCGGCATCCTGCGCCGCCAGTGCCGGCGACATCTCCTGCAGCAGCTCACGCATCTGTTCGTGCTCCATGCACATGACGCGCGTCGGCCCCTGCGCCTGGCCGGTAACCTGTTCGAACGCGGGAAACAGTATTTCCTCCTCGGTCGCCATATGGCGCAGCATTTCGTCCTGGAACTGCCGGTAGAGTGAATTCGCCAGCCCCCAGTCGCCTTCGGCAACCGCGTGTTCCAGCCCGGCAAATCGCTGGTCACAATGTTTATGGTCCGCGGTAAAAATCGGGGTCAGTTCAACCATTTTCAGCTCCTCATTCCT
>MGYT01000154.1:1826-3157 GCA_001801865.1 Gammaproteobacteria bacterium RIFCSPLOWO2_02_FULL_61_13
GGCGCGCGCTGGTTGCGGGTGCAAAGCCGCGTCCTGCAGTTCACGCGCCAGCCACTCCATGTGCTGGCGCTCGTCGTCGGCAAGTTCACGTGCCAGTTCCCTGACACTACTGTCGGTCGTGGCGCGTTCAATGGCCTGGAAGTAGTCACAGGCCCGCTGTTCATTGTGCAGTGCAAGCTGCAGTGCCCGCACCAGCGTGAGCATGTGGTCGACGACAGCAAAGTCCGTGGTCTCGGGGGCTTCCGCGTCCTGCCATTTATATTCCCAGGGTGCGATCTGCGGCAGGGCGTGTGCGCCGATTTGCATGCGGATCTTTTCCGCATGCAGACCCTCGAGCCTTTCCATGCGCCGGAAAAACCGCGCCGCGGCCGGATTGTTATGCACGTCCATCTGGTCCGCGAGATCGCGGTAACGCGTGCACGCTTCGTCTTCGATTGCCAGCGCATGCCCGAGCAGGCCTGCCACGTCGGAGGATTGCCATGCACGTTCGTTCATGGTCCGACCCTGAATCCTGCCTCAAGGAAGTCCGGGCCGTGCTCCGCCGCGCCGGCGCGCACGGCATGACGGTAAGGTTCCCGGTGTCCCCGATACAGCACGCCGCAGACAAAACCATCGTCGGTCATCAGACGGCGCGCGGCCCTGCCGGCGTCATCGGTCTCGAGCACCGGCGCGGGCCGCACCCGGTCTTTCCACGTCTTTTGATCCGGGCGAAACGTGACGCAGGGGCTCAGGATCTGGACGAATGAAAATCCGGGATGCCTGATGGCATCGGCAAGCATTTTCGCCGTCGTGTTCGGATCGCCGGCAAACGCCCGGGCGATGAAGTTGGCGCCGGAGGCCAGCGCGATCACCAGCGGGTGGAAGGGTGACATGCCGGTGCCCCCGGGGCTTAGCGCGCTGTCCCAGGTGGGATCGGTGGTGGGTGAGGGCTGCCCCTTGGTCATGCCGTACACCTCGTTGTCCATGACCAGATAAGTGATGTCCACATTGCGCCGGCAGGCATGCAGAAAGTGATTGCCACCGATGGAAAATCCATCGCCGTCCCCGCCGGCGCAGATGACCGTGAGATCGGGACGCGCAACCTTGACCCCGGTTGCCAGCGGCAGCGCCCGGCCATGAATTCCGTGAAAGCCGTAGCAATTGGTGTATGCCGGTATGCGCGATGAGCAGCCTATGCCGGAGACAACGACGACCTGCTCCGGTCGCAACCCGAGCGCCGCGAACGCCTTGGTGAGGGCAAGCAGCACATGGTAATCACCGCAGCCCGGACACCAGACCGGTTTGACGTCGGATTTGAAATCCCCGGCCTTTGCGGCCGGGCAGGCAGCGGG
>MGYT01000154.1:3199-6503 GCA_001801865.1 Gammaproteobacteria bacterium RIFCSPLOWO2_02_FULL_61_13
ATACCAGCGGTCCGGGGCGCGCGATGACGTGCACTTCCGGTGGCAGGTCGTAATGCGCGCGCAGGAAGCGGTGAAATTGTCCCGAGTGGCTCTGTTCGACAATGACGGCGCAGTTCACGCCGGCCAGCGCCGCAGCCAGTTGTTCAACTTGCGGTGGCGAGAGCAGGCGAATGGCAATCATTCGCACCGCATGGCCGCCGTCGCGCAGGCGGCGCACCGCCTCGCGCACGGCACCGGTGGTCGAACCCCAGGTGATCACAGCAAGCGGGCCGTCGCCTTCCACATCGGCCCAGTGCACACCGTAGTTGAACGAAGTGATCTTGTGCAGGCGCTTGTCCAGTTGCAGGGCGTGATCCTCGCCGCGGCTGGACGGGGTGCCGCGCGGATTGTGTTCGAGTCCGTCGGCGGTGTACTGGCCGCCAGGGGTCCCGGGCAATGTTACCGGCGACACGCCATCCGCGGTAACGGCATAGCGCGCATAGCCGGCCTGGGGCGATCGCATGACCATGCGCTCGGCAAGGAATTGCACGTTGGCCGGCGGGTTGATGATCGCTGTCGTCTGGCCCAGCGCCTGATCGGAAAGCACGATGGCCGGGGTTTGCGTGGATTCCGCAAGGTGCACCGCCCATTGCGTGGTGAACAGCGCGTCGGTAATGGAGGTCGGCGCGAGTACGAGATGCGGCGCTTCCCCGTGCACGCCGTAGACAGCGGCGTTGAGATCGGTCTGCTCGGACTTGGTCGGTATGCCGGTGGATGGTCCGCCGCGCATCACGTCAATGACCACCAGCGGCACCTCGGCAGCGACCGCCAGGCCGAGCCCCTCCAGCATCAATGAGAACCCGGGCCCGGACGTTGCCGTCAGCGCCGGCACGCCGGCAAAGGACGCGCCTATGCACATGTTGATGGAGGCCAGTTCGTCCTCCGCCTGGACCAGAGTCGCGCCAAGCTTCTGCAGGTTCGGGGCAAGCCATTCAAGAATCTCGGTTGCCGGCGTGATGGGATACGCGGCAGCGAAACGCACGCCGCCCCGCAGCGCACCCATTCCCGCGGCTTCATTACCGGTCAGGAGCCAGCGCGCGGCATTCCTGGCCGTGTCACACCGGACCTGGAGGTCGAGTCCTGTCTGCTGCGCCAATCCGCGGCCACGTTCCACCGCCGCAATGCCGGCCGTGACCGTATCCGCGCCCTTGTCAGCCAGCGACACTTCGATTACCGCTTGCACCGCCGCCGCGGGCAGCGCCAGTACCGCACTCAGGATGCCGAGGGCCACCATGTTCTCGCGTCCGCCGGGGACTTCGGCCGCAATTCCGGCAATGGGCAGTTCCAGCACGCGCGGATGGGCAGCGAGCAGGGAGACCGGGATGGAGGTGTCTCCCACGCCGGTAATGATCATACTGTCACTACGCAGCGGGATTTCGGCGGCAAACCGTTCCGCGTTGTTCCAGTCAATGGCAAGCAGCAGGTCGAAATGGTCATCCATGCAGCTCACCGGTGTGCCCGAGAGGCGCAGCAGCGCAGCCGACTCTCCACCGCGAATTTGCGGGCCGACAGATCGCGTCAGCAGCCCGAACAGACCGAGTCGCGCCGCGACCTGCAGCAGGAGGTGTCCGGCGGTCAGGACGCCGACACCGCCGCTGCCTATCAGCGCCACGGAGACCGAGGTCCGGTCGCGGCTGGGGAGGGTCAGGTCAGCCTGGGATGCAGGTTGCATGGTTGCGGGTTGAATTTGGTCGCTTCGAGATGTATAATAGCATTGTAGTACCACAATACGATAAAAGCTAGTCCGGAACTTCATTGATCCGGGCACCGAATGGAGGTCCATCCCATGAGCCACCCAACCCTGATCGATCACAATCTGCCCGGTGTCGCCACAGAACCGGCGGTCATTTTCGAAAAAAGGCCGGCCAGGACTCCGGACGGAAAGCCCATCACGGGGCTTTATCACGCATGGATCACGCTGAATAACCCGAAGCAATTCAATTCATACACGACGGAAATGGTGAAAGCGGTCATTCTCGCTTTCCGTGAGGCAAGCAATGCCCGCGACGTGGTCTGCACGGTATTCACCGGGGCCGGCGACAAGGCCTTCTGCAGTGGCGGCAATACCAGGGAATACGCGGAATACTATGCCGGCAACCCGCAGGAATACCGGCAGTACATGCGGTTGTTCAATGACATGGTGTCGGCGATCCTGGCCTGCGACAAGCCCGTGATCTGCCGCGTCAACGGCCTGCGCGTGGGGGGCGGCCAGGAGATCGGCATGGCCTGTGATTTTTCCATTGCCCAGGATCTGGCGCGCTTCGGCCAGGCCGGACCGAAACACGGGTCGGCACCCATCGGCGGCGCGACGGATTTCCTGCCGCTGCTACTCGGCGCGGAGAGGGCCATGGCCTCCGGTACCCTGTGCGAGTTGTGGTCCGCGCACAAAGCCTGCCGGCTGGGGATGCTGACCGACATCGCCCCGGCGCTGAAGGTCGACGGCGGTTTCATTGCCAATCCGACGGTGGAGACAGAGCGTTTCGTTGATGGTTTCGGACGCGTGATAAATGGGGAATCCAAAACCGGGGCCGACTTGCAGCGCGGCAAGGAACTGCTCGGGCGCGGGGTCGTGGATCTGACCCGGTTGGATGAAATAGTCGAGGAATATTGCGCTAAATTCGTGCTGACGTTCCCGGATTGCATGACCAAAACGCTGGAGGAACTGCGCAAACCAAAACTCAGTGCGTGGAATGCCAACAAGGAAAACTCCCGGGCCTGGCTGGCGTTGAACATGATGACGGAGGCGCATGCGGGATTTCGCGCCTTTAATGAACCCGCAGGAACGGAACGGGAGGCGGATTTTGTCGCTCTGCGCCAGGCGCTGGCGCGCGGCGTGCCCTGGACGCCGGAACTGATTGAATCCCTGTTGCCGGCGGCACGGGCCGGAAAGGCGGCAAAAACTGCCTGAGTTCCGGAACAGCAACTAACCATGAGGAGGTCACTGTCATGGCACTAATGATCACGACTGCCTGCACGAACTGTGAAGCCTGTGAACCGGTATGTCCGAACCAGGCCATCAGCCGCGGCGACAAGGTCTTTGTCATCGATGCCTTCCGCTGCACGGAATGTGTCGGCGCGGAGGATGAACCCCAGTGCATGCTGGTGTGCGCCGAGAGTTGCATCGTCAAGAATCCCGACTTCGCTGAGGGCAGGGAAGAACTGCAGGCGAAGTACGAGACACTGCACAGCTGATGAAGCCAAACGCGTCCGGCCGGAGTCGAAGTGCCCGTGTTTGAGGCCGGGCTGAAGGGCCGTGTGGCAGTCG